>CAYTLC010000158.1:0-3056 GCA_964438395.1 uncultured Candidatus Scalindua sp.
ATTATATAGCTTTATACTAACTTTACAAATGGATCAGCTTTTGGGGAGCAGGTCAACCAATAAACATTATTAAAGGTTTTTTGTCATCCCATATTCTCCACAGAATATACCTATATTTTCTGTTTTTGGAAAAAGCGGCTCCTGTCTTCATGATGATAGGCTAGTTTGTGATATTTAATAACTTTTGTTTTCTAGAAAATGAAATAAATCTTATATGAAAAAGGGAAGAGGGGATAGATTCAAAAGGAATGATTTGTATGAAGCATCTACGAGAAAGTCTTATACCGATATGAAAAAAATATTCAAATTGTTACAAGTCAAAGACTCATCAAAAAAAAGGCATGGTAGTCTCCCACCATGCCCTTCATGGAAATTTTGGTCACAATTTGGACACACTTTTCAGATCAGCCAAAATGTTGATTGTTGTAAGTCTTTGGTGTAATGGTGCGCCCTGAAGGAATCGAACCTTCGACCCACTGATTAAGAGTCAGTTGCTCTACCAGCTGAGCTAAGGGCGCACTTTAGTTTTTTGTAGATTTGAGACGGCCAATGATCAGTATCAAATGGCCAGGTTTATGGCACGCCCGGCAGGACTCGAACCTGCAACCATTGGATTCGAAGTCCACTACTCTATCCAATTGAGCTACGGGCGCTCAATATTTTAACTATATTAACTTAAACAACTTAAGCAGTTTTCAATCCTTGTAACACTTCTTAATAATCACTCAAAAAGTAATGCAATTTCCACTACAAGCATCACAAATTATATAGCTATAACATTAAAATGCAAGTGTAATAATATTGCTATATGCCTTATGGTGTGAGTGAATTATTTATAGCTTGAACAATTTTGTTTGAATGCTTATTATGGATAAATCTATGGAATGGTACGCAATACATACACGTTCAAGGCACGAAAAACAGGTAAATCTGTTCCTTAGCGAAAGAGGAATAGAGACATTTCTGCCTCTTGTACATACGCTCAGCCGGAGGCGAGACCGGAAGAAGCACGTTGATTTGCCTCTTTTCCCCGGATACATGTTTGTTTGTACGGACAAAGAGCGTCTGTTTGATGTTAAATATACAAGAGGTGTGACAAGGATAATTGGCACTGACATAGATGCGCCAACACCAATACCGGAGAAACAGATCCTTGATTTAAAGTCGATTGCGGAAAGCGAAGTACAACTGGATCAGTATGCATATCTTAAAAAGGGTAGAGCAGTAAGGGTAAAGGCAGGCCCACTTAAGGGGCTTGAGGGGATTCTTGTAGAAAGGAAAGGTCATTATAAGCTAGTTATACGCATTGATCTTCTACAGAAAGGCGCTGCTGCCGAAGTATTTATTTCTGATATTGATCCAATTTAAGGCAACCCTGATATAAGTTTGATGGGTTATTAAGCACCAATAAACAAAAAACAAATAACAAATATTTTCCAGCCATCCAGACAAGCCAGTTCTGGTGGATAAAGAAATCCCTGCCAGTTCGTTCTATCTCGCCTGGTTCAGGAAATTCAAGGATTAATCATTTATAGATTTGCCAACTAAGTAGACAGAGAGGCGTTGCGACAGCTGACATCATCAGCGAATGACTAATGAAATATTTAATAACAGGAGCAGCCGGTTTCATAGGTTTTCATTTATCAAAACGTCTTCTTGGTCAAGGCAATAGCGTTGTCGGGATTGACAACCTTAACGAATATTATGATGTTAATCTGAAGAAATCCAGGCTAAATGAACTCAAAGGGGATCCGGAGTTTATATTCCATAAATTGGATTTAGTTGATCGAAATGGAATTGAAAAAATATTCTCTGAAAACAGGTTTGATTATGTTGTGAATTTGGCTGCACAAGCCGGTGTAAGATATTCACTGAAAAATCCACATGCTTATGTTGATAGTAATATTGTAGGATTTCTAAATATACTTGAAGGATGCAGGAACAGTGACATTAAGCATCTGGTTTTTGCCTCTTCAAGCTCCGTTTACGGGGCTAATACAATGATGCCGTTTTCGGTTCACCATAATGTGGATCATCCTATCTCTCTTTATGCGGCCACAAAAAAGTCAAACGAACTTATGGCCCACTCCTATTCAAGTCTGTACAAATTGCCATGTACGGGACTGAGGTTTTTTACTGTTTACGGCCCTCTGGGACGTCCGGATATGGCTCTGTTCTTGTTTACCAAAGCAATCCTGGAAAACAGACCGATAGATATATTTAATCAGGGAAAGATGAAAAGAGATTTCACCTATATAGATGATATTGTAGAAGGTGTAGTCAGGGTAGCTGTCAATATTCCTGAGCCAGATACAGGCTGGAATAGTGACGAACCGGATTCTGCAACAAGTTATGCACCATATAGGATATATAATATTGGGAATAACAATCCAATTGAACTTTTGAAGTTTATTGAGGTATTGGAGGATTGTCTGGGAAAAAAGGCAGAGAAAAATCTTTTACCCATGCAACCGGGTGATGTACATGAAACGTGTGCTGACGTGGATGATCTGATCGATATTGGCTTCAAGCCTTCCACTCCAATTGAGAAGGGAATTAAGAAATTTGTGGAATGGTATCTGGGCTATTACTCAAAAACATGATCAGAGGAAACGGTGATTGCGCTAATGTGTGATCTCCGTATTTACCTTGACATTGCCTGGAAAGAGTTGTTAAATGCCGATGAAGAAAACATCTTAATCTGATCTCTAGATAATCTTATCTTTTTTTGGAGAGAACAAATGTTTTAGACACTTCCTTTTTCTGCAACAAACTTCACTCGTAATATTCACATACAATATTAATATGGGATTCCTGTTTTGGAAAGGAGCAATAACATGGACGTTATTCGCAAAGTAGCTGTTATATTAATTTTTGCAACCTTGGTATCTTTTGTTAGTACCTTTGCTAATGCGGAGCATAGTGCAAAGGTAAACATTAATACGGCAACAGTTGAGGAGTTAATGTCGTTAAAGGGCATTGGCGAAAAGAAGGCGGAATCTATAGTTCATTATCGTGAGGAAATTGGATCTTTTGCCACAATTGATGATATAAAA
>CAYTLC010000158.1:3156-5314 GCA_964438395.1 uncultured Candidatus Scalindua sp.
CGCATTTACATTGATTGAGATTGCCATAGTTGTATTTGTTGTTTTTGCAATTATGGGTTTACTGTTTCCGGTCCTTTCAATGATTAAGGAGAAATCCAGGCAGGCAGTATGTATGAGTAACATGGGGCAGATGTACAAGGCTCTATTACAATATACAATTGAAAACGATGGATATCTCCCGTTGGAAAGCAATAGCGGATCGTGCAGTGGTGAGGTCTGGTTTAAGGCAGTTGATCGATACATAACAACTGATATATTGCCTGAGAATCAGACGGAGATTTCAACAAAGGAAAAACTTATGTTGATAAAACAGGATCCTGTTATTAGTACAGTAACACAAGATAAAAAAGACAATACCAAAACCATAAAAATGAATACCCAGCTTGCACAGGGATCAATGTGCAAGCGAATGATTGATTCAATTAAATTCCCATCCAAAACTGTCTTATTATTTGATGGCAGAATCAATAATACAACTGTTGCAAGTAAGTATGATGGTTCATATGGAAGCGTTGCGCAAAGACATTCAAGAGGTGCAAACATACTATTTATGGATGGTCATGTCGAGAGAGTACAGAATGGAGATAGCGATGGTACCGCCAATGAGGGATGGCCAAACGGGCATGCTGACCAGGGAGTAATATGGGATCCGGATTAATAAGATTTATAATAAATTTCAATTCATAATTCATTTCAAATTCACTTCTTCAGTATTTGTTGGTATACTTCCGGTATTAGTTCGTCATTGATTTACAAAGGGTTTTTTCCTGATAGGATTCACTTTGCATACAACAATAATCACGTGGAAGAATTCATTAAGAATTTTGTTGGATTATTACGAAGCAAAAAGAGGAAGCCTTTATATATTTTATCCCACTCTCTTTCTGTTTTTTGTTCTGATAAATATTACGTGTTACTGGTGGGCTATGTTTACGGCCTTTCCGGAACTAACACGTGGCATCGACGGGAATCACTACTTCAAAGTACAATTTCCTGTCGGTTTTCTGGGTGCGCTCTTTGACAGTCTTTCCTTTTTTATAACTCTCTTTATTATTCGCCGTGCTCTAACTGCCGAAAAAGATCTGGAATACATTTCGCACCTTTCGCTTGATCTGGTAATTGCACTATTGGCTACTTTCTGGGTGTTGTATGTTTTCTCCTTTGCCGGTTGGCTGGTTCATCTCTTTGAATCAGTACGACAGGATCTATCCGGTAGAAACGAGGATTACAGAAGAATGCTGAAGGATGCGCTATCAAACCCATTTGCTAACAAACGTAATATCTACTTTGGCCTCATATTGGGAGCCTCTGCTATGCTGCCGACATGTGGTCACATATTTTTGTTCCTGATCTCCTTCTTTCGGACAATATTTAAAAAAAGGTATGAATGATAATTATATTTTGAGTTGAGTGTCGGATGTGGTCTTAACTGCATCTAACCGATATGGTGTTTATTGGGACAGGCGTTCAATTGTTAATCTTGCCGCTTCTGCCATAAATGCGGCACCAATACCCAGTGCATTTTCATCGAAATCGAATGTAGAGCTGTGAGCCGGTATTCCTTCCAGGCCCTCTTTTTGAGCACCCAATCGCACAAGACACCCCGGGGTTTTTTCAAGATAATATGAGAAGTCTTCACCTCCCATACACGCAAATTTGCTGTCAACGAGAGCCTTTTCATCAATAATGTTTTTGACTGCTTCACCGGCAATTTCAGACTCCTCGACGGTATTAATAACAGACGGGTAGCCCATAGTAAAGTTAACACTTACATCCGCATTGTGAAGCGTACCGGCCGCGTCTACAATACGTGTTATGCCAGACATTATCTGCTCTCTTATTTGAGTATCTGTCGTGCGTATCGTGCCGCAAAGCTTAGCGGTTTCTGCTATGGCATTAGGTACCGTGCCTCCCTCTATTTGCCCAACTGATACAATTGAGGGGTACAATGGATTCACTTCTCTGGATACGATTGTCTGCAGGGACATTACTATAAGACTGGCAACTACAATTGCGTCGATTGCATCATGCGGTTGTGCTGCGTGGCCACCTTTACCCCTGATTGAAATATCGAATCTATCGGTAAACGCTGAGATTGGGCCCGGTTGTACAACTAACTTTCCTGTCTTATAGTGTCTGTCAAGATGGCACGCAAATA
>CAYTLC010000159.1:0-5270 GCA_964438395.1 uncultured Candidatus Scalindua sp.
CTTAATGATGTTGTGGTTTTAAAAAATGCGGATTATTTTGTTCACACCCAAGCCTATTATAAACAGATAGGTAAGTATGCGTCAGATATTCTGGTACGAAAAATAAACGTTATTCTGGAGGATATGACCAAGAACAGAATTAATCAAGTCAATGAAAAAGATATAATTAAAGAAACGGAGATCAAAATATCGGCTCAAGGCGGAAGCAGTGTATTGAATACGATAATGAGTCTGGCTGATGAGCTGGAGGACACGGATATAAAGTTGCTTTTTTCAAGTTGTATAGCTTTAAGATCGAACAACTTGATAGAACTTTCTCCGCTTCATATTGTGTCTCAGCTACTAAACCGAAATCTAAATGTTGGAGTTACACATACATACCAGCTTCCTGAGATTACCAATCTCTATAGCAAAGAGTCACTATATGAAATTGTCGAACAGCGAATCAGAACTCGGAAAATGCTTGGATTCGAAAATGAAGTGTTGAATAGTGATGTCGTGATTTTAGGTTTGGGGAGTATCAGGTGGAATCATCCTGTTACCGGTTTTATGCGTCATGTTTATAATTTACGACTACAATCCTTCTTAAACAATTTTGATATTGTAGGTGAAATTGCATTTGCTCCTTTCAGTAAAAAAGGATTTTTGTTTCATCATTTGGTTGGGGAAGTGTTTGAGCGAGAAAACGGGAAATTCAAATATGATGAGTACGAGCAAA
Source organism: uncultured Candidatus Scalindua sp. (assembly GCA_964438395.1). Taxonomy (GTDB): domain Bacteria; phylum Planctomycetota; class Brocadiia; order Brocadiales; family Scalinduaceae; genus Scalindua. Next base: position 719 of record CAYTLC010000159.1, read on the forward strand.
TAAAAAGGCTGAAGGCGTTTGCTAACAGTGATGCAACATTGTCTAAACAAGATCTTGTTGATGCTGCCGCTTTTTTCAGTTCAATATTTACAGTAAATTTCTGTGAGATTGAAGAGCGTTTGCAGAAACAAGACAAGAAGCCTTACATTCTTCTCGCGGCGGGGGGGCCCAGTCAGAAGGCCCTGCCTCTCAAGATAATATTAGATAGATGGAAAGGTATAAATATCTTAAACGGGCTTGTAACCAGCGAGAATATTGCCCAGGATTTATAAGATGTAGATACTGATCTAGTAATTCAAGAATTCCCGACATATCATTCAATTTTCAAATTACTTAATTCTTTTTTATGTGTGATTTGTTACAGTACGCGTCAGTTCTCAGATTATTTGACAGTATGACCAATATTATATTTTTTTACCAGTACCAGTGTAATGACAAAGGTATATGCAGGACTCGGTTCAAACCTTGGGAATAAAAGAGAGAATATAGTCAGAGCTATCGACAGGATAGATGCCCATGAGGGAATCTGCATCAAAGAGAAATCCGGTCTTTATAACACCACACCTGTTGGCGGTCCACCACAGTCAGATTATGTTAACTGCGTCATAGGTTTGGAGACAGAGATTGAACCACAAATACTTTTGAAAGAGTTTAAGGAAATTGAAATAGAACTGGGGAGAAAACCCGGTGTGAGATGGGGTCCGAGGGTTGTGGACTTGGATATATTACTGTATGGGGACAGGATTGTAAATGATCACAACCTGAAAATTCCTCACGAACGCATGCATGAACGTGCTTTTGTGTTAGAACCACTATCTGAGATATCACCGGACATCAAACATCCTGTTTCAGGAATGAATATTTCTGAGCTGTTGGAGAAGTTAAAGTAAAATGGTTTACAAAATTGATAAATACATTGTTAAGGCATTTGTACCCTCTTTCATCGTATGCATGTTTGCAATATGCGGTATTTATGTAGTTGTTGATGCGATTCAAAAGATTGACGATTTTATAGAAATGGGCGCTAAAGCATTCACGATGGCTTCGCATTACTACGGGCTTATGTTGCCGGTATTTATCTCACAGCTTTTTCCGGCAATTACTCTCATTTCAGTGAGTCTGGTACTTGTACGATTTACAAAAAATAATGAGATATTGGCTATGCAGGTTGCTGGAATTAACCTGTATAGAATCATGCTTCCTATTTTTATCGTATCGGTTCTCCTGTCCTTCTTGGCTGTTCTAAATCAGGAACTGCTTATTCCGAAGTTAGCTGAGGGACTCGAAAAAGTAGAGCAGACAACGTTTGAAGATAAAGAACAGAATAATATCCTTGTTGAGGATGAGGAAAACCGCATGCTCTTCAGGGTATGGACACTTAATACAGTTGAAGGAACTATTAAAGTTGCATATATAATTGGGAAATATGAAAATGGCAAAAAGGAGTTTACCATCAGTGCCGAACGAGGTAAATGGACTGATGACAATAACTGGTTGCTGTTTAACGTTGTCAAACACAATTATGATGGAGACGGTAATTGGGTTGCTCCGGCAGAGCAAATGGATAATTATATACTGGAGACCACATTATCACCTGCGCAATTGAGCAGGGTTGATATTAATGCATCGTTGAAGAGCTTTAAGGAGTTGAGAGAGTTGCGAAATAAAGAGCCTGAGAATGACAGGTACAGTGTCATGTATCACACACGAGTGGCGTATCCTTTAACTAATTTCATCTTGCTCTTTCTGGGTATTCCAGTTGTTCTGGGATTTGAAAGAATGAGCAAAAATATATTCTTGAGGGTAGGGATAAGTGTCCTTATCTGTTGTGCATTCTTTGTATTAGCCTATATCTGTGCCAATCTGGGGAACATGGGAATTCTGCAGCCCGTACTGGCGGCATGGCTACCGGTAGTTGTTTTTGGCTGTCTTGGGTTAATACTGTTTGATGGTATGCGTATTTAAATGATTGTACAGGAATGCCGTGAGAGATCCAAATTTGACTAAATTCGTTAAGGAATCTAACTAATCCGTTCTGCAGTGTTCTACGTAGTAGCGAATCTTTCACTATGTTTCAACGTCATATTTGTATAAACTGTCACCCTAACACGGTCTACCATGATTGTAGGAAACAGTCCGGCCATATTTAAGTAAAGATGCTATGACATACGACTATATTATTATCGGTGGTGGTATTGTTGGTATATCTACCGCATGGCAATTGAAGCAGCATTTTCCTGAAAAGAAGATCCTGCTATTGGAGAAAGAGTCTGGATACTCCCGGCATCAAACCGGTCATAACAGTGGAGTAATCCATGCAGGCGTATACTACAAACCGGGCAGCCTGAAATCAAAGTTCTGTAAAGCCGGCGTTGCAGCTACCATGGAGTTCTGTGATCAGAATGATGTGCCGTATGAACGGTGTGGTAAGCTGCTGGTAGCAACCAATAAGCTGGAGTTGGAGCGTATGCATGCACTGTTTGAACGCTGCCAGAGCAACGAGATAGATGTCGAACTGCTAGGGGCTGAACAATTGAAGTCCCGCGAGCCTGACATCATTGGTCTTGGCGGCATTCTTGTTAAAGATACTGCCATTGTGAACTTCCAACAGGTTGCTACCAAAATGGCTGACAGGTTTATCGAGATGGGAGGAGATGCACGGCTGAATCACAAAGTAGAAGCACTGAGCGAATCAACTGATGATGTTACGGTTGTAGCGCTACACAAAGGCGATAAAATTACATTTAATGGTCGCTTTCTGATTGCCTGTACCGGACTGATGGCAGATCGCACTACCAGGATGCTGGGTATTCCAACTAATTTCCGGATCATTCCTTTTCGTGGTGAGTATTATCAGCTGGCAGCAAAGTATAACCAGATTGTTAATCACTTGATCTATCCGATACCTGATCCCGACCTTCCATTCCTGGGCGTACATCTGACCCGGATGATAGATGGTTCTGTCACAGTTGGGCCAAATGCTGTATTGGGCTGGAAGCGGGAGGGATATGGCAGGATCAATATAAACGTTCGGGATGCCTGGGACATGGTGACGTTTGGAGGCTTCTGGCGAGTATTGAAATCCCATATCAAAAGCGGATTGATGGAAACCAGAAACTCCCTCTGGAAGCCGGGCTACCTCAAGATGGTGCAGAAATACTGCCCGCAACTACAGGTATCGGATCTGAAACCATACCCTTCCGGAGTTCGTGCACAGGCAGTAATGAAGGATGGTTTGCTGGTTCACGACTTCCTGTTTGCCGAAAGCCCTCGCAGTTTGCATGTGTGTAACGCACCATCTCCGGCGGCTACGTCGGCGATACCGATTGGTGGTTATATCTGTGACAAGGTTATTGAGCGAAATACTTAAGGATGTTGTTCAAGTGATAACTAAGTAGTTCAATGAGGGGTGTAAGGATCACTAGAATTCTTACACCCCTCATTTCATTCTAAGTATTCTACTTTTTTGCGTATGCCTGTAGATATCTTATTATGGATGATCGTTCTTCTTCTGAGAATACTGGCATGTTTCCATCAAGAACGATAATTAAATCTTCCCATTTCTTATTTTTTAGTTCTTCCGCTTCAGGCGTATCATGACATTGACCACACCTTAGATTGAATGTTTTTAACCCGTTCTTTGATTGGGTGTTAATGTAGGAAAGCACAGACTCCTTTTCTTTAGCGGTAATAACAGGCATCTGCTCATTCTTCATAACGGTAACCTTATCCTTCCAGAGGTGGAATTTAAGTCTGGCAGGATGAGGGATAGCGTGGCAGGCGCTACATCTTTTAATATACACTTGTGCATCAGCCGATTTTTCTTCTGGCAGTCTCTGCAGTATTACACAGCCGTTGAAAAACAGGGCCAGTACCAGCAGTATCAGCAGAGCGGATATCTGATATTTTCTTCTATACATTTATCTCTCTCCTTTATAATACAAAAACTATATTGAGTGATTTGTGTCCGCCAACACCGAACGTACGTTAGCGGATAATCGCATCCTTTAGGTAGCGTGACTTACAAAAAATCCGCATACACCTATTGGATTATGAGAAACGCAGGCTAAAGCCTGCGGCTACTATTAAATTAAAAGCCCAGGATATCCAATCCCTTGCCTGATTTTTTCGAGCGTCTGCTCTTGCTGAGAGGGACCTCGATGTAATAGGTAATTGATGTAGTGAAGTCTCTCTCCAGTTGCGTTCCGTGCAGGTTTTGATAAAGTGGAAAAGAGAATTGTGCATTCAGAATATGGTTGTGAAACGGCTGCCATTGTATGCCTGCAGACAGATCTACAGTACTTCCGCCGTAGTTGTCAGGATCATACAAGTTGCTCATAAATGCCATACTAGGATTACCGTTCATATGGCCATCTCCGTCCTGCTCAATTTCCCGGGCCTGTCCTTCAAGGTGACCTACATATTTACTCTTAATCTGTAATTCACCAAGTAAATTGTGACGTGCTTGATACATACCGTACAGGTCAAGGCGATATTCATCACCAAGGTTGTAGCTCTTGTAGTTTTCATAGGCTCTTGCCAGAAAACTTGC
>CAYTLC010000160.1:0-5232 GCA_964438395.1 uncultured Candidatus Scalindua sp.
GCAAGCATGGGTCCGGGAGGTACGCGTATAATGTGGCTTCCGCGAACCTCCCGGACCCATGCTTGCTGCCTTGGATGTTATTCCAGGCATAGTATCAATCAAATATTTCTCATCTGCTTCAATACTATCTTCCAGCTTCACGTGTTCGCCTATGTCTACATGCGTGATTAGCTTCTCTGCATCTTCAATGTCTTGCTTTATAGATTCTGCTGAAGGTGTTTTTACCGTTTTACTTCGACGGCTTTCAACCTTTGGAGCTTTTGGATTTACTAATGGTAGATTTTCATAAGACATATTTATATCAACTTCTTTCTGCATATATTATTATCAACAACAAAAATTCGTCCTATATTAATGTAGTGTTTTAGCAAAGAGATTAACTATTTTCTATAAATGAACACCTAATTATTAATAAATAAATTATTAATGAGTAGCAACATCTCTGAAAAATCGAATGGCTTTTTGAGAAGGAAATCCACTTTAAAGGCTTCATCGTCCATAAGTTTAAGCTGCTCACCCCATCCAGTAATTACGCCTATTTTAGGTATTCTTTCCATCTCATTCAGGGCCTTGATTACGTCATACCCATAAACTTCCGGCATAACCATGTCACACAATACAAGATCATAGTTGTTATCTTCTGCTAAGCTTATAGCCTCTGCACCATTGTCTACCGTCCTTACCATGTGGCCTTCTCTTGAAAGGAATTTGTCCAGAATATCACATATTGGCTCATCATCATCTACCACCAGGATGTGCAAACCATTACTTTTTGACACTTGTTCCGTTTCAGTAATTTCTCTTGTACTACCTACTCTAGTAACTATCGGCAATTGAAGAGTAAATGTAGTACCTATTCCAATTTCGCTTTTAACATCTATACTACCATTATGCCTGGACATAATACTATGAACTATACTCATCCCCAATCCGGTACCATCAGGTCTTCGTGTGGTAAAAAAAGGATCAAATATCTTCCTCCTCACATCTTCTGTCATGCCTTTGCCAGTATCAGAAACCCTGACAAACGCTATATTGTCTTTGTCCCAAGTACTAAACGAGATCTTACCGCCGTCAGGCATTGCCTCCAGGGCGTTGTGTATTAAGTTTATAAACACCTCTCTTATTTCTGTGGAATTGCAACTCACTTCAGATTTTCCACTAACACCATCCATATCCAAATGGTAGTTTATGCCATTGGCTTGTGCCATATTCTTCCATCTAGGCATTGTAAATTCAATCGACTGCTTAATTAAATTACCGATGTCATCAGTTACGTATTCTGTTGTGTCAACTTTCGTTTTAGAAAACTCAAGCATCTTATTGGATATTCCAGCGCCATCTTTGACCGCCTTCATAATAGTATTAAGCGAATCAACCAAGCCCTTATGATCTTTATAGGCGTCACGAAGTAGCTGAACATTGCCAGAGATGATGGCGAGAATATTATTAAATTCATGTGAAATACCAGTAGTTATTGTTCCAATAGACTTTAATTTCTCTGACTGTACAAGCGCATGCTCGATTTCTTTACGTTTAATGATCTGCCTGATGATAGCTACAAGATGATCCATGTCTAAAGGCTTGGTTTCATAAGAGACAACATGTTCTTGATGCACTGCTTCAATTGCAGTATCAAGTGTGGCATGTGCTGTTATATGTATAAAATCAGTTGAAGGGGATATTTTTGTTAATTTCTTAACTAGATCAGTACCTTGAATATCTGGCAACTTAATATCTATAAGAGCTATGTCATACCTGTTGTCAGGTAACAGGGCAATTGCGTCTTTACCACTGTTAGCACACGTAACAACATAGCCTTCATTCTCTAAATACTCCTTAATGCCATCACAGAGTTCTTTATTGTCATCAACAACTAATATAGAAACATCTATTTTCATCGCTTATACTCATAAATTAGATATAATAAATATTCAATAATAATCTACATATTTAGAATCTCTAAATCTAGTTTCTACCCTCAAATGCCTCCTGCACAGTTTCAACCAGAGCATCAAGATCTAGAGGTTTTTCAAAGACTGCACAGACGTCTTTTTTCAAAGTCTGATCAATTAGATTTTCAGTTTCATTATTGTTATTTGTTATGATGATGATATTTACATCAGGGCGAAAATCACGAATCTTCTGATATGTTTCAATACCATTTATGTCATTCTGATTTGCATTAAGTATTATAAAATCAAAATCCTTTTCACATGCTTTTAGAACTGCTGATTCTTGATTATTAACCGCTACCCCGCAGTATCCCTTTTCAGTAAACCTGTCAAGTAAGCATGAGCAAAGCTCTCTGTCATCATCAGCTATCATAATCACAGCTCCACTTGAGAAAGTTTTATTTATACTGCAAATAAGCTTTTCATTATCAACCGGCTTCTGAAAAGCGCCAAATACTCCATTTCTCAATGCTTCTTTGATACGGCTTTCTACAGCAAATGCTGTCATCAGAATAGTGGGAGTACCAGGAGAAATCTCTTTAAGCTTTTGAAATGTCTCAACACCATCCATACCGGGCATTCTTACATCCATAAGAACCATATCAAATTTTTCTTCTTCAATTGTTTCAAGGGCCTTGAAGCCATCATGGGCACCCTTAGCATCAAAACCCTCCATTTCCAGAAAATCAATTATACCTTCACAATAGTCTATGTTATCATCAACTACAAGAATACGTCTATTAGTCCTCACAATTCACCCCTTTAATTCACAAAAATATAAAATTACGCCTTAAAACTATTAATCACATTGCTTTTAAGCAATTCCAATTATTATGTTACCTGTTTTTCAATATCAGCATATGGAAGGCGTAAAATGAAGGTTGCGCCTTCGCCATTTTCAGACGTAGCATCTATTGTGCCTCCATTTTTTTCCATGATCATCTTGCATATCGTAAGCCCATAACCAAATCCCTTTACCTTCGTTCCAAAGAATGATTCAAAGATTTTATTAATATTCTCTGCCTCAATACCTGGCCCGGAATCCTTTATTGAGATAATGACATTATCTTCAACGTCTTTATAAGCATTTATCCAGACAGTACCTTGATTTTCCATTGCATGTATGGCATTAGACAAAATATTTCTTATTACGATAGAAATTTGCTTTTCATCCACATCCACAAATAACTCATTTTTTGTCATTACATTTATAAGATGAATAGTTTCTGGTATCTCTGAAATACCGATACCATTCTTAATAACATCACTTATATCCCATCTATTCTTAGAAGGCACATCAAGTTTTGCAAGGTCTTGCAGGCTTTGGATAGTTTCAACGGTATCCTTGACCTGCTTAATTATTCTATCAATTTGTGACTTGGTTTTTTCATCTGCATCTTTAAGTTTTCGTTTTAGATTTAATGCTGAAATATCTATCGTGGCAAGAGGATTTCTTATTTCGTGAGCAATACTGCCTGATAACTTACCCAAAACAGCAAGGCGTTCAGACATAGCAACTTGTTCTTCCATCTCTATTTGCTTAGTAATATCCCTCCAATTGCTTATGATAATAGCCTGATCTTCTACAGACTCCTGCTCAACAAGAGAAGCATTAACACTTAGATACTTTATACCATCAGTGGAGGTCATATTAAAATTAACATCATAACAATGACCTTCCCTGTAGACACTTTCCATTAATTTAGTCCAAGTCTCCACTGCTCCATTACCAAGTTGTTGAAGCCATACAAACAGATTTGTTTCAATAATATCTCTCCAATGCTGTCCAAATATAGAGCTGAACCGTCCATTAACTAACACAATATTTTGTGATGCATCTGTAACGACAATACCATTTGGAGTTGAACGTAATAATCCCTCAAAAAATTTAACTGTCTTTTTTGTGGATTCTAATTCACTAACATTTGGAGTAGTTTGCATAATAACAATATTTAATTTTGATCTATTTTAGATATTTTTACCACACTATATTTATATTCAGGTTGTTTAGAATGTATATCGCATACATTATTAGTAAGTAAGTTGGCCAATCTGCCATCACCAACTTTCAATGCATTGCCATAATGCATTGGAATAAATATGGTATTTGGCAGTACACTGTCAGTAATCTGTACAGTGCCACGAACTGCCCCCCTACGCGAAGCGACCTCAATTTCTTCACCATCAACTATATTCAGTTGTGAAGCAGTAACAGGGTTAATTTCAACAAAGTTGTCCGGTGCCTTGGAATGAAGGTTGGGCACACGGCCGGTACGAGTTCTGGTATTGAAATGCCACTGTAACTTTCCGGTGATTAGAATATAAGGATATTCTTCATTGGGTACTTCAGATGGTGGATTGTATTCTCGTGGTAATAATGCGGCACGTCCATCAGGCCGTGGAAACTGTCTGTCAGTAAACAGACGCACTGTTCCGGGGTGCCCTGTGTCAGGGCATGGTAATTGAGGACCAACCTGATTACGCAGACGCTCATAAGTCACGCCGCTCATATCACATATTTGACCTTTAGTAATTTCCTTAAGTTCATCGAACACCTCTTCGGAAGAAGCAAAATGGAACTTTTTTTCAAAGCCCATGGCTTGTGCCACTTTACAAATAATATCATAATCAGATCTTACATTACCATATGGCTCTACCAATTTATCTACCAACTCTATGCGACGTTCTGATGAGATAAAAGTACCTGTCTTCTCAAACCAGTGAGCACTTGCCAACACAACGTCTGCCATCATGGATGACTCTGTCGGATGAAATATATCTTGTACAATAAACAGCTCAGCTTTTGACAAACCTTCTCTGATCCATTTCGTATTAGGCAAAGATGCTGCAGGGTTTGCTGAAATTATCCAAAGTGCACGTACATCTCCTGAATGGAGACCTTCTATCATTTCTATAATAGACCTGCCGGGAGTCGGTTGTATTCTTTCTAGCGGAATTTTCCAGAAGTCAGCAATCTCTTGTCTGTGTTGTGGGTTTACTACCATACGCATACCCGGAAGCAGATGTGAAAGCCCACCCATCCATCTGTTGCCAAGGGCATTAGATTCACCAGTAATTGATAGTGGCCCTGCCCCAGGCCGACAAAAATTATCTGTCAACAACCAAAGATTATGTAAGGTGTTATTTTTAAATACAGCCTGTGAAGAGTGATTATAACCCTGGAACCAGAAAACAAGCATTGCTTTAGATCTTCCGATGAGGCGGGCAGCCTCTCTGATTTGATCTTCCGGGCAACCGGTAGTTTGAGATACGCGTG
>CAYTLC010000161.1:0-2010 GCA_964438395.1 uncultured Candidatus Scalindua sp.
TCACCTTCCAGGATAGCCCTATCCATAAACGCCCCGGGATCACCCTCATCCGCATTACATATCAGATATTTAATATCACCCTTCGCCTTTCTACAAAATCCCCACTTAAGCCCTGTGGGAAAGCCGGCACCTCCACGACCTCTTATACCGGAATTAGTAATCTCGTTAATTATCCGTTCCGGATCAAGTTTAAAGAGTGCTTTTGCGAATGCATCATATCCTTTTCTTTCTATATATTGCTCAATACTGTTCGGATCAATTATCCCGCAATTTCTCAGAACGACTTTATTCTGTCTGTTATAAAACGGTATATCCTTCATATAAGGTATTTTCTTACCGGCTTCTGCATAACAGAGTTTTTTGATAACCTCACCTTGCAAAATTGTTTTGGAAATAACATCCGGCACAATATCCACGGTGACCCTGCCGTAAAAAATACTAGGAGCACCAGGAGGATCTATAGTCATAACCGGGGCCCTTGCGCAGAGCCCCTGGCATCCGGTCTCTACAACCTCAACCCTGTCCTGCAATTTCTGTTTCTTAATCTGCTTACCAAACTCTTCATAAACCTCCTGAGCGCCCAGAGCCCGGCAGCCGGTCATGCAGATAGAAACTTTTACCTTCTCCTGTTTAATCTTCTTATCACCAGATTTTCTCATGGCAATAAGGTCATCATGCGATTTTAATCTTTTTAGCATCTTCTATTCCTAAGTATTAGTTTGAATATTCTTTCACAATACCTGTTACCGATTCTGTCGTCAACTTACCAAAATATCTATCATCTACCATCATTACCGGTGCAAGAAAGCAAGTCCCAATACAGGCGACTGTCTCCAGGGTGAATTGATAATCTGCGGTAGTCTCCCCTTCAACCACGTTTAAGTGTTCCTTTACACTCTCTTTAACTTCATCCACACCTCTTACATGGCAGGCAGTACCGTTACAAATCTTTATCGCGTGCTTACCACGTGGCGTAAGAGTAAATTGTGAATAAAACGTGACAACACCAAAGATTCTTGTCAGTGGTACTTCCGTTAGCCTGGAAATCTCTTTCAATACAGATTTCGGTAAGTATCCATATTCATCCTGCGATTGCTGTAAGATTGCTATCAAGTGAGAATCATAGTCATCGCTATGTTCTGAAACAATCCCGGCCACAGGTTTTAGATCTATGGTTTTAGCTTCCACAACTCCTCCTTTAATATCGTGTATTAAAATGTCCTGTTTATATAATTTACAGCATTTTTAAATATGACGATCCCGTCACCTTCTGCTTTTAACCCTTCCCTGGTCCATCTAGGATGTTGAGTCGGATCAACATGACGCTCAGGATGCGGCATCATACCAAGAACCCTGCCCGTCGAATCGCATACACCTGCAATATCCCCAAAAGAACCGTTTGGATTCCACGGGTAATCAGATATATTACCATCTTTATCGACATATTTAAATACTATTTGCCCGGATTTTTCAAGTTTCTCTATATCTTCCTGGTTCTCTGAAACAAATTTACCCTCGGCATGGGCTATTGGAACATACATAAAACTGTCATTATCTACAAATACAGACTTATTTGAGGCTGATTTCAAATAAACCCATCTATCTTCAAACTTATTTGAGTCATTGTAAGTCAAAGTAAATCGTTGTTTACTGCCGGTCAAAGATGTCTGAGCATAATTCACCTCCGGTAATAGCCCCATTTTCATTAAGACCTGAAAGCCATTACAGATGCCAATTATAAGCTTACCATCATCAACAAACCTCGTAAGTTCATCAAGTATCTGCTGTCTGAGCTGATTTGCCAAAACCTTTCCTGCGGCAATGTCATCCCCATAAGTAAATCCTCCGGGCAAAACAAAGATGTGATAAGGACTCAATAAGCCTTTTTCCCTGACCAATTGATTGACGTGCATTAGATCCACATCAGCACCAGCTTTTTCAAGTGCATACTGCGTTTCGTAAGCACAATTAGTTCCGGCCGTACGAAGTATTACGGCCCTTGGTTTATTA
>CAYTLC010000161.1:2110-5161 GCA_964438395.1 uncultured Candidatus Scalindua sp.
GTAACAGCAATGCCACCTTCAGAACAGTCATGACATGATCTGACCAAACCATTTCCTGTAGCACTTGCAAGTAAATCCATAGTCCTCTTTGCAATCTCCGTATCCACTTTTGGAACTGAATTCCCCACAAAACAGTGAGTATGATAGTAGTGCGAACCACCAAGTTCATTTTTTGTCATGCCTACAATATAAATAAGATTACCGGGTGATTTCACATCCATTGAAATCGCTTTGGTAACATCCGGCATTACACATATAGCAGAGATCAGTAGAGTGGGTGGTATTGCAATCGTTTTGTCCCCAACCGTATACTCATTATTCAAACTGTCCTTGCCGGAAATAAATGGAGTTCCGTAATAAAGCGCAGTGTCATAACACCCCATTGAAGCCCTAACAAGATCTCCCAGACATTCAGGTTTACTAGTATTACCCCAGCTGAAGTTGTCTAAGAGAGCGACTTCTTCCAGGCTGCCTCCCACAGATACAACTTGTCGTAAAGCCTCGTCAATTGCCGAGGAGGCCATATGATAAGGATCTATGTCGCCATATTTAGGATTCATACCATTCGATACAATTATTCCTTTGTTGGAGTTTAAAACAGGCCGAACTATACACGCATCACCGGGGCCATCGTTATCTACTCCCACCAACGGTTTCAGCACACTTCCGCCCTGTACCTCATGATCATATTGCCGGATTACCCACTCTTTGCTACAGACATTCCATGAAGAGAGGATACTTTTCAAATCTTCACCATAATCCTTCTTCTCTTTTATATCCGGTTCCTTATGAGACGGCAGATGCCATGTTGCCTTTCGTACTGTCCTGGGCACTCCATCATGTAGAAATGCCATCTCAATATCAGCAACTGTTTCACCCTTGTATCTCAGGTGCAATCTTTTGTCTCCAGTAAACTCTCCAATAAATGTAGCTTCTACATCTTCCCCTTCAAAAACCGCTCTGATCTCTTCCATGTTTTCCGGCGGTACAGAAAGAACCATTCTTTCCTGAGCCTCGGAAATCCAGATTTCTGAATAAGACAACCCATCATATTTAAGAGGAACTTTCTCAAGATCAACTACAGCCCCAAGTTTCTCTCCCATCTCGCCCACTGCAGAAGAGAGTCCTCCGGCACCGCAATCGGTAATATTATTGTACAGACCGCGATCCAGCGCTATTAAGAGTGCGTCCGTAACCTTCCTCTCCATTATCGGATCGCCGATCTGGACTGCACCCCCGGATATCATTTCCGATTCATGAGTCAGTTCTACAGATGAAAATGTAGCTCCGTGTATGCCATCCCTCCCGGTCCTGCCACCCACAAGCAGAATCAGGTCACCCTTGTACGACTCTTTTTCACACTTATCCCTTGCAATCAATCCTACATTCCCACAATAAACAAGTGGATTGCCGGTGTACCTTTCATCGAAGAAAATAGAACCGTTTACGGTAGGTATCCCCATACGGTTGCCATAATCCCTGACACCTGAAACGACACCATTAAAGATTCTTTTTGGATGAAGAATACCTTCCGGAATCGTTACCTGTGGCATATCCAGAGGACCAAAGCAGAAAATATCTGTATTTAAAATCGGCTTGGCTCCCAACCCGGTACCTAAAGTATCTCTTATGACCCCACCAATTCCAGTATTAGCGCCACCGTAGGGTTCTATAGCTGATGGATGATTGTGTGTTTCAACTTTGAAGCAGATGTTGTAGTCTTCATCAAATTCAATTATACCCGCATTATCTTTGAATACAGAAACGCACCATGGCTTATTCAATTCTGAGGTAGCTCTTACTATTGTATTGGCAAGAAGATTATCGATATGCTCTCCATTATAATCTATAATCCCCTTAAACGTTTTATGCATGCAATGTTCAGACCATGTCTGAGCGACTGTTTCCAGTTCAACATCGGTCGGTTTTCTACCCAGTGCGACAAAATATTTCTGGACAGTCCTCATCTCCTCAACAGTCAGATACATCTGCCCACGTTCACTGACTTCCAGAAGCTGTTCATCATCTGCATCCAGAATATCAAGTTCCTGCCTGTGGAAGACTTCATCTATTGCTTCATTTCTGCCCTCATAAAACAGACTATCTTTGTCTATGAAAACATCCTCTATTATCTTGTTAGCAAGTACTTTGTTTGCGATAGTTTGGAGTTGATCAGTCGTAAGCTGACCGGCTATCAGAAATCTTTTTGCAGTCTTTACCGATCTCGCACTCAGACCTAAATCCTTGATCCCTTTGATAACAGTTGACTCCACCGGGTCCATGACACCTCGTTTGCGTGTCACCTCAATCGCATGAGCATCATCACCTTGCCATTTGGGGCCAAGCTTGATCTCGCTCGCCTGTGCTCCTGATGACCCATTAATGCAGACATAATCCTGTGTCAGTCCGTCTATTAACAGTTCGCCACAGATTCTCCCAATGTCCTCATCGGACAGATCTCCGTCTACCAGGTACACCTGCACCATGCGGATCTCATCTACAGATGTAATTCCGATATGCTCAACTTCTGAAGCAATCTCATTTCCGATGGAATCGGTGAAATGTTCTTTAGTAAAAACCTCTATCCTTATTTCCATTTTTTCTTATCACGAACACTCTTTGCCTTTTTCAGTCGGCCTAACAGTTTCTTATCGTTTCCCTTCTCCATGTCATTTATAGTACACTCTACCTCTTTAGAAAAACGTCTCAGTGACTTAATTATTTTCTGTTTATTCTGTTTGCTTATACTTAACCAGAGATCAGGATCTCCTGAGGCAATCCTTGTAGTGTCTCTCAATCCACTGGCTGCAAATTTCCAATGTTTCTCATCAATAACACCGGCAAGACTGGATGCAACGAAATGAGGTAGATGGCTGACAAGTGCCAGGACCTCATCATGTTTTGAAGGGGTCATAATGCTTATTCTGGCTCCCAATGCTTTCCACATATTCGACAACTTTGTTATACTCTTTTTTGAATTAAGGCTTGTTGGTGTAAGCACACACACACTTCCTTCAAACAGGTCAGGTTTGGCAGAGTCTATACCTCTCT
>CAYTLC010000162.1:0-5104 GCA_964438395.1 uncultured Candidatus Scalindua sp.
TACTATTTAAGAGTTACAGTTGTTATATACATGAAGAAACCGGTACGAGAATTCGTACCGCTCTCCCTGTCGCCACTAATCATTTTTGCTATTCTGCTTACCATCTGTGGCACTATCTATTTCGGTATATTCCCTTCAAAGATAATTGCATTTGCCCAGCAGTCTGCTGTTCTATACTAAACACGTCTGTCATCGTCAATTGCCTTTTGCCTCTGGTCTTGGTCGTTAGCGCCAGCCATTGTCAATTCCTTTAGCTTATCTACAATCCATATCATGCCTTCTGTATCTAACTCACAGTATTTTTCTAGATCATTCCTGATTTTAATTATTTCCTCTGTTGAGGCACTATTTGAAATAACACCTAAAAAGGCAAGGCTTGCATTCATACCATCTGATATGTCCAGATGATCATAACTCGTTCCGGTTAAAACAGGCAGAACATTTTTAATAGATGCGCTCCCTTTTTGCCTGGCATCATAATAATGAAAAGACCTGAAAGGTGCCAGTAGGTCTATTATCCTGTCATCAAGGTTCTCTGCCCAATCACTGTATTCAGGAAACATTTCTGCAAGTGCTTTTAATACTCCTTTCTCAAAACTCTGATTATATACGACTATACTGCCGCTATTACCCAGTACTCTCTTCAGTGACGCTATAAACTCAGCCCTTGGGTCACCTTCAGCATCTGCAAGGAAAGAGTAGTGTCTGGGTGTTGCGTTTTCCTCATCAACAACATGCAGTGAAAACTGAAATGGAATTTGCTGATATGGTCTTGTGCCATCAAAAAGTGGTATGGCACCGCTGAAAGTTTCAAAGTCCAGATAATGTAAAGGGTATTCCAGATTATTCAGGAACTGCCTGATAGATTTTTTTCCAATATATGGTTTTCCGGAGACATCACAATCTCTCTGGATCTCCTGTTTCCCACTGAGAGGGAAATCATCCGGGATATCCTTGAATGAGTAGATGCCTTTTTCAAACAACTCAAATGCATTTGTTTTGCTGCCATACATATCAAAAATATTGTTTTCAGGTAGAAAGTTCCAGCACTCTTCTTTTAAAGGACATTCGTATGGGCTATTGCACTGTTTACCTATAGTGACGGCAGGGCACTTCTCAGAATTAATAGTACTGAACATGCTATCTACTCTTTGCTGTATTTCGTCAGTAGCTCTATCTCCTTGTATTCTGACCTTTGACGTGGTTAACAAACTAGTCGGGTCAATATCAGCTTGCCTTACATATTCGTTATTAACGGTCATAAGAAAACAATTTTTGATCTTGAGGCCATATTTCTCACAACAATATTTCTGGAAAGAGACATCGTGATAATTTATATTCCTAATCCTGGTAGAACTCTTGACTTCAATAATATTCCACTCATCATCTCCAACAGGGTTCAGGATGTCAATCCTGGAAAATGCATTATCAACCATAATGCCGGCTTCAAAAAGTGGTTTCCGTTCCTTAAGAAGCTCTTCTGTCTGTTTGAGATTGATCGTAAAATCATCAGCAGGGATGTCGATACCATCAGGAAACAGTTTCTTTGCAAACTCACCTACTAAATGTCCTTGATTAAACCTGTACAGCATAGACGCATCAAACCTGGGGACCCTGTCAGGTTCGTTAAACTTAACCCAAAGATATTTAGGGCATTGAAGCCCGTTTAAATACTTTGATTTTGACAGTAATTTATTTCTGGCCATAAACTGATAATTCCAAACCGTTAGTGGATTTAATATCTATAAAGGGTGGATTTTAACAATAAAATTAGCCCATTGCTACTAGTCATTTGACATTATTCAGTTATCAATAGTCTCTCTTGCTTCCTGCGTCTAGACTCTTGTCTCTTGTTATTTCTCATTGCGTTCTTCTTGTCCTCGGCGTTTTTTGTCCGGGGAGCGTCTTTGCGGTGAAAACTCTTTTATCTTGCAAAATATTCCCACACCTTTATAATGATAAGCCAATAGACAGCTGTTACAGATCACTTTGACCACGTTGCACTCCGCGTTATCATCATATACTAAAGCTTCTGTCGCTATTAATACCGATTTTGATATTTAAACAAATACATATTTAACGAAAAGAGAATGTTATGCTAAAGACACATGATATAAGTTTACGATTTGGAAAACGAATACTATTTGAAGAGGTGACTACAAAGTTCAGCCCGGGCAACTGCTATGGAGTTATTGGTGCCAATGGTGCAGGCAAATCAACGCTCCTTAAGGTTTTGTCAGGAGAGATCGAGCCATCTTCCGGGAATATAAGTATTTCGTCCGGACAAAGAGTTGCCGTTTTAAAACAGAACCAGTATGAGTTTGATGAGTTTAAAGTGCGGGAAACTGTGTTAATGGGGCATAAAAAGCTTTTTAAAATCATGGAGGAGAAGGATGCTATCTATGCAAAGAGCGATTTCAGCAATGAAGATGGTATGAGAGTGTCAGATCTTGAAGATGAGTTTGCTGAACTTAATGGATGGGAGGCTGAGAGTGAGGTGTCTACTCTCTTAAGTGGTCTCGGCATAGCAGACGAACTGCATGAAAAGAATATGACTGAACTTTCAGGTAAGGAAAAGGTAAAAGTCCTGTTAGCGCAGGCTCTTTTCGGCAATCCGGACATCTTATTGCTTGATGAACCTACAAACCATCTGGATATTCAATCCATTAACTGGCTTGAAGAGTTCCTGATAAAATTCAAGAATACAGTCATTGTAGTTTCACATGACAGACATTTCCTTAATAATGTATGTACTCATATGGCAGATATTGATTACGGGAAGGTTACCGTCTACACTGGCAATTATGATTTCTGGCTTGAGTCCAGCCAGCTGGCTCTCCAGCAGACAAGGGACGCTAATAAGAAAACAGAGGCTAAGCGAAAGGAGCTTGAAGCATTTGTTGCCCGGTTCAGTGCAAATGCATCCAAATCAAAACAAGCCACTTCCCGAAAAAAAACGCTTGAGAAGATGGTCATTGAGCAGATTAAGCCTTCATCAAGAAAGATGCCTTTTATCCGTTTTACACCCGAAAGACCAATTGGAAACAATGTCCTTACAATAAACAATCTTTCAAAAAGAGTGGATGGGGAAGTAGCCCTTAATGACATAACCTTGACTATTAACAATGATGACAAGATAGCTTTTGTTGGTGCACATGATCTGGCAAAAACCGCACTCTTTGAAATACTAATGGGTGAGGATAAAGCCGATAGTGGTGATTACACCTGGGGTACAACAGCAATTAGGTCATTTCTGCAAAAAGATAATTCAGGATTTTTTAATGACGATGTTACTTTGATTGACTGGCTTCGACAATACTCTAAGGAGAAGGACAACCACTTTATAAGAGGTTTTCTGGGCAGGATGCTTTTCACCGGTGAAGAGTCATTAAAAAAGGCTAATATACTCTCCGGTGGTGAAAAAGTGCGAATTATGCAGTCAAAAATGATGTTAAGTGGTGCCAATGTACTACTTTTAGATGAACCCACTAATCATCTTGATCTCGAAGCGATTACTTCATTAAATAACGGGTTGATCGATTTTAAGGGAGTTGTTATGTTTGTCTCCCATGACCACCAGTTTTTGCAGACAATAGCCAATAGAATAGTTGAGATAACACCTAATGGTGTCATAGACAAAAAAATGTCCTTTGATGAATATCTGGAAAATCCTGCCGTTCAAAAACAGCGAGAAGAGATGTATGCAAACATGTGCAACCAGGGAGATATCATACCGATTTGATAGCTGTTTAAACTGTTTTTCATTAGTGTTTTGTCCTCGGCGTTTTTTGTCCGGGGAAATTAGTGAAAAACCCTGTACAATGAACCCTTTACTTTGAATTTACGAGTGAGCTGAAAGGCCCTTGTACCTCTTTGTTCAGTTTTCATCCTCTTTCCATGAAAAAATTTAAGCCGGTACCGTTTAGGCACAGGCCAAAAGGCCTGACGATAATCTATGAAGACCATGATATTATTGTTGTCAATAAGAGCTGTGGGTTATTGACCGTTGAAGCAAATTATGAAAGAGTAAAAACCGCTCATCGCATCTTAACTACCTATATACGCAAAGGAAGTCTTAAATCAAGGAAGCTGCTTTTTCCTGTGCATCGATTAGACCGGGACACTTCCGGTGTTCTGGTGTTTGCCAAAAGTTTTGATGCCAGTGAAACTCTTAAAGCGCAGTGGAAAGATGTAAAGAATCGATATATCGCGGTGGTACATGGGATATTAAAGAAAAAAAGCGGAACTATCACCTCCTATTTAACTGAAAACGAGAAACATGAAGTCTATTCAGTGAAGGATCGCAAAAAAGGAGATCTGGCAAAGACCAGATATAAGGTTGTAGGAGAGACAAGAGTTTACAGCCTCATTGAGATTGAACTGTTAACAGGCAGAAAAAATCAGATACGAGTCCACCTATCAGAGAAAGGCCATCCTCTTGTTGGTGATACTAAATATGGCAAAAAAGACGGACCGAAAGGTCGCCTTGCCCTCCATTCACAATTCTTGACATTCAAGCATCCCCGTACCGGT
The DNA here is from genome assembly GCA_964438395.1 of uncultured Candidatus Scalindua sp. Classification (GTDB taxonomy): domain Bacteria; phylum Planctomycetota; class Brocadiia; order Brocadiales; family Scalinduaceae; genus Scalindua. The sequence continues at coordinate 4,534 of CAYTLC010000162.1, forward strand.
AAAGATGTAACTTTCCAGGCTGAAGTACCGTTCTTCTTCAAAAGGCATTTCAAAAATGCTTAAACCGCTTACATGACTACTTTAGTACATCGAAAACAATATTGACATGGAATTTCTACAGGGATACAATTAGGTATTAAGTCTGAAGTGACAAAAGTCTAAACAGTTCAAGTGTCTCAAGAATTTTGAAAGATTACTTTATTACATGGAGGTAAAGTGTGGAAGATCATATTGACAAGGACATATCGCGTAAGTACTGTTCGAGGTTTGGAGTGATATCGGTAAGCAAGGGATTTGTAACCGCAGACCAACTTAAAGCGGTTTTAATAGAGCAGGCGGATGATAATATTTCAGGCAGACCGCACAGACTGATAGGTAGAATATTCTTTGAGAATGGCTGGATGACTGATGAGCAGATTGATATGGTTTTAAATGAACTGGAGTCGGAACGCCAGAGTGACTAGCTTTGATTTACGGTGAGTATCATTTATTAGTATTTAAGAATGGGGGGGGAGAACATGAAGCTTATCAAGGTTGTTTTGAAGCCTGAAAAGACCATGGACGTGAAGGA
>CAYTLC010000163.1:0-3502 GCA_964438395.1 uncultured Candidatus Scalindua sp.
TCTTTCTAGGTGGCCAGTCCACTATTCCTGCTCAGCAAATACAAGATTAATATTTTTCGTCAGCTCTTTGTGTTTAAACGGTTTTTTGAGAATAAAATCTACTTTGAAATTTTCATCATCAATAGGCATACCATCCTCATCCCAGCCGGTCATTATGCCTATCTTTGGTATATTACCTAATTTATTAATAGTCTTTATTACATCATAACCATGTATATCTGGCATAACCAGATCACATAAAACCAGATCAAAGTTTTCCTTCCCGATAAGCTCTAAAGCTTTTGTACTGTTATTAAAAGCCTTAACGGTATGACCAATTCTGGTAAGAAAATCGCCTAAGACATCACATAGATCCTCATTATCATCTACTACTAAAATGTCCAGCTTCCTTGTTGTCACCTTCTGTTCAGGTTCAGACGGTACAATTTTTTGTACTACATCTTTTTGGATTGGAATGCTCAGGTTAAACGTTGTCCCCTTTCCATCCTCACTTTCAATCCATATCTTGCCATTATGCCTCATTATTACACCATAAGAAACGCTCATACCCAATCCTATTCCATGTGGCCTCCGAGTTGTAAAAAAAGGATCAAATACCCTCTCCTGCACATCTTCATGTATTCCGCTGCCAGTATCAGAGATACTTACAAACACATTGTCCTCATTACTCCATGTTTTAAATGAAATGCGACCACCATCAGGCATTGCATCCAGAGCATTATTTACAATATTTGCAAACACCTCCCTCAGTTCTGTGGGGTTACAAAGAACTTCCGGTATTTCTCTAATACCTTCTTTGTCTATGTGGTAATCTATTCCATTCGCCTCAGCCATTATTTTCCATCTTGGCCTCGTGAAATCAATAACCTCTTTAAGCAGGTACTTTATATCAAAAAAGATGTAATCGGATGTGTCTTTTGATTGTGATCTAGCATATTTAATCATATTTTTCACTATATCTGCCCCATCATCACCCGCCTCTATAATCGTATTCAGTCCATCCTTCAATTCCTGTTCGTCTTCGAAACCTCCACCAAGTAGCTCAGCTGTGCTTATGATTATCGAAAGAAGATTATTAAACTCATGGGCAATCCCGGAGGTTATAACCCCCAGGGACTTAAATTTCTCTGTTTGCAAGAGTGCATCTTCCATCCTTTTCCGCTCAATTATTTGATTAATTAAAGGTAGAATATGGTATATCTCAAAAGGTTTGGTTTCGTAGGATATTACCTGTTTCTGCTTAACTGCCTCAATGGCACTGTTAATCGTGGCATATCCGGTCATATAGATGTATTCTGTCGAAGGTGAAATGTCTACCATTTTCTCGACAACCTTATTGCCTGAAATATCAGGTAGTTTGATATCAATAAGGGCTATGTCATAATTATTGTTTCTCGCCAGTTCAATTGCACCATTACCATTAAATACGCATTCAACTTGATAGCCGTTTTCTTCCAAAACGCACTTCATGCTCTCACAGAGGGTACGATTATCATCAACAATAAGTATATTTGCTTTTGGTTCCATCAGGTTGTTTTTCTTTTAGTTGTCATTCTGCTCATGGGCTTTAGTATGGTAAAAGATGGCAAAGAGGTGTAAGACTAGCATCTCTTCAAGAACCCGGCAGTATATTTGTGAACTGGTACTCTTCTACATAGATACCAACAGCTGCTTCAAACTTATCTTCACCCCACTGCTCTATAGTAAGTGTCTTTTCTTCTGACAGGTCGTAGTAATCCCAGTAGAGGAATTCGATTCTCTCTTTTCCTCCACCTTTACAGAAGTAGCCGCCGCTGCCTTCATCAATGGTGTACTCTACCCCTTCATATTGGATCATGTTCGGGGGATCATCATTTTCCTTAATAAACTTACGTATTCCGCGGCCGACGCTCTTCAGGGATACTTTTTTTGTCAGAGTCCACTCAGGTTCGTCATCATCCGCGAGTTCCAGGTATAGAACTTCATCTCCGTGTTTGATTTCCCATTCGTAGCTGTGGTCTCCATCTTCCCAGTCGTATGTGTTATACTCAGTAACTTCCCAGGTCTTCATGTCGTAATCAACAAGATATCCAACCTTGAGTTTAGACAATATAAGATCCTGTAGAGGATCAAACTCATCTTTCTTTTTTTTACCAAACCAGGCCATATTAAATCCTTAAAAAAATACTTCGCCACGAAGGCACTAAGCCTCGAAAAAACACTCTTATAAACAACCAAAAACATTTAACGCGGAGAACGAGAAGATATTATTAAAATAAAAAACTAAAAGCATTTACTTTAAATTATTTTCCATTGCGAACTTTGCGCCATTGCGAAAGACTGTTTAATTCTGTTCCAACAATCCCATCCTCGTTTTCAGTGCCAGCAGTTTGTCGCTTGGGGCGTTCAGTTGATTGCCGCCCAGTGCGGCGTTGATCTCGTCATCTACACTAGTCTCTGCTGATGCCAGCTCTCCGTAGGATTGTGCCAGTGATTCATCCTCTTCAACCTTGGCTTTCATCTTCTCAAGCATAGCAATAGTACCGGTAGAGTCGACTCTGGCCACTTGTTCGTTAATCTTACGGGTTGCTGCGGCTGTCTTAGCACGTGCCCTGAGTGTGATAAGTTCATTTTCGTATGTAGATACAGTAGATTTCAATTTTGATACATTAGTCTGTAGTTGTGAGGCCATGTTATTCTGCTGTTCCCAGTTCTGCATCAGACTGACAGCCTTCTGGCTGCAGTCCTCTTTCCTGTTCAGCGCTTCTGTGGCCAATCGTTCTGCCTGTTCAGCATCTATCCCGCCACCCTGCATCTTCTGTAGAAGCATCATAGCCTTGCGCTCGTAATCAGCTGCCAGCCTTTTATTGTCCTCAGCCTCTTTCTTCAAGCGTATGGCAACGCCCTTTACCTCCGCCAGACTCTTCATAGTCCCCTGCAGATCTTTCTTCAGGTCTCTTATTCCCTGTTCAGTCATCTTGATTGGATCTTCAAATTTATCCATCGCACTGTGTGCGTGGGATTGTCCCACCTTAAACACTCGCTGAAATATACTAGCCATTGTTTCACTCCTTCTTAATTACAATTTATCTTAAATTAGTAGTTATTGTTTTTGTTTATCAATTCCTAGCTTTTGCTGAATTCAATAAGCTCGCCGGCATACTCTGCCAGAGCAATGCTCAAAGCGTTGATTGAGCCTTCCAGCTCATTTTTATCCAGGTTTTCCAATTGTAAAGTGTCTCTGAAAATAATTTTCGCCCCCTCTTCATCCAGTACAAAAGCACCATGTACCAGGGTTCGGTTCATCTGAAGCAGCCGTTTGAAAAACCCTTCTGTATTCTGAGGAACATCCATAATCACCTGTTCGATAACTAAAACCGGATCTTCACAATCAATGATGAGGTTCTTGATACCTTTATCTTCATCATCTATAATTACTAACTCCTCTGCTTCATCCTCACTGGAGATAGAAAGCTCTAACTCACCTAAATAGTCCTTCACCTTTTGCAGATTCTCAGACATC
>CAYTLC010000163.1:3602-5049 GCA_964438395.1 uncultured Candidatus Scalindua sp.
TCAATAAACTGCATGCCTACAAGATTTGCCGGTGGTTTTACTTTATAGAGTTCATTGCCGTATCGATTACTGACTAGTTCGGTAATTATTTTGGTTATACCGTGGTCCAGGGCAGCCTGAACAAGGAGATTGCCGCTCAGCTCTCCGATAACGATTATTTCATCTGCGCCTGCCAGCTTCCCATGCTGCATATTCCTTGAATCAGAGATCTCAACACAGATATAAACATTTGGGTTTAACTTTCGTATGGTGAGTGTGTTCAGCACTACTTTTGCATCCCTTGAGTACGAATCAAGCTCTTCGTCTGTCAGGATCATAACAACTGACGCACCCTTCAGGTTGGCCTTCTTTAATATGTCAACATCAACTTCACCATGGATAAAGAAGGTGTTCTCATCTTCAATAGGTTTTTCAGGAATATCTGCGACAATAACGATAGGCTTGTTTTTGACCTTCTTATCCGCCCGCAACTCAGCAATAATCTCCTTTGCCTTATAGCTCCAGCCGCAGATAATAAAATGGTCTTTTACCTTTACACCGTTCACGCCCTTGCCCTCTTTGAGTTTAGTATCAACAAAAGCACTGGCAATCGTTGCCGTAAACATTCCCAGTATCCCTATGCCAAACACCATAACGACAACTCCAATAATCCTTCCACCAATCGTTGATGGTGTTATGTCACCGTAGCCTACCGTGGTAATAGTAACGAAACTCCACCAGAAAGCATCTAGAATGCGCGGCGTCTTCTCAAAATAGTGGAGCCCTAAACCGCCAATAAACAGGGTTAAAATTGTTAAGCAAAACAGTCGAACGACCTTGCTTCTACTTACTCGAAAAAATACATTCACCATGGTTTATGATTATTAGTTTTTGGTATGAGTTTCCTGTATGTGGATTTCAATAATGTCCCTTCTGTTATATGTAACCTCATACAGGCATATAATTTAGTAAATTAGCTGATAAAGCAATATTTGTCAAATACCTTCTAACATCACGTAAAGGGAATGTCAAGCTCTTTCATAGGGTTGATGAGATAATGAGTTATGTGAAATAGACAATATTTATGCGACTCAGGAATTGATTATATCTTTATAGATATCAAAGAGATACATTAGATTACAATAATAAGTTGATATATTACTTTTTTTTAATTAATATGTATCTACTGTTTTTTTACGTTAACTATTGAGAATTATAAGTAGATACATATTATAACGTGAAGTTTATAAGTAATCAGGTAAGAAGGTTAAGGATCACCCCCCCCTCCTCTTTGTTATTAATTCTCTATACTTCAATTTATATCTTAGTCCCGATGCACTCACACAAGTAGTAGTATCTTAGTTAGTGAATTGACATTAATTAAACAGGACTCTTAATAATAATTAGTTTCAGTTGCGGCTTGTTGCAACTGAAGTCATCATAAAAAGATGCGTGGTTCAGATGAAGA
>CAYTLC010000164.1:0-4921 GCA_964438395.1 uncultured Candidatus Scalindua sp.
AATATCCTAAGTACTTTCCTTCCCTTCTTAGAAAAAACAGGATAACAAAAGGGATCAATGCCAGCAGAAACAGAGGATTTTCCAGATTCAATATTCTTTCACTCCAATTTTGAAATTTTTCTTAATGCAGCTAAAAATAACTCCGCCTTTTAGCCTCTTTTAAAATCTCCTGTACCCCATCTATAGCCTTCTTAACCGCACCTCTATTGACATCACCAAAAATAACAGAGTCAAAGGATTTAAGTACATTGTCTGCAGCGCCCACTATCTCCTCCGCCATCTTCTTATCCCTGATTGTATCAATAAGTTTCGCTGTCGTTATTGACCGCACTACGTCTCTGCGCATCTCCTTCAATGCACCCAGAAGCCCTCTTAAGGTACAATCAATATTAACAATAGACTGCCGCAAATCATCATCTTCAGCATCACTGTCAAACTCGGCAATCATTTTTTCCAGCCTCTCCGCATGTGCGAGAGGAGACATTGCCATCCTCTCTCTAATTATTGCAGACATCCGATAAATGACTTTTTTGATCTCATTAGCCCCGAGAGCTATTATGATGACAAACCCCATAATAGCCGGCAAGTGGCTCCTCAACCATATATCCTTTTGCGAATATACAAGCGGCCCCTTTGCCCTTTCCAGAGGGATATCAATTCTTTTCAATAAACTATTGACCAAAACAGGAATTGCAGGAGTACCTATTCTCTGAGTCTCAGGCGATTTTCCTTCCTCTCCCTGCCTAACGTTTCCTTCGCGCTCATCACAATACAACACAGGCATTGAAGGAATTTCAAAATTCTCTGATTTATCCGGTAAATCATAAATTGAGAGCTCATACTCTAAAGTAGTTTTTTTCAATTTCCCTTCCGCTTTTTCGCTAATCCTGAAATCTCTTAAATCAAACGGACTGAGATTTAGTTGTTTCATATTCTCTTCCAGTATCTGTATATATTTTTCATGCCAGATTGTCAGTTTATATTTAAGTGTATCCCCAATAGCAATCACATCTCTATCCAACTCAGTCTCTACAAGGATTGGGACCTTCTTTAATGCCATGGAGGATGTTTGTACCTGCCCTGAGCTCTTGTTTGCCTCGTCGGTATACGATATGAGAAATGCGGGCACTGTGTAGATTCCCATTTCTGCATCATCAGGTAAGGAGAGGATGTATGTTATAACACTGAAGTCGCTATCATTATTAAATATCTGCCTCTCTCCAACTGTTACCTTTTCTATCCTGAAAGGAGCAAGATCTACCGTATTAAATTCTTCCACATCTACGCTGACGCCCAGCTTCCATATCAACTGTAGGGTCAAATGTATCATTTTACCGGTGACAAACCGATAATCTTCCACAAACAACCAGAGTTCTGCTGCTGCATCCATTTCAGGTATCAGCGTGTCTATATCACGCGGCTGAACTGAATCTCCATACTCCTGTTCACCCCCGTAGCCAGATTGCTGAGCCTTACAAGTGCCAAGAGGCATTAGGAGCACAAACGCGCACAAGAATGTTATAAACAAAGCTCTCTTCATCTCTTTATCCTGCTTCTCCGCCTTATCCTCTTGTCAAAGAAATCTGACAGAGCACTTACCCACTGCTCTTCGCTCATATCAGTCTTCAACGTAAGGTAGCCAAGATTAAGTTTATTAAATAATTTAATGTGTTGTAGATTCGCATTGAGATCCTGAGACAAATCCAGATACTTTACACCTTGAGTCTCTAAATCCTTTACTGCCACGAAACCTCTTGCCTTAGGAAGAGATTCCTCCCTAATATCAGATATGATTATCGGAATAACATCATGCTTTCTAACAAGGGATTTTAGAGAGCTTTCGTAATCAAACGGCGCAAAGAAATCAGATAGCACAAATACAAGCGAAGGCGCGAATCTCAAATTATTCATAAACTTGAATGCACAGTTGATATTTGTACGCCTGCCTTTAACTTTGTCATTCATCATATTTCCAGCCAATCTTCCACCTTCTTTCTGGCCTGCCTGAGGCTGGATATAACTCTCGACTTTATCTGTAAACGATATGAAGCTTACAAGATTGCCTGTTTCTGTTGCAGATTGAACGAGGGTAGAAATAATGGAGGACTGAATTTTCTCTTTAGTAAAATGTGCTGAGCCAAACTTCGTTGATCCACTTCTGTCAATCAGGAAAAAAATATTGGTTCTTTTGTCCACCAGCTTTAACCTGACATGTAGGTTTCCGGTTCTTGTGGTAGCCTTCCAGTCAATAGCCCGGAACTCATCACCTGGCTGGTACTGCCTCAACTCATCAAGCTCAATCCCTCTAGTTGAGTTCATATAACTGGAGAAAGAACCTTCAAAAAGATTTGCCACCATTCTCTGCAAATGTAACCTTATCTTACTTCTCAATAAACCGGCCTCTTCAGATCAATTAGACAGCGTTGTTAGTTAGAGGTATCTGTTTCCAGAATGGGCACCTTTTCCAATATTTTGCTTATTACATCGTCCGGATCAATTCCCTGTGATTCTGCTTCATGCGTTAAGATTACCCTGTGCCTTAAAACCGGGTAAGCCATCTTATGGATGTGTTCCGGCAGGACTATATCACTCCCAGATAAGAAAGCGTAGACACGTGCAGCCTTCGCCAGGTAAATTGAAGCACGGGGTGAAGCACCATACATAACCATTTCACTTATGTATCCATCACCATCAGAATCCGGCCTGGTTGCCCTTACGATACGTGTCGAATATTTCAGTATCTCTGACTCTTTATGCAATGGAATTTTTTTCGCGATGAAATGTCTCAATGCAATTATTTCATCCGGATGTAAAACTGCTTTCAGATCTGGCTCTTCATCGCCAATCTGTCTCTCCGCTATCTCCCTCTCCTCTTCATATGAAGGATACGCAACCCTTATCTTAAACATGAACCTGTCAACCTCAGCTTCCGGCAGGAGATAGGTTCCGGATATCTCTATCGGATTTTGAGTTGCAAGAACAATAAATATATTTTCCAACTCAAAAGACTCTCTGCCTATTGTCACCTGCTTTTCCTGCATACTTTCCAGTAAAGCACTCTGAACCTTTGCAGGAGCCCTGTTAATCTCATCAGCCAATAGTAAATTAGTAAAAACCGGCCCTTTCTGAACTGCACTTTTTCTTGTTTCAGGATCACACAATTCAAACCCTGTAATATCACTGGGTATCAGATCAGGTGTAAATTGTATCCTTTGAAATTTAGCGTCAATCGCCCTTGAAAGGGTCTTGATAGTTATAGTCTTCCCCAACCCCGGATAACCTTCCAGCAGAATATGACCATCAGAAAAGAGAGCAATAATGATTGCCTCAATCATTTCATCCTGACCTACTATAACCTTCTGTATCTCTTTTTTAATACCTATGTACTTCTCTTTTATATATTTAGCATCTTCAAACTTCTTAGTCTGTATTCTTTTAGCCACCGTTTATTTCTCCTGTGTTGAATATCCCGGAAACTCTATAATTCCTGATTCGATCAATTCTAGACCATTATTAAATACGTGGGCAGTAATTATATAATATTTAGTTTTACTGTCAATAATGATTAAATTAGTACTTGACGGCACAGGTTGCTTCGTTAGAATAACACGCTTTTAAATAATACATTATTAAATAAGGACTATAAATATGACTAACGGAAGAATAGGGATAATTGGCGGCAGTGGTTTGTATAATATCGAAGGAATAACTGATGTTGAAAATATAAAAGTGGAAACTCCGTTTGGAGACCCATCAGATCAATTTATCACTGGGAAGCTGGAAGGCAAAAGTGTTGTCTTCCTCCCACGACACGGTAAGACCCACAGCATATTGCCATCGGAACTGAATTTTCGTGCAAATATCTATGGCATGAAGAAACTTGGAGTAGAGAGAATAATAGCTGTCAGTGCTGTAGGAAGCATGAAAGAGGAGATCAAACCTCTGGATATTGTAATTCCTGACCAGTTTATTGATCGCACTCAAGGTAGAATTGGCACATTCTTTGGTGATGGAATTGTAGGCCATGTAAGCCTGGCTGATCCGGTCTGCCCAGCCCTTGCAGACACGTTACATAAAGCAGCAAACAGTGCCGGAGCTACTGTCCACAAAGGAGGAACTTATGTATGTATTGAGGGACCTCAATTCTCAACCAGGGCAGAATCACTAACATATCGCCAATGGGACGTAAGTATTATCGGCATGACAAACCTGCAGGAGGCCAGACTGGCCCGTGAAGCAGAGCTATGCTATAGCACACTTGCACTTTCCACAGACTATGACTGCTGGCATGAAGGAGAAGAAGATGTTACGGCAGAGATAGTCCTTCAAAACATCATGAAAAACGTTGATACCGCCAAGGCAATAATTAAACACGCCCTCCCTACGATTGAAGGCGAAAGGGGTTGTGGATGTGTAAACGCTTCAAGCAATGCCATTGTGACCCATAAAGACAACATTCCGAGCGAAGTAAAGGAACGATTGAGCGTCATATTTGGGAAGTATTTATAGGATGCCATCATAATTCTTCCCGTAAACGACCTTCCTCTCTGCCCATCCTAAACATGGTGTAGTCTATTAATAGAATTTGACTAAAATAGCGGCTGAAGCTATTGATACCAATACTGGTACGTATAATATCAACATTGTCGCCCTCCTTGCCTGAAAAGTATTGAAAAGATTTCCAACAGGACATATTAAGATTTTTTTCTATCTCTATTATCGGCACTATTTAAGACAACTTTAATATTTTTTTAATTAAATATCATCAGAACATTACCAGTAATATGCATATCTGCTGGTTAAGCAAAGCGGACCTGAAACTAGCATTAATTATCAACAGGAGTATCTATTTATTGCAGCTTATGATTTGAATCGGTGGTTTGGTTTTAATGTGCCTGCTGAATTTGTTAATAGTAGCGAA
>CAYTLC010000165.1:0-4811 GCA_964438395.1 uncultured Candidatus Scalindua sp.
TGTTTCTGAAGTGGTTTGGCCATTCGCCCAAGACATTGCTTCTAGGGGTTATTGTACTGTCGGCATTTTCCTCGTTTTGGATGTCAGCACACGCTGTTGCCGCGATGATGTTTCCTATTATTGCCGCTATTGCTTTGAGCCTGGAGCTAAAGCCGGGTGAAAGCAGCTATGGCAAGTCTCTGTTTTTGGGTGCGGCGTGGGGATGTGTTATTGGAGGGGTGGCAACATTTTTGGGTGGTGCCAGGGTCCCTTTGGCCATAGGAATGATACAGGATACAACCGGTGAATCCATCGGTTTTTTCAAATGGATGCTTGCAACGCTACCGGCAGTTATAACGATGCTGGCCGTTACGTATTGGTTGTTGATCGTTCTTTTTCCAGCAGAGATAAAAGATGTGAAAAAGGCACAAAAATTACTGGTTAACAGGACAGCATGCATTGGAAAAATGAAACGCAATGAGTTGTCTATTGGAATTCTTATGATAGTAACGATTTTAACATGGATATGCTTCGGTGAAAAATTCGGACTTGCTAATATTGCTTTGGCCTCTGTTGTTATTGCCTTTGTATTCAGGCTAATACGATGGAAGGAAGTGGAGGAAGATGTAAACTGGGGGTTGATACTTATGTATGGGGGTGCTATCTGCCTTGGTTTTGCTATGGGAAAGACAGGTGCAACCCGTTGGTTAGTTGATATATCCAACGTAGGATCAATCCAATCGCCATTTGTTTTGATTATGGTGATATCTCTTTTTGCAATTTTTTTGACTGAAACCATGAGTAATACGGCTGTAGTCGCCCTCATGATGCCGATAGCCATAGGGATTGCGATAGATTTTTCAATAAATCCGATAATTATGACATTAGCCGTAACTGTTCCATCGGGCCTGGCATTTATTCTTCCTATGGGTACTCCGGCGGTTGCCATTGCACATTCATCGGGTTTCATTACGCTCGGCGATGCATTCAAAGGCGGGTTTATACTGAAGATTGTTTCATGGATATTTTTCAATTTTTTCGCTTATTATTACTGGCCGCTTCTGGGCCTCAACTTGTAAAGTTATTTTTTCGTGAACCCTTAGTCCCCTTTTATAAGAGGGGGACTAAAAAATCGAAATCGGTGAATTATGGATAAAATACTGTTAATACTTTCGACTACAAGAAAATCGGATAAGTGTATTAAAGAGGCGGTTGACATTGCGAGTAAAGAAAATGCAAAGTTGATAATTCTTTTTGTTGTTGATAATGAGGTACCACAGAAAATATTTGATAGCTTGACTGAAGAAGGATGGATTGGAGGGACAACAACCGAGAACCTTTTTAACGCGGTTTTGGATGAATACTCAGTTCAGGGAAAAGAGAAGATCTCAGAGATCGAAGCCGCGGCGAAAAGCAAAGGCGTTGATTACAAATCAGTTATCAAAAGGGGTACATTTTTGGATGTAGCACTATCTGTTGCCGAAGAGGAACAGGTGAGTTTGATTCTCGTTACAAGAAGAAAAAGGTCTCGTTTATCACGGTATTTCTTCGGTTCTGCCGTGGCAGAGCTGAAAGAGAAAGTATCGTGTGAAACAAAGATAATAGATGAATAACAGATGATGGAGTTGCAAGTGCCTGCTTTCCCGCCTAACAAACTGGCGGGCAGGCAGTTATTTTGTATTACGAAAGATATTTCAACTTATGAACATTGAAGAGAAACTGAATATAGAAGAAATAAATAAAAGCTTTGTCAAGAAAGAAAGCAAAGAGAGGATCATATGGGCTTATGAAACTTTCAAAGAAGGTCTGTTTTTGACAACGAGTGGTGGTAATACTTCTGCGGTTTTACCTAACCTGACAAGAGACGCATTAGGGTTTTGCCCGCCTATAATATTTGTAGATACAGGATATTTCAATGATTGTACACATAACATGCTGAAGTATATGAAAAATGAAGGATATGATATTAGGATTTACAAAAGCTTAATTTCTAAAAGGGAGATTGAAGAGAAATATCCAAATTGGAATGATATGAGTTCAGATTATTTTGATAAGGTTGTCTCTATTATAAAACATGAACCGCTGAATAGAGGATTTAATGAGTTAAAAGTTAAAGCATGGCTTGGAGGAGTCATGAGTCATGAAACAGTAGAGAGAAAAAACGCAAAATTTGTTCAATTTAATAAAGGCCTGTGCCAGGTTCTTCCTATTTTAGATTGGGATCATTGTAAAATAAATGAATACCTCATTTTAAACAAATTACCGGTTAATCAAAACCATTTTGATGTTACCAAGGGGCCCGATCAAAAAAAGGAATGTAATATATGGAAAGAATGCGGGATATCTCGAAATCCTTAAATTGCTTTGCAGGAACACGGCGGTGCTCCCAAAAAATATGTAAGTGGTGCCTGGGTAGAGGCAAAGATAGCGGTAAGGGCGGCTATTGAACAAATTACGGATATTGAATTGCTGCATATAAATGAAGATGAAGTAAATAAAGAGAAAGAGAGAATTTTGTGTTGGATGGACGGAGGGGAAAGAGTGTCTTGTGAAGAATTGGAAAGGATTCTTCATGAGACAATGGACGAATATGCCGGCGGAGTAACGGCACATTACGAATTGACAGAATCCAAGTTGATAATTGCCAGAGATAAACTCAGGGAATTAAAGGATAAATTGCGGAGCCTTCGTGCAGAGGATAATCACGAGCTTGTTTCATGCCTGAAACTGGTCGACAGGCTTGATGTCGCAAAGGTCTTGATAGAGCACCTTATCTATAGACAGGAGACTCGCTGGCCGGTTTTTCAGACCCGAACAGATTATCCTGAAAGAGATGATACCAACTGGCAGGGATTTGTTAATTCCATTTATGATCCTGTAAATGACAGGGTCAAAATTATCAAAAGAGAATTGAACGAAAACCTCTGTAATATTTAGAGAAAAAAATGAGTATATTTATAGACGAAGAGGTGTGTAATGGATGCGGGAAGGCAGAGGAAACGCTCTGTGAAAGAATCTGTCCCGGCGATTTACTGTTCCGAAACGAGAGGTACAAGGCGGAGATCAGGTCTCAGGCAGACTGCTGGACGTGCGGTGCATGTGTGAAGGCGTGCCCGGTGCAGGCGATAGATTTGAAACTACCAACACAAATACTTGAAAGCGATATTTCTCTCAGGGCGAAGTGCACAAAACATGAAACCATCTGGGAAATAAGAAACCGAAATGAAATTAAAGAGAAAATTGTAATCCCCGCGACAACAGGGAACGGTGTAGAGTGATACGATGGAAGAGCTGTTGTGAGCCCCCTCCCCTTTATTTCCAATTAGTTGTTAAATATTAAGATTAAACCGGCTGTTCGGGAAAAGTCCTCGGCGCTTTTTGTCCGGGGATTGTCATTCCGGACTTGATCCGGAATCTTAATGCAGAATTAGCAGATCACAGGATAATTATATGTCATTTGAAAATTTGGGTCTACGTCCGGAGATACTGACCGGAGTTAAATTTCAGGGTTATATTGAACCGACACCTATTCAGCGAAAGGCCATTCCGGTCATTATTGAGGGACGGGATATACTCGCCGGGGCGCAGACGGGTACGGGTAAAACTGCAGCTTTCACGCTGCCGCTTCTACATCTTTTAAGCACTCAGGGTCGTCGCGGCGGACACCGACCGCGGGCTCTCGTACTGACGCCAACTCGTGAACTGGCAGCCCAGGTTGGCAAAAGCATCGAAACTTACGGACAGGGATTGCATATTCGTTCGACTGTTATTTTTGGAGGTGTCGGCATTAACCCCCAGATAAAACAACTGCGCCGAGGCGTTCACATAGTCATCGGCACTCCGGGCCGCCTTCTCGATCTCATTGGCCAGAAAGTTCTCGATCTTTCGTGTATTGAAGTGCTGATACTTGACGAGGCGGACCGCATGTTGGATATGGGTTTCATTCACGACATCCGTAAAATTATTCGGATGGTGCCGAAGAAGCGGCAAACTCTGTTTTTTTCTGCGACCTATTCGAAAGAGATCAAGACGTTGGCAGATACCATTCTCCATAAGCCGAAGCTGGTTGAAGTGGCAGGCCAGAATGTAGCGGCAGAGACAGTTGACCAATCTGTTTACCTCGTACCAAAATCCCGCAAGTGCGATTTGCTGTCTCACCTGATTACAGAAGGTGATTGGAACCAGGTGCTGGTGTTCACCAGGACTAAGCACGGGGCCAATCGTCTGGCAAAACAGCTGGGAAAGAACGGCATAATGGCGGCCGCCATTCACGGCAATAAGAGCCAGACGGCGCGGACGCTTGCTCTGGCGGAGTTCAAAGCTTGTAAAGTGCGTATTCTGGTAGCAACGGATATTGCCTCTCGAGGCCTTGATATCGATCGCCTTCCGCACGTGGTGAATTACGATATGCCAAATGTCGCGGAGGACTACGTGCACCGCATCGGACGCACCGGCCGGGCCGGCAGCTCGGGAGAGGCGATTTCTCTTGTGATGGACGACGAGGTTAAACTGTTGCGTGCCATTGAGCGCTTGATTAAAAAGACGATTCCGGTCAACCTGATCGAAGGTTTTTCGAAGCCGGCAAAGGTTCCGGAGAAGGATGAGGCTGCCGGGGCTGAGGCTCACAGGCGTCGCCGCCGTGGCGGTAGTAAAGGAACCTTCCGGGGTGGCAAGCCCCACGTGACCAAAGGCAATAGTGGTGGTGCGAGGCGTAGGAAAGCTCCTAAACGCTGAACCGTTTAGTATCAGGCATGCTTACGACGGATTGTCTGTATCACTACGTCAAGTTGTTGAAGAAAACGTGACCGGTCGCGCTTCTTTAGCGGCGGAGG
>CAYTLC010000166.1:0-4737 GCA_964438395.1 uncultured Candidatus Scalindua sp.
GACACTATGTTTACGTATCTTGAAACCGATAAAATACTATTTCCCTGTGACGCGTTTGGTTCACATTATTGCAGTGATAAAAGGTTTAACGACGAATTGGGTTCTAAGGAAGATGCATTTACTGCGTATGAATTCTACTATGACACCATATTAAGGCCTTTTAAGAAACATGTTCTTGATGCCTTGGAGAATATAAAGGATATAGATATAGATATTATTGCTCCATCTCATGGACCTATACTAAGGGAAGATTTAGACAAGTATATTAATGCTTATAGAGAATGGGCAGGAAAGACAAAAAAATATCCTGACAAAAAAAAGATATCGGTTATATATGTTTCATCATACGGCAGTACAAAAAGAATGGCAGAGTCTATTTATAGAGGTGCATGCCTTCCCGACACAGATGTTTCACTCTTAGATGCTGCAGAAATTGATATGGACTCATTACTTGACGAAATTGATGCCTCCGATGGCATTATCCTCGGGACTCCTACGTTAAATGCGAAGGCCCCAAAACCAATATTTGACATTATTTCAAATATGGTAACGCTGAATATCAGGGGCAAAGCGGCGGCGGTATTTGGATGTTATGGGTGGAGTGGAGAAGCTGTACAGATAATTGAGGATATCTTAAAAAGCTTACGTTTTAAGATAGTTACTGAAGGTTGTAAGCTTAGGATGATACCTTCTGAAGAGGCGTTGAACGGGTGTGAAGAATTTGGCAAAAAATTTGCATCTGCTATCTAATGCTATGAAGTGGAATTAACGTACCAGAATATGTAGCTTACCCGTCTATAGACTATCACGCCATAAACCAAACTTTTCCTTTTGATACTGTGAATCCCTGCTATAATACGTTTTTGCAAGTAATTTCAAAAGTTATTAGGAGATTAACCATTGCAGAAAAAAAAAGATATTGATGGGAATGAAGATGTAACGTTAAGTATAGTGGAAACTGCAATGGCAGAAGAGCTTAAAGCAAGTGCATTGTATAAGAAAATATCAGCACAGCTTGAAGACAAGGCGGCAAAGCTTAAGTTCGATATAATGTCGGAAGCAGAACAAAAACATTACGAACGATTAAAAAAATGGTATGAGGATAGTTTCGGTGAAATTCCGAAAGACATAAAGTTAAAAACGTTTAAAGCCGTCAAAATAGAGAAGCCTGAAAAGAAAGCAAATTACGAGGATGTGATTAAGAAAATAATAGATACTGAAGAAAATGCCTGTAAATTTTATGAAAACGCAGCAAAGAAGACAAAAGATGAAGGTGCGAAAAAACTGTTTGAAACACTTATAAAGATGGAAAGTGCGCACGTTACACAATTCAAGGATGAATTTCGCATAATAACAGAACCGTCACTTCTGTTTGCGGAGGAAGAAATTCCGTGGATGCTGGAGGTGTAAAAAGCAATGATCAGATTTAACAACTGAAAGGAGTTTAAGCATTAAATATGTGGCAAGAAATTGTAGATATTATAAATAAGGGTAAGAGGTTTATCATTACGACACATCTCTTTTCAGAGGGAGATGCTATCGGGTCTGAACTTGCGCTCAAGCGATTTTTATGTGGATTAAATAAGGAAGCAGTAATAGTAAACAATGAAGCACTGCCTGCAGTCTACAGTTGTTTCGATACCGATAGAGATGTTAAGTTTTTAAGAAATAAGGATGTTAATATAAACCTTAACGATTTTGACGCTATATTCATTGTTGATGTCGCTGACTGGAGCCAGTTGGGTGATTTTGCAGATATGATAAAGGCTAGTTCAATTACCAAGGTATGCATAGACCACCATGCATCAAACCCCGGGTATGCTGATATAAACGTTGTAGACAAAGATGCATCTTCTGCCGGAGAATTGATATTCGACTTGATTGCCTTTATGAATGAAGATATTACTCTTGAAATCGCAACTCCTCTATATCTTTCAATCGCAACTGATACCGGGTGGTTTAAATTCAGTAACACAAGTGCAAAGGCCTTAAAGGCCTGCTCTGACTTAATTAAGGTTGGTGTTAAATCTGAGATTATATATGAACAACTTTTTCAGACCAAGCAAATGAGCTATTTGAAGTT
The DNA here is from genome assembly GCA_964438395.1 of uncultured Candidatus Scalindua sp. Lineage (GTDB taxonomy): Bacteria > Planctomycetota > Brocadiia > Brocadiales > Scalinduaceae > Scalindua. The sequence goes on from CAYTLC010000166.1 coordinate 2,084, forward strand.
GTTGAATCTTGCGCTTGGTATACTGCGTCCGGAATGTGACGGGAAAGTGGTATGGACCAAATTAACAAAAGATATGATTAAATCGTCAGGTGTGCCATTTGTGGATACAGATGTTATTATCGATCTTGTTCGTGCTGTAAAAGAGGTGGAGGTTGTAGTTATTTTTAGAGAAATTGGTAACAGGAAAACAAAGGTAAGTTTTCGATCAAAGCACACAGTAGATGTTGCTAAACTGGCATCAGATTTTGGAGGTGGCGGGCATGTGCGTGCTGCCGGAGCGTCAATAAACGAACCTATTGACACAGCTATTGGAAATGTAATATCCGGGGTAAGAGAATATTTTGAAGACAATGCGGTATGTGTTTCTTCCGTTAGTAGTGTCGCTTAATTATTTATGTGAATGCAATTGAAATTAGATTTATACTAAGGAGATTGAAAAATGACAAAATGGGAATGTACTGTTTGCGGTTATATATATGATCCGGAAAAGGGAGACGGTATTAATGGGATTGATCCTGGTACTCCTTTTGAAGACTTGCCGGAAGATTGGGTTTGCCCGGCATGTGGCGCCGGCAAAGATTCATTTGAGAAAGTAGAATAATGAAGGCAACAGTCTTTAAAGAACACGGCAGTGTTGATAAATTAGTATATACCGATTTTGCAGAACCGGAGATTTCTGCTTCTGAAGTCCTCGTTAAAGTAAAAGCGTGTGGGATAAATCATCTTGATATATGGGTAAGAGAAGGATTGCCGGGCGTTACGATACCACTGCCACACATACTCGGTTGTGAAATAGCCGGAGAAATAGCTGGGATAGGCAGTAAGATTAAAGTTAAAGGTTTAAGTATTGGGCAGCGTGTTCTTATCTCTCCGGGAATAAGTTGTGGCAAGTGTGAATTCTGCCTCTCTTCAAACGACAGCCTTTGCCATGAATTCATGGTTATGGGTTTCCAGGTAAATGGTGGTTATGCAGAATATGCAAAGGCTTCGGCGGAAAACATAATTCCGATATCTGATAAATTATCATTTGAGGAATGGTCGGCGGTACCTCTGGTATTCCTGACTGCATGGAATATGCTGAAGACGCGTGGAAATCTTACAACAGGCGAGACTGTTCTTATCCATGCTGCCGGTAGCGGTATTGGCAGTGCTGCAATACAGATCGCCAGGCTCAGTGGAGCAAATGTTATCACAACTGTCGGTAGTGCTGGGAAACGGAAAAAAGCAAAAGCACTTGGCGCCGACCATGTAATAAACCATTCGAATGAGGATTTTGCGGACAAGGTAAATGAGCTTACGGATGGTAAAGGTGTCGATCTGGTATTTGAACATATAGGCCCTGAAACGTGGGAAAAGAGTATGTCGTGCCTTAAGCGGGGTGGTCGAATAGTTACCTGTGGCGCAACAAGCGGTCCATCAGTAAGTTTTGATCTTAGATTTCTGTTTGCCAAACAGCTATCCATTTCAGGTTGTTATCTGGGGAGCAGGAGTGAGTTGTTGAAGATCATGGAACTTATGGAATCCGGCAGGCTTAAACCTGTCGTGGATTCTGTATTTCCTCTTGCAGATGCGGTGGCAGCCCAAACGAAGATGTTGGATAGGAAACAGTTTGGGAAAATTGTACTGGTGCCATGATAAGACAGAAAACCGGTGTTGTGCTTGAATCACTTCGATTAAGGATTAAGGATGGTATTGCGACTGCGGCTAACCTTGGTTTTAAAGGTATTCAGATCGATGCAACTCAAAGAGACATATCCCCCGAAAATCTATCACAGACTGGCAGACGCGAATTAAAGCGTATTATAGATTTAAGCAAGTTAAGTCTCTGCGCCCTGAGCGGAGAGCTTGGTGTCGGTTTGATCAATCATAATGAATTTGATCTTATTATTAAGAGAACAAAAGAGATTATAAACCTTGCACTGGATTTACAGACCAATATTGTAACTGTACAAACAGGCAGTATACCAACAGATAATGATACTACACATTGGCATGCCGTAAATGCCGCTCTTAGCGAGATTGGCCAGCATGCTGAAAATTACGGATGCAGGCTCGCTATCAAGGCATCGTATGATGATTATTCTACGCTGAAAAATTTTCTAAGATCATTGGACACCGAAGGTATTAAGCTGATCTATGATCCTGCATCGCTAATGACAACCAATCTGGATCCGATAAAGGGCATATATGAATTACACGAATATATAGTCCATACAAATTTGTGGGATACCAGGCAGACGGAAGAAGGCCGACAGATAGAAGTTCCCATTGGAGACGGCATCATACCGGTTGAAGAATTTGTCTCTACTCTCGAATCAACAGGTTATCACGGGTTCTATGTTGTCAATTCTAAAACAATGCAGTATCCCGTTGAAGGTATTAAAAAAGGTAAAGAGTTTCTGGATAGATTTTAAATTCTTTCAGCTTAATCCAATAATTCAATTCCCTCAGAAAAGACGCCACAGGCAGATCACGGCTGCAAATGCTCCGCCATATAAACCTGGGATGAGATAGAGTCCCCATGCGCGACGTTCGGGTGAATGTAGCTGAGTCATCGTAAGTTTGCGAATGACCACTGTGCTGACTGCTATGCCACAGCATACTAAAACCAGCGACAGCACCGTTACAGCAGGATCTCGCCAGGCAGGTAACGG
>CAYTLC010000167.1:0-4715 GCA_964438395.1 uncultured Candidatus Scalindua sp.
CTTTTAAACGATACTACTAAGTTATTTGTGGTTTAGTTTATGGGGAGCACGCCAACAAAAGGTACGTTTGCAGAAGCTTCAGATTGAGGCTCAAAAGGTATTTGATCTCAGGCGTTCGATGTCACAGCGTTTACTGTGGGACTGGGGTGGTTCTGAAACGACTTCGATCAACACATTTGACGATCCTGTGTTAATCACTGAGACCAGTTATCGTCACAAACGAAGAACCAAGAAACAGAATGACTTCAATTTGTGGGGTAGTCTGAATCTGAACGAAGTCCACAGTTTCTATTTGAGGCTTAAGGGGCAGCATATTGACTATAACCGGGGAGATCATTACAGAAGCTCGGAGAATCAGCTTAAGTGGAACCTGGAAGAGGGGTTTGACGAAGGCACATACATATTAAACATTGATAAGGCAGCTGAAAAATATTTTAAATATACGATGCCACTCCAGCTTAGATTGACTGCCGGGCGTTTCACTACTTCTCTGGGGAGCCAGCTGGCCTACACAAAAAAAACTAACGGAGTACAGCTTGATGGACAGAGCAAATGGATAGGTTTTAAGGTTTTCGCTGCCAGGAATCTCATAGACGAAGAAAATATTGATTTCAGTGTACCGGGCTTCCGATCCAGCAAACGGTATTTTTACGGTGGAGAGGTCAGCTATAAAGGTTTTAAGAAACACGCTCCGTATCTGTTTGCCTTAATGCAGGAAGATCGTAGCGGGGAGAATATCGAAGATCCTGACCAGGATTATGATTATGATTCAAGGTATTACGGCATTGGTTCAAGAGGTCAGATCACCAACAGTCTCTACTACTCGATAGAGGGTATTATGGAGGGCGGTAGAAGCAATCCTGCAGCTGGTACTGCTACTGATGGAACCGGACTTGCGGGTCCTCCGGATGTCGAACATATAGATGCGTGGGCATTTGATGCCTCGCTCCATTATTCATTTAACGTAATAACACATCCCAACCTGAGTGTTGAATACGCCTTTGGTACCGGAGATTCTGACCGCTCTGCAAAAGTTGTTACCACAACTCCAGGTAATAAAGAAGGCACTACTGACAGAAATTTTCTGAATTTTGGTTATATAGATACCGGGCTGAGCCTGGCACCACGTTTGTCTAACCTGCAGATGTTTAAGTTCGGGCTCTCTATGACGCCTTCGGAATTTATCAAAAAGAGAAACGTTAGTCTGAATACAAATTTTTTCCTTTTTCGTAAAGATAAAAAAGAGTCTGAAATATCTGATAACAGGGCTGTTCAGCCGCAGAGAAATATTGGTAAGGAGATTGACATAAGTGTAGTATGGAAAATATTCTCAGATCTGAATGTTTCTGTGGATTACGGTAGATTTTATCCCGGCGGTGCGTACTACTATGATGAAGCACGGGATAATGTGAGTGTAACCATACTGTATCAGTTTTAGAGACGACATTAGGCAGTATGTAATGATTGATTATTAAGGGTTGAGAAATGAAAAACTGGATTATAAACAAGATGAAGTCTTATTGTGACAGAAAAAATATAAATACCTGTGCTCTTTTTTGTCTTCTATCATTATTCGTTTTGTTTCAAAGCCGAGAAGCGTTGTCGGACAATAACGTATTCAAGGAACCAATTAGCAAAGAGTCGTTGTCTGACGATGACGTATCCAAGGAACTGATTAGCAAAGAGTCGTTGCCGGATGATAACGTATTCAAGGAACTGATTAACAAAGAATCGTTGTCGGATGATAACGTATTAAAGGAACTGATTGGCAAAGAGGCATTGCCGGACAATAACGTATACAGGGAGCTGATTGAACGCGGTGTTGCAACATACGAAGACGGTTGCAGGGCAATTTCAGCTTATGTAGGTATAGAGGCTGATACAATGACATTTGAGAAAGTGGTATTGGCACTCAAGCAAAAGGAGATAGTTGATAAGAGGTGGGAGTATGCACCAGATAAAACACTTACACGCGCGATAATGGCTTATATGATTTTCAAGGTACTTGATATGAAAGGCGGCTTTACTATGCACGTGGCAGATGGCATAGGGCGTTTTACCAGCTTTGTGTGCAGGAAACTCGGGATAAGTGATGACTTCACCGTACCTGATATTGGTATAGGCAGGCGTTATGCTTTTCTTGAATTCCAGTTCCAGGGTATTATACCTCGTGGTAACAAAAGGACATTTCTTACAGGCCATGACTTGATGGCAATTATGTATAGATTAGAACAGTACATCAAGGGAGAAGAAGCGAAAAAAAAGCAGGAAGAGAAGAAACCTGAGAAGACTAACGGATAATATTGAATATTTCTCGTGTCAAAAAAATTAAAAGATTTAAACTAGTGACCAGACGCGGGTTGAACGGTTTAAACCGTTTAAACTTTTTCTACCAACTTTAGTTCACTTCAAACTTAAGGCACTTTTAACTTTTTTGTTATATTAGAGCCGTTTTGTGATTTATCAAATTCAGTTCACTTACGCCAAGTCCGTATTTGGCAGCAGTTTCAATGTGCTTTGGGAGGTTTGGACGATTAAATAGAGAACGCAACTCTTTCTCTTTTCTCTTCTGCTCAATAATGTTCATACCTATCGTATCAAGGGCTACAGGATCCTTGCTCAATATGATCCTGTTACTGTTCCATGTGTGCCTTTTTTGTGGCATTGGCCCTCCTTCGTAAAGACCAACTATCCCGTTGCAGATGTGTAGTCTTATCTTGTCCTTTACTATCGGTATTGAATTTATGGCTGCAATAAAGGGATCACATGAATTGTCGTGGAAGTTATCTGGATGGCTGATAACACCGTGAGAAATATTCTTAAGAGCGATGCTTACGCCCGCAAGGCCATGGTCTTTTAGCAAACCCAGGTTTATCAGTGAATCAACTTCGCTTGTCAGTATCCTGCTTATTTTAACGGCGCCATAGCCGCTGTCGTATTCTCTGTGTGAGCTTCCAGAATCAAGGGCATCTTTCCCTCCACCTCCGTCTGTGGTATATGTCCTCACACCTTTAAAAGATCTGTTTATCTTGAAGCCTGATGTGAGAAAGTAATGCTGATATTGGTCCCATATGATGATATTGTTCTCTTTCACTCCAATGCTTTTTAGCGCGTCAACGATAGCCCAGCAAATCTGGTAGTTGCCTGCAAGGATGTCAGCACCGAGGCCGTTTATCTTTATGCCAATCCTTTCGTCCTCGTGAAAGAGTGATTTCCAGGCGGCTTTCGGGTTATCTGTTCCTGTAAGCAGAGTTATGCCGGAGTCCATCATCTGTTTGACCAATGAAATGTTCGGAGTCATTCCTCTTACTATTTCTGTCCTGCTTTTAACGTCAACTACAAGGGACTGCAGGTTTATTATGTCGTCTGGCTTTGAATTAGTTTTTATGTGATCAGGCAGGGGGTCAAGAGGCAATGGTATTTGAGACAGAAACACACCACCCAGTAATGTATTAACACATGTCTCCCTGATAAATTCTCTACGTGTTTTATCTTTGCTCATAATAATCACTCCTCAATCAGGCAATAGATTATCATCAGAAAATCGAATTTCTGAGATTTCTGCTTAATTCAATATGATTACATTTTAGCATTCTAATTGGATACATTCAATTGTAGAATTATCGTGTTTTGTAGTGGAATATAAGGGCGGGGGAGGTTATATTTCCATTTTAACCCTGATATATGGAACAGTACTTTGTTATACTAAATGACAACTCATATATTTAGTAATAATGACCTCTGATCGTACAGATAGTTCACTAAACAAAATAGAGCTAAAGTAAGGGGGATATTTAAATGAAAGACATGCCAGACTCATCAAAAACAGGACAAAATAGCTTTTGGACCAGATGGGGAGTTATCTCCATCTTGATTGGTATTTTTATAGGAGGCTTAGTTGTCGGTTTGCTCTTAAGAGGTGGTGGAGGCCCTGCGGGGACGATGTCAGTGGTCCACAAACCTGCCAGTGAAATCATTTTCTGGACATGCAGTATGCATCCGCAGATTAAGCAGAAAGAGTCGGGGCGCTGTCCGATATGTGATATGAACCTTACTCCTATGAGGGAGGATGCGGGTGGAGGTGGAAAAGCAAGTTTAAGGCTTGGGGAAAGAGCGCGCCAGCTTGCATCAATTCGAACAACCCCTGTTGAGTACAGGGAATTGGTAAAGTCTCTTTATACTGTAGGAAAGATAGATTATAACGAAAGCCGTGTTTCGCATGTTACCGCATGGGTTTCCGGGCGTATTGAGAAACTTTATGTAGATTTTACCGGTACTATAGTGAAGAAGGGTGAGCATCTGGTCAGTATGTATAGTCCTGATCTTCTGTCTACTCAGAAAGAATACTTACTGGCATATAGCGGAATTGAACAGTTTAGCAGTAGTGATATACCGGAGGTCATCTCCTCATCAAAATCTCTCCTTGAAAATACTAAACAGAGGCTGTTGTTGTGGGGCATAACTGAGGAGCAGATTGATGAGCTTGAAAGGACACAGAAGCCTCAAAACAATTTAACTATCTTTGCGCCTATTGGCGGCACCATTATTCAAAAAAGTGCCATTGAAGGGATGTATTTCAAAACAGGCGACAAGCTTTTTACCATTGTAGACCTGAGTCGTGTCTGGCTGTATCTGGATATTTACGAATATGATCTTCCCTGGATCAGGTATGGACAGGAGGTAGAGGTTCTTGCAGAATCTTATCCGGGAGAAGT
>CAYTLC010000168.1:0-4616 GCA_964438395.1 uncultured Candidatus Scalindua sp.
GCGGTATACGGATATCTGTCACATGTGATTTTAATGCCTTCGGCTCTGGCATCTTCAAGCATGCTTTCTATCTTATCAATCTTCCACCAGTTCTTTTCTCCCCATGTCTTAATGTGGGAGACTTGAGCACTTACTCCACTCTCTTTGGAAATATTTATGGTTTCGCTTAAGGCCGCTTCTAATTTATCGCCTTCATCCCTCATATGGGTAGCGTATATACCATTATAATCACTGACGATTTTGCACAATGCAATTAGTTCATCCGTTTTTGCGTAGCATCCCGGGGGATAAACCAATCCGCTTGACATGCCAAAAGCACCTGACTCCATGGCATCTCGTAATTCACGTTCCATTGCAACAAGTTCGTTACTATCCGGTTCCCTATCTTCATACCCCAGCACGCAAGCTCGGATGTTGCCATGGCCAACCAGAAATCCTCTGTTTATAGAACTCTTTGCGTCTTTTGCCCTTGTAAAAAAGTCCTCAGCTGTTTGCCAATTAATATCCAGTCCGAATTTGCTGAAACCTTTTTTTTTGTTTTCAAGTAATTGGCCTTTTAGCGGAAATGCGGATATGCCACAGTTTCCACAAATCTCTGTGGTAACACCGTCATAGATTTTACTTTCACTTTCCGGGCTGACTAAACAGAAAAAATCACTATGTGAGTGGATGTCAATAAATCCTGGTGCGACAATACAGCCGTCCGCATCGATAACGTCAGAATCCGGACGGCTAGCAATATCGCCTATATAAATGATTTTATCGCCTTGAATACCAATGTCTGCAACCCTCTTGGCACTGCCTGTTCCATCGACGAGAATACCGTTTTTAATTATTAGATCAAAATTGTGTGACATTAAGGATATCCCATGAAATGTAAGTGGTCATATTATAAAACTCTAGACTATGATTTATTTCAATTGAGCGTTTCAACGATTTGCTTCTAACTAAAGCGTGGAAGGTAAAATACTATGTAATGAATGAATTGTTCTGAGTCAGGAGTATCTGTCATTCACTGAGCATAGAAGGTTTTGTGGAGCCGAGAAAAGAATCAAAATCTTTATGTAGCGCATTCAAATCCTTGTTTAATGCACGTTTATGAGCGGCATTGTGGCTTTTGTTGAATGTATGGCATCCCGAAGCGCACACTACAAATATTAGAAACATAATAGTTTTTTTTATGATTTCTGTTGGCTTCAAAATTTTTTAATAAAACGTAATTAGTGCGCGCTTAACACTCTTTCCTTTTTCTTGATGAAGGGATTTTCATGCTTCTTCTATATTTTGTTACCGTTCTTCGTGCAATATCGCCACCCATTGCTCTTAATTTAGCAGCAATTTCTTCATCGCTTAAGGGGTGTGATTTGTCTTCTTCATTTACAATTTTTGATAATTTTTGCCTTGTCGCTTCCCATGATTCCATGTCGCCATCAGCATTTACAAATCCTCCTGTAAAGAAGTATTTTAACTCGAAAATACCCTTAGGAGTTTGTGCATATTTATGAGCGATGGCACGACTTACCGTTGATACGTGAATCCCTACCGCATCTGCAACATCCTGCATCTTTAAAGTTCGAAGTCCCAGGGTGCCTTCTTCAAAAAATTTCGTCTGCATTTCTACTATCTTGACTGCTACTTTGTGCAGAGTTCCCTTTCGTTGTTCAATAGCATCTATGAGCCATCTGGCAGATTCGATTTTTTTGCGAATATAACGCCTTGTGTCTATGTCATGGCCTTTACCAACAAGCACATCCTTATAAAATGAGCTTATATAAACGCGTGGCAGATTATGGTCTCCAATGAGCGTGACCTCGTATTTCCCATCCACACAATCGACTTTAACCTCTGGTGTTACGTATGGAATTCGTTCACTGCTAAAAAGGGAACCGGGTTTGGGATTCAGTGTTTTAATGAATTCTATTACTTTTTTGATCAGTTCCAGGTTATATCCCAATTTTTTTGCAATAAGCTTATATTTTTTTGTTTCGACGTCTGCAAGGTGATTTGATATTAATTCTTTAATAATAGGGTAATCAGCATCCCGCTGGTCTAATTGAAGCAGAAGGCACTCTCTCAAGTTCCGTGCTCCTACACCAAGTGGTTCCATGTTTTGTATAACTTCCAATGCTTCATTCGCTTGTTCAATACTTACTGGTATTTCCATTGATTCAACAATTTCTTCCAGAGGATAAGCCAGATATCCGATATCATTAATGCTGAAAATCATGTTTTCGCAGACTGCCATGAGCGACTCATCCAGCTCCATAATCGATAACTGCCCAAGCAGGTAATCCTGAAGTGATATGGATCCCGAAGCAGTATTTTCTAATGCTTCCTGTTTTCGATCGCGTTCTTCTCCGCCATCACTCCTTTTTATATTTGTTTGAGAAAAGTAATCTCCCCAATCATCTGCCATTTCTCCGAGTCTTTTAAATTCTTCATCCTCCTGCGCATCTTCCTGGCTTTTGCCTTCCTCAAGCTGATCATCAAGTGTTTTTTGCTCATCTGTTTTTTGTTCGTTCTTCTCGTCTTCAGTCAATTCTTCTAATACGGGATTCTCCATCAGCTCTTGTTGTACATGTTCTACTAGAGCTAACATAGGGAGTTGAAGTATCTCTATAGACTGGATCACCTGGGGTGCCAGTTTCATCTGTTGTCTAAGTTGTGGTGATAATACTGTGCCTATTTTCATATATTTGTAACCTTGAAAAACTTATTCTTTTGCATTAATTTTTTATTAAAACATATTTGGCATTCCAGGTATATTCAAGCCACCTGTCAGCTTTCCCATTTCCTCTTGATGCATTTCCTGGGATTTTTTCATACCCTGAGATACTGCTGCTAATATAAGGTCTTCCAGCATTTGGACGTCATCGGGATCAACGACTTCCTTATCAATTTTTATAGATAAAAGCTCTTGCTTTCCGTTTACATGTACAGTTACCATTCCGCCGCCAGAGCTTGTTTCAATAACGCGCTCTTTAAGGCTGGCCTGAATAGACTCCATCTGTTTCTGCATGCTCGCAGCCTGTTTTTGCATTTGCTTCATCATGTTGCCCATGTTACCCATTCCCTTCATCCCTTTTCCTCCCTTACATTAACAATTGACCCATCAAAAAACTCGACCGCTTTCTTCACCATCGGCTCATTTTTTATATCATCTAATTTTTTCTTTCTTCCTTCCTGAACCACTCCATGACTACTGCCCTTACGATCTGTTGCCTGAAACCCGTTTTCTGAAACTATAATTTTTACACTAATCTTCCTTCCGGTTACTTTTTCCAGACAACTGTCAATTATCCGCTTTTCTTCAGGTTTTTCAAGCCTTTCTTTGTGAACAAGGTAATTTTTTGGAATTTCTACAATTGCGTCATTGCCATCAATGTTTGATATCCTTGCATTTTTTAATACAGCCCAGGTTGTCTTTTTCTTTGACTGGAGTTCAATCATTGCTTTATTCCATGTATCAGCAAGATTTTTATCAGGACTTGTCTTTTTGCCCAAGGCGACAGAATCATGAGCATGAAAAGGTTTCGCTTGTATCTCTGGTTTTACCGGCGCCGTAACATCTGCTTTGCTTATGGATATTGTCTTACCCGTATCCTCTACGTTGCCTTTGAACATCTTTTTTATGTCTTCTATTTTGTCTAAAACAGAGCTTAGTGGCTTTAGTTCTTCCATGGTGGCAAGTTTTACAAACAAAACTTCCAGATAAATCTTCTGTTGGAGTAAGTCCCTGGTTTTTGTTTTCGCTTCTGAAATTACCTGGAACATATACATTAGCGTTTCAGGAGAAAATGATGAAGATTGCGTTCGTAACAGATTAAGATCTCCTGATACCGTTTCTATAGTATCGTTTTCCTTTTTACAAACCGAAACAAGGAGCAAATCACGAATGTAAAGAAGTAGCTGATCAATAAAGCCTTCTATATCCCGTCCGCCTTCCATGATACCGTGAAATATTTCTATAGATAATTCAGGTTTTTTTTCAGTAAAACTATTAATTAAACTTGAGAGTTTCTCTTCACTGACGACTCCAAAAATATCGTAAACGTCTCTTAATGTTATTTTTTCATGACAAAAAGAAGCAAGCTGGTCTAAAATTGATTCGGAATCTCTCAAGCCTCCCCTGGCATATTTCGCTATGGACTGAAGTACCTCTTCCTCTGCAGCAATATTCTCGGCTTTGCAAATCTGTGCCAGCCTGTCACTAATGTCAGCTATTGATATATTTTTGAAATCAAACCTCTGGCAGCGTGACTGAACGGTATCGGGCACACGGCTTGGCGAGGTTGTGGCAAAGATAAATTTTACATGTTCAGGTGGTTCTTCCAGCGTTTTCAAGAGTGCATTGAACGCTTCCTTCGTCAACATGTGTACCTCATCTATGATATAAATTTTGTGTTTTGAAACGGCAGGGGCATACCCCACATTCTGTCTGATATTTCTTATTTCGTCTATGCCGCGATTGGAAGCACCGTCTATTTCCAGAACATCAATATCATTTCCGTTTGTGATACTATTACAGGTGGAGCATTTATTACAAGGGGTGCCGGATGTTCCTTTTTGACAATTGAGGGCTTTGGAGAGTATTCTTGCCATAGATGTTTTGCCTA
>CAYTLC010000169.1:0-1260 GCA_964438395.1 uncultured Candidatus Scalindua sp.
TGATAACAGATTTAGAGATGCCAGGGATTGATGGCCTGGAACTAATACAAAAGGTGAAAAAGAAAATTCCAGACATCAGGGCTATAATGATTACCGGTAACTTAATTGACGATGTTGCTGCCTGGTCACATAGATACGGAATCGATAACACCATGAAGAAGCCATTTAATATTACTAAGTTGAAAAAAGTGGTAAAACAAACTTTATGTACACATAAGATTGTACTGGAGAAAATAAAATAATAAGAAAGTATAATGTGTGCCGGTTCTTCACAAACAAGGATTTTAAATAAAACCGGTTTCCGTTTATGCTTCTTGCTGATCTAACCATGTCGGATGAAAAATATATTGTAGTATTAATGGGTGGAATATCTCCGGAAAGGGAGATATCACTTCAGTCAGGTAAAGCGATAGCAAGTGCTCTGTCTGTTGATAATAAAAATGTTATCAAGATAATAGTTAATGATGATATGGTTAATGAACTGGATAATTATAAAATTGATGTGGCTTTTATTGCCCTTCACGGATATTTCGGAGAAGATGGTGGTATTCAGGGGGTCCTGGAATCCAAAGGTATTCCGTATACCGGTTCCGGAATTGCAGCAAGTAAACTTGCAATGAACAAAGTAGAGTCTAAAGAAGTTTTCAGAAGAAATAATATTCCAACTCCTGATTATTTCTCCACCTCTGCGATGCAAAATGTGTCGGAAATTGCCGATAGTGCAAAAAGCTTGAAATTACCTTTGATAACCAAGCCGGTAAGCAATGGATCAAGTTTTGGGATATCAATAATTAAAGAATATGACGAAATAGAAAATGCGATTGAACATACAGGTCGTTATGGCGGGGAAATTCTTGTTGAAGAGTGCATTGAAGGCAGGGAATTGGCTGTTAGTGTCCTAAACGAAAAAGCACTTCCTGTGATAGAAATAAAGACTGCAACCGGAATTTATGACTACGATGCAAAGTATAAAAGTGATAAGACCCAATACAATGTTCTTACAGCTGGTAAGGATTCGTCAGAGACTACATTATCTCATGATGTTTATGAAAGAGTACAGGAACTGGCAGTTCGTTCGCACACCAGCCTTGGTTGTCGCGCCTTCTCAAGAGTAGATATGATCTTGAATAAAGACGACGAAATATACGTTCTTGAAGTTAACACAATACCGGGATTTACTGAAAGAAGCCTGTTGCCAAAGGCAGCAGCTGCGGCAAATATTAGTTTCTCAGAGCTATGTAATACGATAGTAGATGCAGC
>CAYTLC010000169.1:1360-4601 GCA_964438395.1 uncultured Candidatus Scalindua sp.
AGGCAACTCGGACAGGTAATATAGCTAACATTTGAGACTCGCGGAAGTAGTATATTTAATTTTTAACTTAATATTCAGTAATAATGAAAAAATTACTCAAGGTTCAATACGATAAAGCAGTAGAAAAGATAAGGGCAAATATTGCAACTGTAAAACCGTATTTTGAAAATCTGCGGAAAGCGTCTATATTGTTTCTGCTCAAATTGGCATTGGTTGCGGTTGTGGTGTTTTCTGTTATATGGTTCGGTAAGTTTGCATGGAAACGGTTGACCGAACAAGATGTTTTTGTGGTAAGCCCTGCAACATTTTCATTCGAAGCTCCTGACTGGGCAACAGATGAGTTTGCACATGAAATAAACAATATCCATGGATTGAAAGATGAATATAATATCTTTGAGAAAGATTTAACAAAAAAAATTGTGAATGTGTACGAAAGCAGTCCGCTTATTTCCAGAGTCAACTATGTTCAACGTGAACTACCGAACAGACTCAAAATGAAATTTGAATTGCGCAGGCCTGTAGCGATTGTTAAAAGAAAACGGAAAAAATATCTGATAGATAAAGATTGTGTAAGGCTTCCGAAGAAGTTTTACAACTATCCTGTAGAGGGTGACCCGATTTATATAATCAGTAAGAAATCGGTAAAGGTACCCAGGTATGGGGAAAAATGGAAAGACAGATCAATAGAGGATGGTATAGACCTCCTGAACTACCTGAGACATAATAAGGTAGATAAACTTTTAAAGATTGTGTCTATAGACGTTTCTAAAATAGGTGACAGACACAAAGACGGTAAAATCGGTGTTGAGTTATGGACAAAAGATGGGGCAAAAATAAAATGGGGCTTCTCAGCATCAAGTGGACAGGTAAATGAACTTTCGAACTACGAAAAACTTCAAAATTTACTGAGTGTTGCAATGGAAGCAGGAACAGACCTGGAAGATGTTGAATATGTAGACGTAAGATGGAAAACGCCTTTAGCTAAACGAATAAGTATTCGTTAAGTAACGGCACACTGTTTTTTTGCAAAAGTAATATACCCCCAACAGATTCTAGTTGGAACCAGATTGTGCAGGAATTAGAGAATATATTCAAATTCAAAGACTTACAACGTGTTGCATAAAATAACTGTATTGAGATAGCACATCGAAGACTTTATAGCTCCTTGTGTTTTCTGAACCCTTAAAATAGTTTGCAGTGATACTTAACTGCTTGTTCAATAAAGGATATGAGCTTTTGCTATCAGCTGACGCAGAATTTTCACATAAGATTGAAGTGCTCTGGTTGATTCCCTACTGTTATTAGAATATAATGTTGTAAGGGCAAAAGACATAAAAGTGTTTTCTTTCTGTATACATCTATTTCAAGCCGTATTCATCGATTTTCCTGTAAAGGGTTCTCTCTCCAATTCCTAATATCCTTGATGCCTCTGCTCTATTTCCGTCTACAGATGATAACGTTTTTTCAATAAGTTCTTTTTCCATTTCTTCTATCGTCACACCAATAGGAAATGCATGCCTTGTTCCTTCTGACGACCCAACAGAACAAAAAGGTGAATTTTCAAACCGTTTATTGATTCCATCATACGTATCTATTAATTCATTGCACAACCCCACATTAAAATAAGTCGGATATAAATCAAGTGCTTGTCTTAAAGAAATAATCGTTTCAATAGATTTCTCCACCGCACTATCAACATAATCTTGAAACTCTTTCTTCTGATATCTCTTGTAATAACCTCTGGCAATAAGTCTTGGTATTGCTTTTACAGACCCACTCAAATGTTCTTTTAAATCGTATTGTTCATCTTTCGGCAGATTGGGAATAATACTTTTAAACACCATCAGCATTGCATTATAAGAAATTTGATAAATCTCTAAATCTAGGAAGCTTGTCATAGTTTTATTATTACTTTCCATTCTTTCGATTCCTTTCCTTTCTATCAAGACACCTACCCACCACTCGTCCAACTCTCTGCAAACAACTCAGATTGCTTCAAAATTCTATCAACTGCAAGCTTTTGCTTATCAGGAGGATATCCATATTTTCTCAAGATTCTCTTCACAATGACTTTCAGCTTTGCCTTTACATTTTCTCTAATTGTCCAGTCTATTGATGTGTTGGCCTTCACTTTCTCCACCAGTACGTGTGCAAGTTCCTTTAGCTTTTCATCTCCCATTATCATTACGGCACTGTCATTTGCTTCCAGTGCATCATAAAAGGCAAGTTCATCATCGGTAAGTCCTAAATCCACTCCTTTTTCACTTGCCTCCTTCATCTCCTTGGCAAGTCTAATTAATTCCTCAATTATTTCCGCAGAAGTAAGGGCTTTATTATTATATTTATTGATTGCATTTGTAATCATCTCTGAAAACCTTTTGCTCTGCATCATGTTTTTTTTCGTCCGCTTCCTTATTTCCTCATTTAATAGTTTCTTTAAAAGCTCTATCGCAAGGTTCTTATGCTTGATGTCCTGAATTTCTTCCAGAAATTCGTCTGACAGAATGGAAATGTCTGGCTTTTTTATTCCTGTGGCATCGAATATATCTACAACCCCTTCTGAAATTATTGCCTCGTCCAGAATCTGCTTTATTGCAGTATCTACATCTTCATCTGATTTGCCACCACTTCCGTTACCTTCAAACTTCTGAAATCTTGCTTTTACTGCCTGAAAGAAACCCACTTCATCCTTAATTCCTAATGCCCTTGGGTCAGGAACTGATAAGGAGAATGCTTTGGACAGAGCTGTTACTTCTTTAACAAACCTGTCCTTGCCATCATCAATGCTAAGGACATGCTCATGTGCCTCTAAAATGGTGTGAAGCTTTTCTGATGTATCTGCCGTAAAGTATTTCTTATAATCAAAGCCGTTAAACATCTGGCTGACTACCTCATATTTTTCAAGCATTAAGAGTACGGCTTCTTCCTGCTCAAATGTTGGCTTGCCTTTACCTCCACTCTCCGTATATATTACCAGTGCCTTCTTCAAGTCTGAAGCAATACCGATATAATCAACAATCAGCCCTCCGTCCTTGTCTTTATATACCCTGTTAACCCTGGCAATTGCCTGCATAAGGTTATGGCCTGTCATAGGCTTGTCTATGTATAACGTATTCAGGCATGGAGCATCAAATCCGGTTAGCCACATATCACGGACTATCACCAGCTTCAGAGAGTCTTTGGGGTCTTTAAGTCTGAATCCTAACTCTTTCCTGTCCTGCTTTGATGTATTATGGATTTG
>CAYTLC010000170.1:0-4462 GCA_964438395.1 uncultured Candidatus Scalindua sp.
CTCTCTAGTTCTGCCTCCTCATATTGTTTTATTTTTTCATAAATATTTGACAAGTTAATACGCATAAGCCATGCATCAGGATCATACTCAATAAATGATTTGAGCTCTATAATCGCATTATCATAATCCTCTAGCTCTTCGTAACACAGCGCAAGATAAAAACTCACAGGCTCGGCATGAGGACTGTATTTCTTCGCCTTAACAAACTCTTCAATGGCTTCCTCAGTCCTCCCTGCATCAACATAAATTTGCCCGAGATTATAAAGAATTTTAACAGGCTCACTCGTTAGTTCTAAATCGAGTATTTTCCCATATATATTTGCCGCATTATCTATGTCTCCACTTTTAGTATAACTACTTGCCAGTCGATGTAGCATGTCAGACACAAAACTTTTATCAACACCATCAATTACTGATGAATTAGCACGTTCGTACTCAGACATAGCTCCTTTTTCATTGCCCTCGCTTGCGTAAATATTACCAAGGGTATAGTGAATACTAAAATCATCAGGTTTCAATTCTGCTATTTTTTCAATATGACGAATTGCTTCTTCTTTTTGATTCGACTGAAAGTAGCAAGTGGCTAAGTAGTTGTGTATTCTTTCGGCATTTGGATTTGTTCGCAATGTTTTTTCAAGATACACAATTGCGTCTTCCCAACGGTGGTCCAGCATAAGATAAAATCCCGTGCAGAAATCCACATAAGATTCTGTACCATTTTGCAGCAATAAACTATTTTCACTGTTTTTTGGGGATTCGGCGAAAGTAGTTTTACACAAGAGCGCAAAACCAAATACAAGAAGTAATAAAATGGTGATTTTTGTCTTCGGCATACTATACCTCTATGACGATATTACTATAAATCAGGACAAGGATCAGAGTTTTATTAAAGTATTACTTTGTTAAGTGGGTATTCAATTATCCCTTCCGCACCAACCCGCTTCAATTCAGGAATAATGTTTCTAACCACTGACTCATCCAATACTGTTTCTATAGCGTATCCTGCATCTCCTGAAAGCGGAGAAACGGTAGGCGTTCGCAAAGCAGGCAACTTCTCTAATAATGTATCTAAGCCATCTTTTGAAATATTCATCTTCAACCCAACCTTGTCACGCGCGATGATTGCACCATGAAATAGAATTGCCAGGTTTTCTATTTTTTCCTTTTTCCAAGGATCTTCCCATGATTTGTGGTTAGCAATAAATACAGTAGCAGATTCTGTTACTGTATCAATAATACGTAGTTTATTGGCTCTTAAACTACTACCAGTTTCTGTCAACTCAACAATGGCGTCAACAAGGTCTGGCGTCTTCGCCTCTGTAGCGCCATGAGAAAATTCAACCTCCGCTTGTACTCCATTCTCCTCAAGATATTTTTTAGTAACGTTTACAAGCTCTGTTGATATTCTCTTGCCTTGAAGATCTCCCACGGATTGAATAGAAGAGTCCTCCGGCACTGCCAAAACCCAACGGACTTTTGTCAACTGCTGTTTCGCATAAACCAGCCTCTCCACACACATTACATCAGCACCAGCCTCTTCCACCCAGTCCTGCCCTGTAAGACCTACGTCTATGATCCCCTTCTCAACATAACGAGCCATATCCTGCGGTCGGATTAACCGTACCGACATCTCATCATCATCAATTGTTGGATAGTATGATCTACTGCTTACATAAACCTTGTATCCCGCATTTTTCATCATACCAATTGTCGATTCCTGCAAACTACCTTTTGGCAAACCAAAACTTAACTTATTCATATTTCCCTCAACATTATCTTCTTTAATTGCTTTTTCTATTAATTCTAAAATATGACCGCCCTTTTTCTTGCCCTCATCAAGATAAAAACTCAACGACGGAGTATTTTTCAACTGCAAATGTGATGCTATTTCAGACTGTATATAGCCCTTTGCACGTCTCAGGGCATACAAGATCTCTTTTTGTACCGGCTCATCACCCTTGATCGACACATAAACCTTTGCCAGCCTCAGATCAGGAGATGGCTCAACCCTTGTTAATGTCGCTGCCAGCTTTATCCTCGGATCCTGCAGTTTATACAAGATAACCTTGCTTATCTCCTGCTCAATCAGCCCTCTAACCTTTTCCAATCTTCTCGTCATGATCCTGTATGATTAAAACAAGTCCAGATCATAATCAACTAATTCGATCTGTGGAAAAAAACGGAAGAAATTTATAAGCGAAGATAATGCACCGTTAACGTATTGCCTGTCTGTTCCCACCATTGCCACACTGATTTCCGAACTCCTGAGATTATCCTGGAAATCTGTTTCTGAAACTGAAACATTAAATTTATTTCTAATCCTGTCCTTTAAGCTTTTAACTATACGTCGTTTATCCTTTAAAGAGCGAGAACCTCTCATTGCGACCCTAATGCATAAAGTGCCTACGATCATAATAATTGTTCTTGTTCCTGATTTTATCCCGTATTATCTATTCCTTATTACAGGGTACGTGCTATATGCTGAATTTCATAAGACTCAATTATATCATCTGGCTTGATGTCATCAAAACCCGCAATCCTGATACCACATTCAAACCCAGCCTTAACTTCTTTTGCATCGTCCTTAACAACTCTTAAAGTTGCAATCTTGCCATCGTACAGAACGACACTGTCCCGTATCAATCTTACTAGAGAATTACGCAATATCTTACCGCTTTTCACATAACAACCTGCAATATTTCCTACCTTCGAAACCTTAAAGATTTTTCTAACCTCAACACTACCAAGTACCTGTTCAATCTTGTCAGGCTCCAAAAGTCCCTCAAGAGCAGCCTTTATATCGTTTGTTGCATCATATATAATCTTATACAATCTAACATCCACACCACACGCTTCTGCAAGCACTTTTGCCTTATCCTCAGGAACAACATGGAAGCCAATAACAACTGCATCGGAAGCGTCTGCGAGCAAAATATCTGTCTCTGTAATCCCACCAACACCACTATGCAAGACCCTGGTCCTGACTTCATTAGTCGAGATTTCTTCCAGTGATTTCTTGAGCACCTCAACAGAACCTTTAAAATCAGCCTTTAAGATTACCTTAATCTCCTTGACCTGGCCTTCTTCGATCTTCTTATAAAGATTGTCCAAAGTAACATGCTGACGACCGGACAGTGCCACTTCCCGCATTTTTCTTTCTCGTTTAGAAGCGATTTCCCTGGCTTTTTGAATATCCTTAACACCGTAGAATTTGTCGCCTGCTTCCGGACAAGTTGATAAGCCGGATATCGCAACCGGTGTTGACGGCCCGGCTACTTTTATTTCTTTTCCATGATCATTATATAACGCTCTCACCCTGCCATACGTCTGCCCGCAAAGGACAATATCGCCATGCTTTAATGTGCCCTCTCTCACCAAAAGATTTGCAATAACACCTCTTCCTTCGTGAACATGTGCCTCCAGCACAATACCCCTGGCAGGCTTCTTGGGGACTGCCTTTAACTCCAAAATCTCGGCTTCCAATAACAGTCCATCCAGAAGCGTATCAAGTCCCATTTTTGTAACAACAGAGGTTTCAACCATCTGAACCTTACCACCCCATTCTTCAGGGTTCAACTCCAAAGAGGCAAGCTGCTGCTTTACCTTTTGCACATTTGCTTCTGGTTTATCTACCTTATTTATGGCAACCACAATGGGCACATTTGCCGCACGTGCATGGTTAATCGCTTCCTCAGTTTGCGGCATCACTCCATCATCAGCCGCAACTACTAACACAACCAAGTCTGTTACATTTGCCCCTCTTGCCCTCATAGCAGTAAAAGCCTCATGTCCCGGTGTATCCAGAAAAACAACCGATTTCCCATTTGTTTCCACACGGTAGGCTCCTATGTGTTGCGTAATTCCACCAGCCTCGAAAGAGACAATATCTGTTTTTCTGATGCTATCAAGCAAGGAGGTTTTTCCATGGTCTACATGACCAAGAAAAGTTACGATAGGAGCTCTTGCATCTAAATCTTCTTCCCTGTCAACTTCCTCTTCTAGTGAAAACTCGTCTTCATCCTCTTTTGCCTGCTTCAACTCAATCTCAACGTTATATTCAATACCTAGCATTTCAATGAGCTCACCATCCAAGCCCTGATTTATCGTGGCAAAGATGTTATGACCGATCAGCAACTTTGAGATTATATCACCCGCTTTTACTCCCAAAGCAGCTGACACATCTTTAATTGTTGCAGGCAACTCTACCGTGACCTTACTCTCTTTTTCCTTAGGAGCAACTACTGCTTGTTCTTTAGGCGCTTCCTTTGTTCGCTTTTCAAATCTCCTGGGCCTTTTTTGTTGCGATACTTTTGTAACCTCTTTCCATCTACCCTTAATCAGATCTTCTCTCGCCTTTTGCTTCCATAGCGGAATACGCCTCCGTACTGGCGTTGCTTCTGCATCCTTAGGAACATCCTTAGAAGCGGTCTTATCAGCATCAACATCTTTTTTCTCAGTACTT
>CAYTLC010000171.1:0-1978 GCA_964438395.1 uncultured Candidatus Scalindua sp.
TCAAATATATTACCGGTCATTTGCGTAGAAGACCTCGCCTGCTCACGCTGTTTTTCCATCTCTCTCTCAAAACCCTCTTTATCAACGGTCAGGTTGTTTTCTGTTACTGTCGACTCTGTTATTTCAAATGGAAAACCAAAGGTGTCATACAGCTGGAAAGCATCCTGGCCGGACAACATCTTTTGTCCGCTACTGCGAAGGCCTTCCATAAGTTCGTCCAGTCTCTTACTACCCATAAACAAGGTTTCATGAAACCGTTCCTCTTCGTTCTTTATAATTCTTGCAATATTTTCTCGACGTTGCTTTATCTCAGGATAAGCGTCATGCATTACGTCAGCAATAACGGGAACAAGTTTGTAGAGAAAACACTCTTCTTTTCCCAATTTTAAACCATCACGAACCGCCCTTCTCAAGAGCCTTCTTTCAACGTAACCTCTTCCTTCATTACCCGGCAGAACACCATCCGAGATACAGAATATTATTGCCCTTATATGGTCAGCTATTCTATTCATCATCTTGCCGTTTTCTGTCTGGCTATCGTATTCGACTTCAACAAGTTCAGAAATATTTTGAATTATCGGCTCAAATAAATCTATCTCAAAATTTGTATTGACACCCTGAATAACACTGGCCATTCTTTCCAGACCCATTCCCGTATCGACATTCTTATTTGGCAGAGGGTTAAGCACCCCTCCGTCTCTTCTGTCAAACTGTGTAAAAACCAGATTCCACACCTCGACAAAACGTTCGCAATCACAATCCGGAGCACACTCTTTCCTTCTGCATCCAACGTCCTCTCCTCGATCATAAAATATTTCTGAGCAAGGACCGCAGGGGCCGTTTGGACCCTCTGAAGGAGCGCTTGCCGGCCAGTAATTTTCCTTTTCTCCAAACCTGTATATCTTGTTTTTGGGAATACCGATTTTCTTTAACCAGATTTCATAAGACTCTTCGTCATCCTGGAAAATGCTGACTGACAATCTTTCTTCCGGTAGCTTCATCTCATTAAGCATAAATTCCCATGCCATCTCTATTGCCTCTAATTTGAAATAATCTCCAAAAGAGAAATTGCCCAACATCTCAAAAAAAGTATGATGCGTGGGAGTCTTACCTACATTATCTATATCACCTGTTCGGATGCATTTTTGACATGTAGTAGCTCTTTTTACATCCAGCGTTCCTTTCCCCAAAAACATATCCTTGAACTGGTTCATCCCTGCACCGGTAAACAACAGTGTTGGATCATCTTCCGGGACAAGTGAATCACTTGGTAAAAGAGAATGCCCTTTTTCCTCAAAAAAACTTAAATATTTTCTTCTGATTTCGTTCGTTTTCATAATTTATAAGCTGATATTCTACATGCCTTAATAACGAAATCAAGCCAAATATTATTACAGAAAAACTGTCTCACTGACCTTGCCAGTTACTTCTAAATGCATAGAGTATATTAATTTAGCGTTGACAACATTAAACCACCAGATATAATTTTATCACACTTTTAATGAAAATAAACTTGAGTATATTTTGTAAATAGAAAGGACATAAACTTGCGTAGCGATACTATTACGTGTGGAATTGAAAGGTCACCGGCAAGGGCATTACTCTATGCTACCGGACTGACAAAGGAAAGCATGAGTAAGCCGTTTATAGGCATTGCCAGCAGTTTTACAGACTTAATTCCGGGACACACACACATGAGAAAGCTGGAAAGGGATATAGAAAAAGGCATACATGCGGCAGGAGGCGTCAGCTTCATTTTTGGTGTACCCGGTATCTGTGACGGAATTGCCATGGGGCATAAAGGGATGAGTTACTCTCTCTCATCGAGAGAATTAATTGCTGATTTAATCGAAACAGTCACTAATGCACATTGCCTGGATGGACTGATATTGTTAACTAATTGCGACAAAATTACTCCGGGAATGCTTATGGGAGCAGCAAGAATAGATGTCCCCACTATTGCAGTAACAGGCGGACC
>CAYTLC010000171.1:2078-4395 GCA_964438395.1 uncultured Candidatus Scalindua sp.
GAAAAAGAGAGAATCGCATACAAAAGCGGAGAAAGAGTAGTTGAGCTAGTAAGAAAAGGGGTAAGCACTAGAAAGATTATGACACAAGAGGCATTTGACAATGCAATATTAATAGACATGACGCTTGGAGGCTCGACAAATACTTGTCTCCACATTCCCGCAATAGCCCACGAAGTCGGCATCGATATAGAAATGGACAGATTCGATGAGATCAGCAGAAAAGTACCACAGATAACAAATCTACGGCCCGGTGGTGAGCACTTTATGGAGGATCTTTTCTATGCAGGTGGGATTCCTGCTGCAATGAAGAGACTGGATGATGTCATAAACGATTGTGAAACCGTCAGCGGATTCAGTACAAAAGAGATAGCAAAACAGGCAATCGTCTATGATGATGATATTATACGAACGAAGGAAAACGCCTATAATAAGGAAGGCGGAATAGCAGTTCTTCATGGAAATATAGCGCCGGATGGAGCCGTAATCAAGCAAAGCGCACTAGCTGACGATATGATGGTTTTCAAAGGTTCTGCAAAGGTATTCGGAAGCGAAGAAGAAGCGATGAAGGCAATCATGGATAAGAAAATTTCCAAAGGATCGGTGATGATTATCAGATACGAAGGCCCTCGCGGTGGCCCTGGGATGAGGGAAATGTTATCACCCACTGCCGCGCTTGTCGGAATGGGCCTGGATAATTCTGTTGCCTTAATAACTGACGGTCGTTTTTCGGGCGGAACGAGAGGTCCCTGCATCGGACATGTCTCTCCGGAAGCTATGGTAGGCGGACCATTAGCCTTGGTAGAAGATGATGATGAGATAGTCATTGACATTCCAAATCGCAAATTATATGCTGTTGTATCTGATTCAGAACTTGATAGCCGCAGGAAAAAATGGACACCTCCTCCGCTGGCAGTTACCAGTGGATGCCTCGTCAGATATGCCAATAACGTAACGTCAGCTGACAAAGGAGCAGTTCTTAAGGACTAGCATTCGGGAAGTTTTACTGG
This sequence comes from uncultured Candidatus Scalindua sp., assembly GCA_964438395.1. GTDB lineage: Bacteria > Planctomycetota > Brocadiia > Brocadiales > Scalinduaceae > Scalindua. The sequence goes on from CAYTLC010000171.1 coordinate 3,086, forward strand.
TTATTAACGGTTGTAAATTATCTATACGTAAGTAATACCCGGTAGTGTAATGGCAACACTAGAGATTTTGATTCTCTCATTGGAGGTTCGAGTCCTCCCCGGGTAATTTTCTAAATCTAAGACTGAAAAATATACGTCTTTCCAAGATATTACCTTTGACATTGCGAATTAGTGGTATAAAATCAAGCATCTTAATTGTTTAAAGAAGTAAGCTACTTTTTCTTGCGGTCCATATATAGCAAAAAATATTAGCGAAATAATAACATTATGAATGCATTACTGATATATCCTGAATTTCCAGATACGTTCTGGAGCTTCAAACACGCACTCAAGTTCATACGTAAAAAGGCATCATTCCCGCCACTTGGACTACTAACTGTAGCCTCAATGTTCCCGGAAGAGTGGGCAAAACGCCTGGTGGATGTCAATGTAACAAGTCTCACGGACAAAGATCTTGAATGGGCGGATTACGTGTTCTTCAGCAGTATGGTCGTTCAAAGAAAGTCCGCACATCAACTCATCAAACGATGTCATGAGGCGGGAGTCAAGATTGTTGCCGGTGGCCCACTGTTTACAAGCGAGCATGAGCAATTTAAGGATGTTGACCATTTTGTACTTAATGAAGCGGAGATAACCTTACCATCTTTCCTGGAAGATCTGAAAAACGGTTGTGCCAAGCCAGTATATAGATCTTCTGATTTTGCTGACGTTCGGGAAACCCCAGCCCCTTTATGGAAACTAGCCGACTTGAATAAATATGCCTCTATGGGCATACAATACACAAGAGGCTGTCCATATCAATGCGAGTTTTGTGATGTAACTGCATTATTTGGCCGACGTACACGAACAAAAAATACGGAACAGATCATTGCCGAACTCGACACTTTCTATAATCTGGGGTGGCGTGGAAATGTATTTTTCGTTGACGACAATCTTATAGGAAACAGAAGAAGTCTTAAGAAAGATTTATTGCCTGCAATAATTGAGTGGCAAGAAAATCACTCTGGAATAACATTCAACACTGAAGTATCCATCAATCTTGCTAAAGACGAAGAATTGTTGCAAATGATGTCCAAAGCGGGATTCAACACGGTATTTGTAGGTATCGAAACACCAGATACGGACAGTTTGTCCGAGTGCGGTAAATCACAGAACAAGGGTCGAGATTTAGCCGAAGACGTAAGGGTTATTCAGAGAGCCGGATTACAGGTACAAGCTGGCTTCATTGTCGGTTTTGATAGTGATACACCGTCCATCTTCCAGAGACAGATTGATTTTATCCAGAAAACCGGAATTGTAACTGCAATGGT
>CAYTLC010000172.1:0-4370 GCA_964438395.1 uncultured Candidatus Scalindua sp.
CAGTCTTAAATGTATATTAATTGTATTCCTGATTATTCATCTTACCGGCTGTGCCACATATCAGGAGGCTGGATCACCTGCTTCAACCAGAAAAGACGAATGGTTTGGAAGGGATAAATTAAAACATTTTTCGGCTACATTTCTTATTGGAGCTGCCGCATATTCAACTGCAAGATTGGGTGATACCAGCAAAGGTAACGCTAGTATAATAGGCTTCTCATTATCAAGTACATGCGGTATAGCGAAAGAGGTAAATGATGAAGTCAGACGTGAAGAATGGAGTTACAAAGATCTGATATGGGACTTTATTGGAGGCGCTGCCGGGGTCTCTTTATCTAATGCATTAGATTGATATTTTAGGTATCAATTCAGAGAACTAGTGAGACAGAGAAGGAGATTGTCGATGGAGATTTACCTTGTCCGGCACGGTGCTGCCTATGAGAAAGAAGAAGATCCTGAAAGACATCTCAATAGCGATGGCGTGAACCAGTGTCATCTGACTGGAAAAGCTTTGAAGAGATTAGACATTCAACCTGATCTTATCGTCAGCAGTCCCAAGGCCCGTGCCCGTCAAACTGCAGAAATTATTGCTGAAGAAGTTGGCTATTTAAGAGAAGAGATTAAGGTAACTGAGACACTTGTACCAACAGCCTTTACGCAAGACACTATCTCGTATTTAAATGATTTTGCTAAAGTAGAAAGAATTATGCTTGCCGGACACCTACCTCTACTCGGACATCTTGCTTCAGAATTACTAGTAAACACTCCGGAAATCTCATTTTATTTTGAACCTGGTGCAGTCTGTTATATTAATACAGAACAACCTCACACTTTTTCTGGTGATTTTCGCTGGTTTTTAACACCGGAACAACTAAGAATTATTGCACAGGAATCAAATACATGAGAAAATAATAAATTAAAAATTGTAATTTCTGCTCTCCATAATCAGTAGTGAATAATACATTTGCGCCTGGAGACAGTTTTTTAGCTCTTATCTAGTGTCGCTTTCCAGTGAATAATTTAAACAGAAAACTGAAAAAATCAAAAATCCATTCGGCAAACAACCCACACAAATAAAAGATTAGTATTATAGGGAAGACAACAATAATTATACCGCGAATTGCAACATTGCCGTATGATGTCAAAAAATTTGCTGATCCTGAACTAATCATAGCACCAAGTGCGGCGCAGGTTATGGCAATAGGCACTAGAAAATACAGCGTTTTTTTAGATATTATTTTCTTACGACGGCGACGACGGCGACGGCGATGATGTTCGCTCTTAGGATGTTCTTCCATTTGTTTATTCATGATTGATCAAAAAGAAATATCTTAAATTAGTTAATGCTACTTAGTTTGTCTATTATAACAGACTAAGTATTATTTGATGATAATTATTATACCCAATAAGAGAAGATAGTTATATAATTATAGGAATCTAAATTAGATAAATAAGAGAAATTATTTAATATTCATCTAAATATTATGGATACTGTGCTGACAGACGATTTCTGGGTGTTGATATGTGCCGGCCTTGTATTTCTCATGCAGGCTGGATTTACCTGTTTAGAATCAGGTTTGACGCGATCAAAGAACAGTATAAACGTTGCAATTAAAAATATAACTGATTTTGGAATTTCTACCATCTTATTCTGGTCTTTCGGGTTTGCGCTGATGTTTGGAGCGTCAGCTAGTGGATGGATCGGATCATCACAATTTTTTTTATCTCTTGATGACGGCTCACGAACAAGTACGTTTTTCCTGTTTGAGATTATGTTCTGTGCTACAACCGTTACAATTGTCTCTGGTGCGACTGCAGAGCGTTTGAGATTCAGGAGTTACATTATCATATCGATCATACTTTCGGGCTTGATATACCCTGTTTTTGGACATTGGGCCTGGAATGGTGTTCAATCAGGCACAGTATCCGGATGGTTAGGGCAAATAGGGTTTATAGATTTTGCGGGTTCGACTGTTGTACATAGTGTAGGCGGTTGGGTTGCTCTAGCAGCATTACTTATCATTGGTCCACGAGAAGGACGTTTCCCCCTTGTCGGAGCTCACATGAAGATCCATGGCAGCAATCTTCCAATGTCGGTTCTTGGTGTGTTACTTCTGTGGGTTGGATGGTTTGGTTTTAATGGTGGCAGCACTTTGGCGTTAAATGATCAGGTTGCCGGAATTATTACTAATACTTTCCTGGCTGGAGCATCAGGTGTTATGGTTACTCTTACTGTTGGGTGGATAATACGGAAACAGGCTGACGCTGAACTGGTAATATTCGGATCAATTGCAGGGCTTGTTGCAATTACTGCTTCCGCACATGCTGTCAGTGCAGCTTCAGCATTGGCTATTGGCGGAATTGGTGGCATTGTGATGCTGGGTGTTGATTATCTTATGGATTATCTACACATTGATGATGCTGTAGGCGCTATTCCAGTCCATCTGGGTGCAGGTATATGGGGCACCCTTGCAGTAGCCATTTTTGGAAAAGAGGAGATTCTGGGAACAGGCCTAAGTCTTTGGGAGCAACTACTTATCCAGACGACTGGAATTGGAGTATGCTTTTTGTGGACTTTTGGTTTGTCCTACGGTTTTTTCAAGTTAATAAATCTTTTTCTTCCATTACGAGTTACTGCAGAAGACGAACGTATTGGCCTTAATGTATCAGAACATGGCGCAACGACAGAACTACTTGATATGTTCAGGACTATGGATAGCCAGTCAAAAACCGGAGACATGAGTCTTCGTGTACCGGTAGAACCATTCACAGAAGTTGGTCAAATCGCCGAGCGATACAACAGCGTGATGGAAGCACTCCAGAAGGAAGCAGCGAAGACTGAGTCCTCGCTGCAGGAGAAGGAATTACTCTTACGTGAGATTCATCATAGAGTTAAAAACAATTTACAGGTTATTTCCAGCTTGCTCAGCCTTCAATCACGAACCAGTAAAGATGAACAGGCTATAGAGATGGCGAAGGAGAGTCAGAATAGAATAAAGGTAATGGCTCTTATTCATGAAAAACTATATAGATCAAAAGATTTTGCCAATGTTGAGTTTAATGATTACATTAAAAATCTGGTAAATGACTTGTTTGCATCTTACAGAGTGAGTGCCTCCAGGATCTCATTGAAATTGGAAATTGAAGATCTTTCCCTGGGGATTGATACTGCCATACCTACTGGATTAATTATAAATGAACTGGTTACCAACTGTCTTAAATATGCATTTTCAAAAGATAGTGATGGAGAGATCAGGATATCTCTTCGCTCGCTTGATGACTGTCAAAACGAATTGATTGTTCGTGATAACGGCGTTGGCATACCCGAAACGCTGGATATTAAAAATGCAGAATCATTAGGGCTACGAATGATAACAAATTTAACGGAACGTTCACTTCATGGTAAAGTCAGTATCAATAGAGATAATGGAACTGAGTTTAGAATAATTTTTAGAGAGAAAGAGTATAAAGATAGATTATAACGCTGTTTAACATCTTGTATAACGCTACAATTTATATGAGCAGTTGATAGATAGTTGCTAAACAGGTTTTTTCTTGTACAATAATATGTGGTAATTTAATGATTATACTGAATACCAGATTCCGGTAATTACAATATTTAGTATTGAAAGGAACTGACTATGGCGAAGACAAGGATTATGATTGTTGAAGATGAGTGGACAGTTGCAGAAGAGATCAAAATGGTATTACAAGGGATGGAGTATGATGTAACGTCTATGTCATCATCAGGAGAGGAAGCAGTTCAAAATGCGGAAAAGGACAAACCTGATTTAGTACTGATGGATATCGTGCTTGAAGGTGAAATGGATGGAATAGCAGCTGCTAATGAAATTCGTTCTCGTTTTAATATTCCCATTGTATTTCTTACTGCCTATACCGATGACAAAATTCTGGAACGAGCGAGCATAACCGGTCCATTCGGATATATTGTTAAACCATTTGTAAACGAAGATTTAAAAATATCAATCGAAATTGCGGTGTACAAGTTTAGGATGGAAAAGGAAAGAAAGCGGTTTATTGAGGAATTGCAAGGTGCGCTACCGAAGATCACATCGTTGTCAGGATTGCTTCCGGTTTGTCCATCATGCAAAAGAGTACGAGACGCTGATGGTAATTGGAAATAAGATACTGATTTGTCGCCGTTAATACCATGTCAGTTATTCTGAAGACAGTGAATCGCTTTTCTATTTTGTATCTACCATAGAGTTCTTGCGACTAATAGCGTCATATTTTGCAATAAGAGCATTTGCGTACTCTACATGAGACCACATAAGTGGTACGGCAAAATGAATAACAGTTTTTTTGCCTTCAGCAACATCCTTTCTAATTTGATCGTAACTTTTCTTCAT
>CAYTLC010000173.1:0-4297 GCA_964438395.1 uncultured Candidatus Scalindua sp.
GGAATAAGTACTGCGTTTACAACCTTACAACCTACCTCAAGAGACAGGAAACTCGTAAACTCGGAAAACCGGCATTAATACTTAAGGGATGTGACGCAAGGACAATTATCGTTCTCTTAAAAGAGTGCCAGATAAAACGTGAAGACGTATATATCATAGGTGTCACATGTGATGGTGTAGGAGAACCTCTTGCGACAAAATGTGAGGCGTGTGATGTCCATACTCCACTGATCTACGATGATCTGGTTGGTGAGAAGAGAGAAAACAAGGAAGTCCCGTTTGAAGAGAGATACGCTGAGTTGGATGAATATGAAAAATTGGGCGAAAAGGAAAAATGGGAATTCTGGCAGAAGCAGTTTGCAAAATGCATCAAGTGCTATGCCTGCAGCAATATTTGCCCTCTCTGCTTTTGTGACAGATGTATAGTTGAAAAAAACCAGCCTCAGTGGATAGACCCAAGCGCACATGCGAGGGGAAACCTCTCGTGGAACGTTACAAGGGCGTATCATCTGGCAGGTAGGTGTATTAATTGTGAGGAGTGCCAGAGAGTATGTCCTGTAGACATCCCTCTCAACCTTCTGAATAAGAAGCTCGCCAAGGAAGCGGAAAAGAATTTCGATTACAGACCGGGCTATAGCGTAGATGATGAGCTCGCAATGTCTACTTACAAAGAAGAGGACAGTCAGGAGTTCTTTAAATAAACAGCTGTTGCTTAACTTTCTAATACAAGATTTCAATATAAATCGTGGAAAAACTATTAAATAAAAATAAGTTTGATTCTTTAATAACTGATTTGAAAAAACAGGGTTACAAAACTATTGCTCCTAAAAAGGACAATAAGCTTGTCATGCTGGACGAGATCCAGGATGCAAGTGAAATATCCCTCGACCATGTTATTACCAACAATTCAATAAAGGAATACTTCCTTCCAAAGACGGAAAAAATCCTATCTTATACAATTGACAAAAATAAGGTTGAGATGAAAGAGCCTGAAGGTTTCGCCGTTAAATCCGTCATCTTCGGATCAAGACCCTGTGACGCATTCAGTCTGCCTGTTATGGATAAGGTCTTTAACTGGGATTGCGTTGACAAATTCTGGGTTGAAAGAAGGGAAGCCGTTACCATAATAACTATTTCGTGTGATAAGTGTGATAGTTACTGCTTCTGTACATCTGTAGGACTGGCCCCTGATGCAAAGCAAGGAAGCGATGTACTGCTTACCAAAATCTCCAACGATGAATATCTGGTTGAAACCGTAACCGAAAAGGGTGAAAACCTTGTAAAGGAGATGGAATCTGTTTTTTCAGACGCGCCTTCAGGTACACCTGACCGACAGGTTGCAACAGTCGAAGAAAAATTTGATCTTAAAAAAGTAAAGCCGTGGCTTGATGAAAATTTCGAACACAATGTATGGGATGATTTTTCAAACAAATGTATCGGCTGTGGAGCGTGTACATTTGTCTGCCCCACATGTCACTGCTTCGATATTGTTGATGAATGTACGATGACCAAAGGTGACAGGGTAAAGAACTGGGATGGATGCCAGTTTACAATGTTTACCATGCACACATCCGGACACAACCCGAGATCAACACAAGGGATGAGATGGAGACAGAGGATCATGCATAAGTTTAAATATTATGTTGAAAAGTTTGACAGTACACTCTGTGTTGGATGCGGAAGATGCTCACGTGTTTGCCCTGCAGACATGAATATATCCGAAATGCTTGAACTAATTGAAACCGAAGCCGGGAAATAAGGAATAAAGATGGACAACATATACAGACCATATCTAATGACTATCAGCGATATGACAGATGAAGCGCCCGGCGTAAGGACATTCCGGCTCAACTTCTCAGACGAAGAAGAGGGTAAGAATTTCAAATTTCAGACCGGACAGTTCGGGCTCTATTCAGTTTTTGGTGCCGGCGAAAGTACTTTCTGTATCGCCTCGTCACCGACAAGGGAAGACTACATTGAGTGCACATTCAGAGAAGCGGGCAGGGTTACCAAAGCATTAAGAGAACTGAACGTTGGCGACACTGTTGGGTTCAGAGGACCATACGGAAATGTGTTTCCTATAGAAAAATGGGAAGGCAAGAACCTTGTGTTTATTGCAGGTGGTATTGCGTTGCCTCCATTGAGATCCGTTATCTGGAATTGCCTCGACCTTCGTGATAAATATAAAGATGTTACCATTATATATGGAGCAAAAACAGTTGATGACCTGGTATACAAACACGAACTTAAGGAGTGGGATGCAAGAGATGATATTAACCTTGTGACTACTGTTGACCCAGGTGGAGAAACACCTGAGTGGACCGGCAAGGTTGGCTTTGTTCCAACAGTCGTGGAAGAGGCGGCACCTGACAGTAATGATACAATCGCTATCGTATGCGGCCCTCCCATTATGATTAAGTTTACGTTACCGGTACTGGATAAACTCGGTTTCAAACATGACAAAGTTTACACCACTCTTGAGAACAGGATGAAATGTGGTCTGGGAAAATGCGGTAGATGTAACATTGGTTGCACTTATGTTTGTAAGGAAGGGCCGGTTTTCACCGCTGAAGAGATAAGTAAGATGCCAGATGAGTTCTAAAGAAGTAACAATCATATCAATCGCAGGAAAGCAGAATGCAGGTAAGACAACCCTGCTCAAAGATCTCATCCCAAAATTAAAAGAGCAGGGATACAGAGTAGGAACCCTCAAGTACAACATCAGAAAATTTGATATTGATCACGAAGGCAAGGATACATACAAGTATTCAAAATCAGGTGCAGATTCTATCGCGATTTCAACACAAAGTGAGTTTGTAGTCATGAAGAAGACTGTAAATCCACTTACACTAAATGAAATTATCGAAGCACACTTTAATGATGTAGATGTTGTTTTGGTTGAAGGATATAGAGAAGAGGGTTATCCAAGGATCAGAATAATAGATCCGCAAGATACAAATGCAGTTAAAACAGACTCAGAGAACGAGCTATTACTTGTAAATGTAAAAACGGAAAACAGCGGTTTTTCTATAGAAAACCTAAATAAGGCTTTGGGTTTTATAGAAAAATCCTTGAAAATTACCTGAGAATACATTATAGAGAGTAACATTTCAGAGAATCAGGACTTATATTTTGTTATATAAAATGGAGGTGGTAAAATGAGTGCAGTATTAGAGACATACTTTCAGCATGTTGTGGTAGATAAGCTTAATGAAACGATTGCCAAACAGTTTGAAGATATGAAGGAAGAGCTTCAGGTTTTGAAACAACTTCGAACAGATTATACCAGTCTCCGCACTGAACTGGATACATTGAAACAGCGCTTTTCAGAATCCGGTAATGAGATAAATGAAATGATATCTAAAACCGGCAAGAAGGCTGTGGCAACAAAGAAGCCGGCAGCAGCAAAAAAAACCACGACAAAAAAGCTGACAGTTAAAAAGAAAAAATAGTTCAACGCTCCCCGGACAAAAGGCGCCGAGGGCAAGAAGGCGCCAGGAACGCAAAGGGAAAAGTCTCCTGCTGAGGAAAGCAGGCCGCCCGAGGCACCCCTTGAAGAAGCCTTCAGGTCCGACTCAGTAGGGAAACTCAGGAATTGAGGAAAGGAGTTGTTCTAAGTTTTTCTCCTGAAATTCATGCCTTCCTTAGATGCTTTTCTTTTGTATTCGCAAATCGGTATCTCCCCTATTCCACACGCTTGTCAAACAAATCCTCTTGGTTTTTACACTGGTTTTATTTAGCCTGATTTTATAGTATACTGTTTTAATAACTTGAGCCCTAAAACCAATGAAAATATATTCATTACAGGACTTTATCAAACATCTTGACGCAAACGGCGAACTCGTACGTATCAAAACCGAAGTGGACGCCAGATTGGAAGTTACTGAAATTTCCATCAGGGCTTTACTACAGGGAATGCCTGCTCTACTTTTTGAAAATGTAAAAGGCGCTAAATTTCCACTGGCTATGAACGTCCTTGCCAGCGACAAACGTATTGAACTGGCACTGGGCAAACATCCGGACCAACTTGGCGAGGAGTTGATTACGTTTATGGAAGATGCTATGCCGCCAAATCCAAAGGTATTTTTCAAACATCCCGGAACAACAAAGCGAATTATCAGCGCCCTTCCCAGGACGACATTCAGCCCCACCTCTCAGCAAGTAGTCAGCCAGCCGAACCTGGATGATCTCCCGGTTATAACCAGCTGGCCTGATGACGGCGGGCCTTTCATCACCCTGCCACAGGTTTTTACTTACGACCCGCATGACGGGAAACGAAACCTGGGAATGTATCGTA
>CAYTLC010000174.1:0-1539 GCA_964438395.1 uncultured Candidatus Scalindua sp.
ACTGATTCTGTAGAGATATCTACGCGTGGACACACAGACATAATTGATATCACGCCGCAGGTAGAACAAGTCCTGGAGGAAGCAGAACTCGAACGTGGTAATCTCACCGTTTTTGTTTCCGGTTCTACAGCTGGCATTACATCTATTGAGTACGAACCGGGTTTACTCAAGGATCTGCCCGAAGCCTTCGAAAAAATGGCTCCTACCGGGGTTACGTATCATCATGATGAGGCGTGGGGGGATGGCAATGGTTATGCCCACGTTCGTGCGGCCATGCTTGGCTCTTCATTCACCGTGCCTTTTGATAACGGCAAGCTTCTACTGGGAACATGGCAGCAGGTAGTTGTGATAGATTTTGATAACAAGCCGAGAAGGCGCAATGTAGTTGTGCAAATGATTGGTGAGTAGTTACTAACTGATAAAATGTTAGATAAGTATAAAATAGTAAAAATCTCTTTATGATAGATATACACACACACATACTTCCTTCCATAGATGATGGGCCGGAAACAATGGAGGAATCAATTGAACTTTGCAAAGTCGCCGCAAATGATGGAATTAAGAAGATTGTTGCAACACCGCATTCGAATAATGGAGTATACGAGCCGAAAAGTGCTGAGATAATTAAAGCGGTTGATGCACTTAATACGCAGTTGGTGGTGCAACAAATTGACATTGATATATTCCCCGGTGCAGAGATACACATTAGTGAGGGATTGGTAGAGAGTGTAAAAAACGGGGATGTACTTACGATCAACAATGGCGGGAAGTTCATCCTTCTTGAGTTTCCTTTTGCCTTCATCCCTCCCGGTAGTGATAAATTTATATTCAACCTCAAGGCCAACGGTATTATTCCAATCATTGCACATGCGGAAAGAATATCGGCATTTCAAAGAAAACCGGAACTTGTGGAGCAGCTGGTTATAATTGGCGCTCGTGTGCAGATTAATGCGAATTGCTTGTCAAAAAGGGCAAACCGTGGAGATAGAAAATGTGCTGAGTGGCTGTTAAAGAAAAGATTGGTGCATTTTATTGCTTCCGATACACATTCGCTTCGTGGAAGGCCTCCGATTTTGTCTGAAGCAGTAGAGAGTGCTTCGCGCATTGTAGGAGAAGAAGGTGCCATGGCTCTTGTCTGTCGTAATCCCGAGCAGATTATAAATGGCCTTGACATTTATTGATTTAGGTAATGGGTCAGCTTGATTAATATCTATTCTTACAATGCTTGAGTGGTTTATGTTACAGCACTGAATGTCTCTACTGTGGCTAAAGGGAGGAAAAACTATGAAGCTAATTCCCTGCTGATTGGATGTGTTTAATCTTGGATGGGCAGGTCATTCTGCTGAACTGACGTAAATCACGCAGACGATCTTCCTGTGGGAGGCGGTCGATATATTCTGTATACATCATGCCGAACTTTCCGGCATCCTCATATCTTTTTCTTTCTGAAGTGTCCTCAACATCAAATTCTCTTTTGTAAAAGAGATGGTGCCTTATATATTCTCTGTCAAATTCACTCAACTTTAATGATCTGTTCTG
>CAYTLC010000174.1:1639-4263 GCA_964438395.1 uncultured Candidatus Scalindua sp.
CGACTATTAACAACTGTTCTGATCTCTTCCTTTGCATAGAACTCTTCGTAACCTTTGTCACCAATAATATACTGTTCTATATTGGTAATTCCCGTATCCAGTGCATAGGTCTTTTCTATCTTCTTTTGTAACTCGTTTATCAAAGGGTGTCTGATTCGCATTGTTACCTCTGGTATCGAATAGTTAGCAGATTATTATGCAAGCACAGCCTTTTCAGGATGAAGATACTCTTTGTTCATAAAACTTAAAACCTGTGCAATTGCCTCAAAACCTTCTGATAATTGTGATAGTGTGCCTGTAAGCCTGTTTTTTCTTGCATTGGTATGTCCCGATGCAAGACCGTAATATGTTTTTCCGTAACCTACGTAATACTGTTTATCAACAGGTCTTCGTTTATGTTCATACCTGTACTTGATATATTCCGGAATCATTCCCGTCAGAAAGAGCGTATAATTACCGATATGACAGTAAATGTGAAACTTTTCAAGATTATCAGAATGTAGAGAATCTGTAATCATATCTACTATATATTGATGTGTTATTTTCTCATCATCTCCCATACCGAACAATTTTGAACTCTCTATAAATTGTGCCAGCATGTTTGCAATATAGTTTGAAACATGAGCGTCTTCAAGCAAGCTCATGAGCCTGTTTTGATCCCACGGAATAACCGGCTCCATGCTGTTTAAAACATCTATCGTTTTTTCAATAAACTTTACATCCTTTCTTTTTTCCTTAAATGCCCTTCTCAAAAGCAATGAAAACAGAAAATATGGAGATATAGACAGAATACTCTCTGTACAGCTCATCACTTTGTTGAAGACTCTGTCGCTGTCGATCATTTTAGCAATTACATCTTCATCTCCGTTTATCAAACTTGCTATATTCTCATAATCATTCCGCTTGGTCACATAGCTTTCAATAAGGAAGAGGAGGTCTTTGTCTGATAGTCCTTGTAGGCTCTCTTTTTGAAGTTCATTAACCGCTTCGTCTCTCTCCATCGTTTTCTCCCTAATAAATTAAAAAGTATACATTTAGGAAATCGAACTTTGCCGAATTCTTCAAAACTCGGATTATATCTACTTATACAAACAAGTCACATAAAATCGATTCGAAATTCACAAGGTTAAATCGCAACAATTGTACCAAAAAAACTTATTAATGCGTTTTTTGTAACTTGCTATAAATTAATTGGTTACGGTGTTTTTGTTTTTATACATTTGATTTTGAGGATATTTCGGTAAGTAATTTTTGCACTAAAGAGGTCATTTTTAGTAACAAAACAGCTTATTCTGGCTAATCTGGAAAAAATAGTTGAAAATTTAAACCCTTTTACTATATGATGCAACGTTCAATTTAAAAAAACAAATTTTCCGTTTGTCGCTCAAACTCGACAACTACTCTTTATTAAACACTTATTTGTAACTTTTATTAAAGGAATTATGATATGACTACCCTTACGTTAGATTACAAGGTTGCCGACATAAACCTGGCGGAATGGGGACGTCGTGAAACTACCCTCGCCGAAGGTGAAATGCCCGGTTTAATGAGCCTTAGAAAAAAATATGAGAGTGAGCAACCCCTTAAGGGCGCTAAAATTATCGGCTGTATCCATATGACAATACAGACTGCTGTATTGATTGAAACACTTGTCGCTTTAGGGGCGGAAGTACGTTGGTCTTCATGTAACATTTTTTCCACACAAGACCATGCCGCTGCGGCTATGGCTGCTGCCGGCGTTGCTGTATATGCGTGGAAGGGTCAGACAGAGGAAGAAGGGTCATGGTGCATAGAACAGACTATTCTGAAGGATGGCAAGCCGTGGGATGCAAACGTGTTACTTGATGATGGTGGAGACCTCACTGCCATGGTGCACGAGAAGTACCCGCAGATGCTTGATATAATTCATGGTATAACGGAAGAGACCACAACCGGTGTTCACAGACTGTTCGACATGATGGAAAAAGGAGAGTTAAAGGTCCCGGCCATCAACGTTAACGATTCAGTTACTAAATCAAAAAATGATAACAAGTACGGATGTCGTCACAGTTTGAATGATGCCATTAAACGTGGAACGGATGCTCTTCTTTCCGGCAAAAAAGCTTTGGTTGTTGGTTATGGTGACGTCGGTAAAGGATCTGCCCAGAGTTTGAGTCAGGAAGGGATGATCGTAAAGATCTCCGAGATTGATCCTATCTGTGGTATGCAGGCATGCATGGACGGATACGAAGTTGTGTCTCCTTATATTGATGGAAACAACAACGGCTCTCCTGAGAGTATTGATAAACAGTTGTTGGAAAAGACCGACTTGATCGTAACAACTACAGGCAACGTGAACGTATGCGATCGTCACATGCTTGCTGCCGTAAAACGGGGAGCCATCGTTTGTAATATCGGTCACTTTGATCATGAGATAGACACTCAATTCATGCGTGACAACTGGAGATGGGAAGAGGTGAAACCTCAAGTCCATAAAGTCTATAGATCAGATGATGCTGAAGATTACATTATTCTTCTCTCAGAAGGTCGCCTTGTAAATCTTGGTAACGCGACCGGCCACCCATCCCGCATTATGGATGGTTCATTCACAAACCAGGTACTGGCACAGATGTTTCTCTACAAGG
>CAYTLC010000175.1:0-4262 GCA_964438395.1 uncultured Candidatus Scalindua sp.
ACATCGTTCAAGAATGGTGATCTGGTTAATGAGGCGGGTCAAAACTCCGGGTCTTGTAAAATTTTCTTATTTGCACGGCTTCATAGCTTGACTCAGGAAGAGACACTGTCCTGCTTTGGCAGTTACTATCGAAACGATGTAGTGAAGCATCCTGAAAACAGTGATCATCAGAATATTCGTAATTTTATAAAAACAGGTTGGCTTGGTATTAAATTTGACAGTGAACCGCTAAAGGCAAAAGGCTGATTAATTTAAACAGGTATTAACAAAATGAGTATCAACCAAAAAGGGATTGTAGAACAGAAAGGGCATAGCTGGCGGGAGGCCATGTATGAAATTATATTCAAGGCGGACAGTGTTGCAGGCAAATCATTTGATATTTCCCTGATAGTTATTATTGCCTTGAGTGTAATAACAGTAATTCTTAACACAGTAGGTTCTATAGAGCAAGAGTATGGATATATACTGCATATAGCAGAATGGATTTTTACAATAATATTTACTATTGAGTATATCTTAAGGTTGATTTGCTGCAAAAGACCAGTGGCCTACGCACATAGTTTTTTCGGGATAGTTGATCTCTTTTCTATAGTCCCAACCTATATCAGCTTATTTATACCAGGCAGTCAGGTTCTGCTTGTAGTGCGCATCCTGAGAGTGCTCAGGATATTCCGTGTACTCAAGCTTGTTAAGTACGTTGGTGAATCTGAATTGCTCATAGATGCTTTAAGGTCAAGCCGGAGAAAAATTACTGTATTTCTATTCTCTGTTATAACAATTGTTATTATATTTGGTTCTGTAATGTATATCGTAGAATCTCAGGAAAACGGTTTTAATAATATTCCGGAAAGTATCTACTGGGCCGTTGTAACCTTGACAACTGTGGGATATGGTGACGTAACCCCACATACACATATTGGTAAAGTGATATCAATGGTAATAATGGTGATGGGGTATGGTATACTTGCAGTACCAACAGGAATTGTTACTGCTGAAATGACAAAAGCCATGGGCCATCATAATAAAGTTTCATCAAATGTTTGTGAAGGGTGCGGTTACAGATGGCATGATGATGATGCACATTATTGTAAGCATTGTGGTAACACGTTATAATAGGAGGTGTAATGAAGGCACGTGAAAAGGGGAAAGCCCGGCTGATAATAGAGAGGTTGAGATTTGATGAGTTTAAAGTACTATGGGTAATTATTGCAATTGGAACTATTTTTTATATTGGAGTTGTAATGGAGCAAATAGAGACTGGTAAAATAGATCCAGAAAAGAATGTATATCTTTTCCTTCATGGAAGAGGTGACCTGCAGGAAAAATCTGAGAATATTTTGATAACGCTTGGATTTCCAAAGCAGAATATTATCGTGGCCTCTTCAGAAAATGTTGGTGGTGTCGGTGATTATATGGCAATGCTCTGGAGGCCGCCAAGACCAGATCAGATAAAAGTACAGATGATAACCAAGGTTAAGGATGTAGAACCGGATAAAATGTTTGGGCTATGGAAAGGTGTATTAAAAAAGGATATCGACTCGTTTCCACTTAAATAGAAAGATATGTTAACATTGTACTTATCCTCCCAGATGTTTGACAATCTTATCTGCGACACGAAAGGCGTTCGCGTAAATTGTCCAGGTGTAGGGAACGCTTCCACCTGTTGGCATAAAACTTCCATCAGTCACGTATAGGTTCTCACAATCGTGTGCCCGGCAATCCGGGTCAAGAACAGAATTTTCAGGATTGGTTCCAAATCTGCACCCACCGGCTACCAGGTTTGGAGGTGCGGAACCGCTAATGCTGGAGTGAATATTTGTCAAGTCCATAGCTCTTAAGACCTTATTTGCTTTTTCTTCCAGATATTTGCCTACCTTAATATCATGTGAATGATATCCAACTCTAACTCGAGACACAGGAGTACCCCATTTGTCCTTAACCTGAGTATCAAGGTTAACAAAGCAGTTATCTGTCGGCAACCAATCACAGAATATTTCGTATTTTATATGACGTTTTGTCGTGAAATGTGTTTTCAGTGACTGCTTAAGCTCTTTGCCCCATATTAGATTGTTGCTATTATCCCATTTCAGGTCAATCGCCTTTGCAATAGGGCCGGGATGTTCAAGTAGAAAGTCAATAGTACCGCCCTTCTGTCTCTTTCCCCATTCAGGATCGTTAATAACATACCAATCCTGTAGTCCCCGGTTAACAAACCTACCCTGGTATTTAAGTGATTCTGCTTTACTCTGATTCATATTTTCATAAAGAAAATCACCACCGCCTGTACCTCCTGCAGAGAAAACAAGGTTTCTGCCCACCTGTCCACTATTGTTTGCAAGACCATTCCTGTGACGAGGCCCGGAGGAACTCAGTAATAAACGTGATGTCTCGATTGCCTGACATGCAACAACGAATATCTTAGCGTTCACTTGTTGTGAACTGCCTGATTTGTCATAATATTCAGCAGCAATTACACTGCCTTGCAAATTGCTCTTAAGTTTGTAGACCTTGGAATGTGGTCTGATTTCACAACGATCGGTTTTAATAGCAGGGTTTAAAAGTGCTGCCCGGGAACTTCCTTTAGCTCCTGTTGCACAACCATAGCTGCCACACCAGCCTGAATATTTACAACTCTGACGCATCTTGTTCATACTTGATAGAATTGCTCTTGGTGTTGGTAACGGGTGCAATCCCAAGTTATGACAGGCATCATCAAACCATCCGGAAAACGGGTGTTCGAGTGTAGGAGGATATGGGAAGTCACTGGTAGAGCGTTGTTCAAGATTTGGATGCTGAATAACACGGCCAGATACTCCAACTATTGATTCTACCTTAGTATAATAAGGCTCCAGCTCATCGTATGAAATAGGCCAATCTACAAGGTTAGCACCTTCGATAGGACCAAATGTTGAAAGCAGTCGAAAATCTTCAGGCTTTAGCCTATAAAAAAAGCCACTCATGAAATTGGATGAGCCTCCAACACAGTTGCCCCTCCAGAAACTTCTTCCTGTTTCAGAAGTCGACTTACGATTCCATCCCCCGTTTCCATCTGGTTTCTCTATCACATGCTGTTCATCTTTTAAGTCCGGCATGTAAGCGTCGTACTTAAAGGCAAGCTCATCTTTGTAAAAGTTCTTCTCCTCGAACCATGGACCTTTTTCAAGAACAACCACAGAGTATCCTGCTTCAGCTAAAGTCAGAGCAACTGGGCCAGCCCCGGCTCCACTCCCGACAATACAAACGTCAAAATCAGTATTCATACTTTTTTTAGGTTCCAATACGGTTTATGCTTAGGCGGACGTGGAAACCCCGGGTGATGGTTTAACCATTTCCACCCAATACCAGCAGGATTACCGCCATAGATAGGGTCACTCAGCAATGCCTCTAGAATAAAAGTTAGTAGTTTAGAAATCCATTTCCGGCCTGCTTTGGTCTTTGTGATTTGATGCAGCATCTCCGTGCGTTGTGAATATGATAATTGAGTAAAAACGGCTTCCTGTTTTTCAAGCGAAAGATCATTCAGCCATTTAACACCATTCATGATAAATTTCTTCTCATCATGCTCTATCGTGTGGCTTGCAATAATATTTTGTAAATATGTTATCGCATTGATCTCTTTTGCTCCGGGAGAATCTGATTCTGATGGGAAGAGATGATTTTGGACAGAATCGATAGTTTTCCAGGGATCATTGAGTTGTACTGAAGGGAGTTGCTTTGCTGCACGTACTTTAATTGGGGTTAAAAAAAGAGTGGTAATAAGACCTGCCACACGTAAAAGAAATGCACGTTTGTTTATAAGCATTATTTAGATTTTTCAAACTGACAATATGCTGAATATGCTTCTAAAGATATTCAGCGGGCCATTCAGGCCCGCTGAACAGATGATATTTTAATATCAACATATCTTCAATATGTTACCCACCACATTTTCCTTCACCACCGCACTTACCTTAGCCACCACATTTTCCTTCACCGCCACATTTGCCGTCATCAGCAACTAATTTAATGACAGTATCAGAATCATTAGTTGCGAATGGATTTACTTCTGCAGTAGCCGTGGAAACTACAGAGAACCCAAAAATAAATACTGCACAAAACAGTGCTAAAAAAATTCTTTTTGTTTTTAAAACCATAGTATGCCCTCTCTAACAATATTAACTAAAATTATAAAATTTAGTAGAAATTCTACATCGTTTAAAAGTATTAAAAAACTAGAACAGATTTCTAACGCTTTTCTATAAGCGTTATTATCATATAATACA
>CAYTLC010000176.1:0-4236 GCA_964438395.1 uncultured Candidatus Scalindua sp.
CAAATTAACGTACATCAATCTCTAAAAGCTTAATACCGGACAGATCTGACATGTTAACAACTGGCTTAGTGCCGTCATAACTGCTTTCAAAAACAGCTTCACCGTTATTATATATATCAATTGGCATACGATTCGTTTCTCTTTGCAATAAGAATCTATAATGAAATTCTTTGCGATTGCCGTGATTTTTAGTAATAACAGACACAATTCTGTTCTTACCTTTTATTAGTTTGTCACCAGCATCACAAGATCTCTCACTACTGAATTTTTCTACCTTTTTTGCATCAAGAAAGATTAACGCAACAACATCCCCTGGTGTCAGGTCTGTAAGCTTAAACACCAGCCCTTTCAGTCCGTTTTCTACTACAACTTTCTCTGGTGTACTACGCGTAACCC
This sequence comes from uncultured Candidatus Scalindua sp., assembly GCA_964438395.1. Lineage (GTDB taxonomy): Bacteria > Planctomycetota > Brocadiia > Brocadiales > Scalinduaceae > Scalindua. The sequence goes on from CAYTLC010000176.1 coordinate 397, forward strand.
GCTTTGTGTCGTCCCACGCGTTTGGGTTGTCCAGGAAGTAATTTACAATTTTCCCAATCGCATAGGTTGTTTTATTCACTGAAAAAACGATTATAAGTATTATAAATATATATTGGATCTGTTTTATTTTCATTATGGATCTCTTATGGTTAGGTTAGTTAACTTCGTTAATCATTCTTTGAACTTTAGTTTGAAAATCTGAATTCTTGTTCATTCGTGATGCTATCTTTGTATAATTCTCTACACTTAAACCGTGGCGTTGAACAATCTTACTCGTTTCGCTATAATGCGCATTACTACCAGCTTTATGCATATATGATTGTACATCAACAAATGCTCTTGCAAAAGCCATCAATTCCGGGTCATCTATTTCCTTGTTCGTACTTTGCTTATAATATGATTCATCAATATACTGATATGCCGGCACTTCTGTGTCATGTCTCATTCCATTAAGAGGAGATTCGGGGGCAGTGACCGAAGATGGTGATGTGATCAATTTTAATATCACAACAATCGAGGCAAAGAGTAAGATAAATATAAGTACATATGTCTTCATATTGTATTTTAAGTACTTTTTCTGTCAACCCATTTAACTGTTTCAGGGGCTTCGTATACTTCAAACTTTTCCAGTAATGCTTCCGGGCACTCATCCACAAGGATTGTGGAATGATGGGCCTCTTTAATAAATTGTTCTGAGACGGCATGGTCAAGAAAACCGATCAGCTTGTCGTAGTAGTGGCATACGTTCAGCAGGCCACACGGCTTCCGGTGCATCCCCAACTGTGACCATGTTATAATTTCAAAGATCTCTTCAATCGTACCTAAGCCTCCGGGCAAAGCAATAAAACCATCGGACAGATCAGCCATTAATGACTTCCGATCATGCATAGAATCAACCTCTCTCAATTCTGTAATGCCGGTATGTGCAACCTCTTTTCTAAATAATCCTTTCGGGATTATACCGATTACGTCTCCGCCTTCTTCAAGAACAGCATTAGCAATTTCACCCATTATACCTACACTTGCGCCGCCATATACCAGATCGATATTTCTATTAACCATGGCACGTGCCAGTTGTCTGGCCACTTGCGCGTAATCAGGCCGCATTCCTGAGCTTGATCCACAATACACACACAATCTTTTCATCTTATATTCCTGAAAGTAATTTACAACTCCCGGGTTTAACTAATAAGTACAAATATTGATATTGTTAAACACTCCTTCCGGAGCAAGATATTCCGGCGTTTAACGCTAATATAACTAACATTTAAAGGGATTCTAAGGGCCATTCATTATATAGTAATCGACTCAATTTTCATCAGGAAAAAGTAATCTTAAATATCAAAAATAGGTTGGAAATTAATGGTATTTTGTTTTAGAATGACGCTTTAGATCCTTATAGAATATTTTATCACAGAGGTTGTAAATAAAACTTTATAAATAGACAGGAGATGCTATGGGCAGCACAACCCCGCTGACAAATAATAAAAAACTTATGGCATGGGTAGACGAAATGGCAGGAATGTGTCAACCTGATCAGGTTGTCTGGTGTGATGGCAGCAAGGAAGAATATGATGAGATGGCTGATCTGCTGGTTAAAAGTGGTACATATGTTAAATTAAATGAGGATAAAAGACCAAACAGTTATTGGGCAATTTCAGATCCTGCAGATGTTGCCAGAGTAGAAGATAGAACTTTTGTATGTACAGAAAAAGAGGAAGATGCCGGCCCAAACAATAATTGGCGTGATCCGGATGAAATGAGAGCAGAGATGACTGCGCTTTACACAGGTTCTATGAAAGGGCGCAACATGTACGTTGTTCCTTTCAGTATGGGGCCGCTCGGTTCAAAAATTGCTCACATTGGTATAGAACTTACAGATTCTCCATATGTTGCAAACAATTTAACAATAATGACACGCATGGGAAAACCGGTTTTAGATGTGCTGGGTGATGATGGTGTTTTCATACCATGTCTTCACTCTGTTGGCAGCCCATTGGAAGAGGGTCAACAGGATGTACCCTGGCCATGTAATGCGGATAACAAATACATTACTCACTTTCCTGTAGAAAGGACCATCTGGTCCTATGGTTCAGGATATGGTGGAAACGCATTATTAGGGAAGAAGTGTTTCGCATTACGTATCGCGTCTTCGATGGCAAGAGAAGAAGGATGGCTTGCCGAACACATGCTTATACTCGGCATCACACCTCCGGGGGGAGAAAAGAAATATATTACCGCTGCATTTCCGAGTGCCTGCGGTAAAACTAATCTGGCAATGCTGAACGCAACTATTCCCGGATGGAAAGTAGAATGTGTCGGTGACGATATTGCGTGGATGAAATTCGGTGAAGATGGCCGTCTGTATGCGATAAATCCTGAAGCCGGCTATTTTGGGGTTGCACCGGGGACATCAATGAAGACAAATCCAAATTGTATGCTTACGATGAAGGAGAACAGCATCTTTACGAATGTAGCTTATACAGAAGATGGTGATGTATGGTGGGAGGAGATGACAGACGAACCGCCTGCTAAATTAACAGACTGGAAAGGTAATGAGTGGACACCTGAGACAGGTACTCCAGCCGCTCATCCGAATGCACGTTTCACAGCACATGCATGTCAAAACCCTGTAATTGATCCCGCGTGGGAAGACCCAAAGGGTGTTCCAATATCTGCGTTTCTTTTTGGTGGTAGACGGCCGACTGTTGTGCCATTGATTCACCAGTCATTCAGCTGGCAGCATGGAACTTTCCTGGGCTCTATAGCATCATCTGAGAAAACTGCAGCTGCAGCCGGCAAGGTGGGAGAGCTGCGATACGATCCATTCGCAATGCTGCCATTCTGCGGCTACCATATGGGAGACTATTTCAAACACTGGCTGGATATGGGAAAGAAGACCGACCCTGATAATTTACCTAAAATTTTCTATGTCAACTGGTTTCGTAAGGGCGAAGATGGCAAGTTCCTCTGGCCGGGTTATGGCGAAAACAGTCGTGCCTTGAAATGGGTAATTGAAAGAGTTTGCGGTGAGGGAAAGGCCGAAGAGACACCAATTGGATGGGTCCCTACTAAGGATGCACTGGACCTTGACGGTCTGGACATCTCGGATAGTGATGTAGATGAACTCTTGAAAGTGGACACCGAAGAGTGGAAAAAACAGATACCTTTAATAAGGGAGCACCTGGCTAAATTTGGTGATAGACTCCCTGATGGGCTTAAAGATGAGATAGATGCCCTGGAGAAACGATTAGAAGCTTCCTGACTACAAATACCGGCATAGCGTGTTGCGGTTTATAGCTATTGCCGTTTACTTACATACACTTCAATACTTTACCGGTTCACTTCTACCTGCCTGTGCGATACACTCGGGCAGGTAGGATTGGACTAAACACTTCAAGACCATCAGTCAGAAAAACGTACTTCCCGCTAGTGACGGTATGGACTGGTGCTAACAAGACTGAACCTTCATTGTAATCTTCAAATGTTGAAACAAATCTTCCTTTTTTGGAGTGCAGTGACCGTGTCACTGCTTTAATACGCATCATCATCGTGGATGATGAACTCCATATTCCTCTTTTTAGAAAAGATGTCTAGGGTGTATTTTCCCCTTAATTTCACATTCAATATAGCTTCCACAACACCAGTTCCGTCTCAATCATAATGATACACTTCTGGCATAAAGATTGGATCTCTGCTTCAAAACAGGGCACATAAAATACAAAGAAATCAGGATGTATCGATATTTGTCGATGAGTTAACTACCAACAGTTAAATGATATACAACAAAAAATTTCAGTATGGTATTGTAGTTGCAATTATATTATTCAAAATATACTT
>CAYTLC010000177.1:0-4228 GCA_964438395.1 uncultured Candidatus Scalindua sp.
GAAAAAGTAGGAAAGGTAATAGAAGAATACGGCGATACTGAAGTTGGAATATTCCTTAAATCAAAACTGCAAATCCAGGCAGCTGATGGAAATGAAATTAACGACGGAAAACCACAAAAGGTAAAAGAGGTCGCGACTAAAGAACCAGTTGATACAAAACATGGCATTCCTGATCCTGTACTTAAGATGAAAAAGTATGTGCCTGAAGCTATGAACTTTGTACTGGGGATTATGAAAAACGTATTTTACAGTACGTTTGGTTTCTTTGGAATAGTTATGAACGTTGTGGTATTCGGGGTTGTTATGGTATATCTCCTGAAGGATTTTGATTTAGCGATGTCAAAAGGTGAGGGGTTGCTGCCGGCTTCAAAGAAAGAGAAGATATCCGGTATTATCAGCAAGATAGATGGTAACCTTAAAGCGTTTTTCAGGGGACAGATGGCGGTTTGTGCAATCCTCTCTATCATTTATGGTATAGGGCTTACTGTCATAGGGATTCCAATGTCTTTTCTGCTGGCATTAGTGGGCGGGTTTGGAAATATGATACCTTATGTTGGAATCGGGCTTGGGCTGATACCTGCTATCATCCTGGCCTTTATTCAGTTTCAGGATTTTACTCATATACTGCTTGTCGTACTGGTTTTTGGTATTGGACAACTTCTGGAAGGTACGGTAATGACGCCAAAAATTGTAGGTGACAAACTGGGATTGCATCCGGTTGCCATTATACTGGCAATCTTGATTTGTAGTCAAATATTAGGGTTCCTGGGGCTTTTACTTGCTGTGCCTATCGCATCGGTAGTGAAAGTATTAATCGACGAGGGGATTCTTAGATATAAAAATACAAAGCTTTATAAAGGCAGCTAGGCACTAATTAACACAGATTTAATATACATGGAATCCTTCAATCCCTCAATCTTCAATTGCGCAGCGAAGCGGTGCTAATTTATATAATATGTCTATCTTCAAATTATCAGCAGAATATGAACCGCAGGGTGACCAGCCCGAGGCGATAAAAAGAATAACAAAGGCTTTTGAATCAGGTGAAAATAACCAGGCTCTCATGGGGGTGACAGGTTCAGGAAAGACCTTCACCATGGCAAATGTTATAAAGAATCTGGATAAACCGACACTCGTGATGTCCCATAACAAAACTCTCGCCGCACAGCTTTACAGTGAATTCAAGGAGTACTTTCCGGAAAATGCGGTGGGATATTTTGTAAGCTATTATGATTATTATCAGCCGGAGGCCTATATCCCGCAGAGGGATATCTATATTGAAAAAGAGGCGACAATAAACCAGGAGATAGATCGCCTTCGCCTGGCAGCAACAAGTGCCCTTATGTCACGTAAGGACGTGATATTAGTATCAAGCGTTTCGTGTATTTACGGTCTGGGTTCTCCGGAGGAGTATCGGGAGATGTATGTGCAGTTAAAAAAGGGGCAGGAGATAGAGCGGGATACGCTGCTCTTGAAACTCGTTAACATACTTTACGAAAGAAGTGATATTAAGTTTGAACGTGGTGTATTTCGCGTTAATGGTGATGTGATAGATGTATATCCGGCATATGAAAAATTCGCCTATCGAATTGAACTGTTTGGTGATGAAGTAGATGGCCTTTCAATTATTGATCCGGTTTCAGGAAATAAACTAGAGGAGATGGAAGAGATATCTATATATCCGGCTAAGCATTTTGTGATGCCTGAGGGTAAGATTGAGGGAGTTATCGAATCCATTGAAAGAGAGCTCGATGCATGGTTGAAGGAGCTGCGTTCTCAAAATAAGGATTTTGAGGCACAGCGCCTGGAAGCAAGAACACGTTACGATATGGAGATGCTGTCAGAGATAGGCTATTGCCATGGCATTGAAAACTATTCCCGTCATATTAGCGGCCGGGCGCCGGGAGATCGTCCATTTTCACTGCTTGATTATTTTCCAGATGATTTCCTCATGGTCGTTGATGAGTCTCATGTGGCGATCCCTCAGATTCGGGGAATGTATGCGGGGGACAGGTCACGGAAAGAGACTTTGGTGAAATATGGTTTCAGGCTTCCTTCCGCTTTGGATAACAGGCCTTTACGTTTCGATGAATGGGAATCATTAGTTAAACAGGTTTTGTTGGTATCAGCGACTCCTTCAGAGTACGAGTTAAATAAGTGCAATGGTAAGGTTGTTGAGCAGATAATTCGGCCGACAGGACTTCTGGATCCAATAGTAAGGATATTGCCTGCAAAGACGCAGGTTAAAGACCTTCTGCAACAGATCAGGAAGAGAGCAGATAAAAAAGAGCGCGTGCTTGTAACAACATTAACCAAGCGGCTTGCAGAAGATTTGAGTGAATACATAAAAGAGGAGGGTCTTAAAGGAATGTATCTGCATTCAGAATTTAATGCTATTGAGCGGGTAGAGATACTTAAGGACCTTCGGCTTGGAAAGTTTGACGTCGTTGTCGGGGTAAACTTGTTGAGAGAGGGGCTCGACCTGCCTGAGGTATCATTGGTGGCAATATTGGATGCTGATAAGGAAGGGTTTCTTCGTTCCGAAACATCTCTCGTACAAACAATAGGACGGACTGCAAGAAACGTGAATGCGGAGGTTATATTATACGCTGATGAGGTGACTCAGTCTATGCAGAAGGCTATGGATGAAACTGAGAGAAGGCGCAATATTCAACTTGAACATAATAAACAGAATAACATCACACCGCAGACTATTCGCAAGGGGATAAGAAAAAGTATTGAAGATGAGAGTGCTTCAAAAAAGATTGCAAGGCAGATGGTTAAAGAAGATGAGGCTGAATACGTAACCCAGGAATATATAAGAGAGCTTGAAGAGGAGATGCTTCAGGCCGCCAGTGATCTCAACTTTGAAAAGGCAGCAGAACTACGAGACAGAGTGCTGAAATTGCAGTCGGAGACGGGGATGGAAACTGTAGACACGAATTACACGAATTAACACAAAGGTTGGAGTTTGCAAACATGCAGACAGAATTTGATTTAGAAGAAATAGAAGATATTGTTCGGTTGGCTGTAAAGGAGGATATCGGTACGGGGGATATTACTTCCCGGATATTCATTCCTGAAGGTTCAGAATCAGAAGGTGTATTAATAGCGAAAGAGACCGGTATCGTTGCGGGTCTGCCGGTTGCAGGATATGTCCTTTCACAGATAGATAAGGATTTGGTTTTCAAAGCAAGTATTGAAGATGGATCAAGAGTTGAAAAAGGTTCAGTAATTGCGAGTGTTAGGGGCTTAACATTGTCACTGTTGTCGGCAGAAAGACTGGTACTCAATTTTTTGCAGAGGCTTTCCGGCATTGCAACAGCGACTAATAAGTTTGCGGAAAAAGTCAAGGGGTATAAAACCCAAATTCTGGACACACGGAAGACAACTCCCGGGTGGCGCTACCTGGAAAAATATGCTGTAAAAATTGGTGGTGGAGTTAATCATAGAATGGGACTGTATGACCAGATTCTGATAAAAGATAATCATCTCGAAATTGTGGAACCGGAAAAAGAGAACGGTAATATAAGCAGTCTTGTAAAAAAAGCCAGAGAGCAGGTAGCAAATGAAGTACTAATAGAAGTAGAGGTAGAAGACTTATGTCAGATCAAGGAGATGGTAGATGCAGGCGTTGACATAATTTTGTTTGATAACATGGTTCCTTCAAAGATAAATGAAGCAGTAGGAATTGTTAAGGAGCTTGAAAATAGTCGTGAAGCAGGTACTGGCAGGGTGATACTGACAGAAGCGTCGGGTAATATTACCATTGAGAATGTTGAAGAATATGCGAAGGCCGGAGTGGACAGAATATCGGTTGGTATGATAACACACTCTGCCAGGGCATTGGATATATCTTTTGATATAAGTTGTTAAGTAATGCTATAATCAGTGTTGAAACGCTTATCTCAAAGAAAGAGGATTTATATACAATATGAATAATGAAATAAAAATAGTTTTTACTGATTTAGATGGTACGTTGCTGGATCATAGTACCTATTCTTACAGTGAGGCAGAAAAGGCATTGAGATCTCTCAAGGAGAAAGGTATTCATCTTATCTTGTGTTCCAGTAAATCAAGAGACGAAATAATGATCTATCGTGATAAACTGTCAAATAATGAACCTTTTATATTAGAAAACGGGGGGGCTATTTACATTCCTGAAAAGTATGGTTTGAAGTGTGAGTTTGATAGAACTGATAACAGTTTCTTAGTAGTAGAGATTGGT
>CAYTLC010000178.1:0-4189 GCA_964438395.1 uncultured Candidatus Scalindua sp.
GGATGTTACAATCAATAGTCAAAAAGACACTGTCACCGTATTTTGCAGAGACAGTCTCTCCTTTTACAGTTGAGAACTGATGTTGACGACCATCTTTTTCTACTACCCTGGAACCATTACTTCCTGAAATAACCTGATTGAGCGAGCTTTCTATGCCTCCCAGACCGTTTTCATCTATATCGGTAAAGCCCAAGACCTGAGAACACAATTTATCGTGAGGATAGACCCTTTTGTACTCGCGTCTTATACTAACACCTTTAAGATGTAACTGCCTTAACGCTTCTTCTTGTTCATCTGATATTCTTCTTTTTATCCAGACAAACCTCTTCTTCTTGTTTAGCAGCTTTGCGACTTGTGCTTTATTTAAACCCAGTACATCAGATAATATTTTTGAAGTCTTCTTTTTATCCTTAATGAATAAAGGATCCGCAAAGACTGAACCTACCTGAATAGATTCTGCCAGCTTCGACCCTTTTCTATCAAAAATAAGCCCCCTTCTTGTTGGAATATCCTGTTTTTTGCATTGTTGTGAGAATGCTAAATCACAATATTTCTTATGATCAATGATCTGTATACGAACCAGTTGATACAGAAGGGCAGAAAAAATTGCGAAAACACAGAAGCACAAGATGTTTGCCCTGATCTTATAACTTTTTGGAATTATTTTTGAGTTTGGCATTCTTTTGTTTTTTAACTTACCAGTTAGAAAGTAGAAAAACTCAAGCTTCTATTTTATTTCCCGGTGATTTATCCAAATGTTTATGTGATTCTTTTGCAACTGCAATGTCCTCTTCTTCCTGGACACTCAGATCAAGTTTCATATCTTTTACCTTCATAGATATCTTGTCCGGTTTTCTTAACTTGCCTGATTTGAATTTTAGTTTTTTGCTCTCTTCCGACAACCTCACCAGTTCATTTTCCATTCTCGTGATATCGTAACCGATCTGTATTTTTCTTGAACCTTCCGTCATAGTAAAGATTGCCATAATTAAAAAAATAACAAGAATACAACCGTATCTGCAAATTTTCATAAATATGTCCTTTCTGCTGCTCGAAGTTTAACACTCCTGGATCTGACGTTCTCTCTAATCTCCGAATCACAAGCAATTAGAGGTTTTTTTGTCAGAATCTCCAGGAGAGCCGCATTTTTCCCCTCACGGAAAGCTCTCTTGACCAAACGATCCTCAAGAGAATGAAATGACATTACTACAATCCTTGAACCACCAGCCAGAAAACCGCATGCATCATTTAAAAATTGCTCCAGGCTTTTTAACTCATTATTTACAACTATTCGTAATGCCTGAAATATGCGAGTTGCAGGATGAATTTTTCTTTTCTTTGAATACTTGCCCGGTACGTATAATGCTTTTTCTGCAATTTTTGCCAACTGTGCCGTTGTTTTTATAGATACTCCCTTTTTCTGCTCATACACGATTGCCCTGGCAACACGTCTGGATTTTCTCTCCTCACCGTATTTCCAGAAGACATCTGCCATTTCTCTTTCAGAAAGCCTCTTTAGCAAATCTTCAGCTGTTACACCCTCTGTTCTATCCATTCTCATATCTAAAGGCCCTTCTTTGTTAAAACTAAATCCACGCTCCAGAGAATCCAATTGCAACGAAGAAACTCCGAGGTCAAGCAGAATACCATTGACCTTACTAATTTTTAACTTTTCAAGTACACAACCTAAATCTGCGAAGTCAGCTTGATACAATTTATAGTTATCACCTATTTTTGACAAAAACCTATCTGCTATCTTCAGTATCTCAGCATCCTTATCTATTCCAATAAGAAGCCCATCTGGTTGTATCTTCTTTAGTATTTCACAACTATGTCCTCCAGCACCAATTGTTGCATCTACTATGATGTCACCTTTACCCGGCTTAATGAAATCTATAACCTCATCAAGCATAACAGGTCTATGCGGTGAAAGGTCATCATCAGGAGCATTCATTGATTAACACTTTTTTCATTACCAGAATCCTGCAAAACTGTTTTATATCGTTACGGACTTGGGACAAATCCCAAACGAAAGAGATCCTCCGCGTCATTCTCAAAATTCTCACTGTTACCTGCTTCAGCTTCCTCCCACGATTTTTTATCCCATATCTCTATCCTGTCCATTACTCCAACAATAATGACTTCCTTTTTAAGGCCAGCATAGTCTATGTGCTGAGGGTGAATGTTAATTCTTCCCTGCTTGTCGCAGTCAACTTTTTTTGAATTTGAAAAGAAATGGCGCTGGAAATTCCGCGCTTTTCTATTTGTAGATGCTTGTTCGTTGTATTTTTCTGAAATTGCTTTGAAATGAAGTGGAGTGTAAAGTGCAAGGCACTTATCCAGACCCGGTGTTACAAAAAACCCATTACCCTCTGTATCTTCATCCATACATTTTCGTATCGATGAAGGTATGGCTAATCGATTTTTTTCGTCAATAGTATGTAGATGTTTTCCTGTAAATATGGCCATTTTTCAATTCCCCACTATTACCCACCTGTCACCATTTAGGTGGAAAATACACCATTTCTCACCGTTGTCAAGGTTTTTTTTGATATTATTTTTTTATTTAACTTTAGATTCTCCCACTACTTGCTACATTTAATGTTTGTTTGAAAAAAACGTCAACATGTTGTATAACAAAGAATAATAAATTTTTCTTTCTAACCATCCGTTTTTGAGCATAAAAATTATGAATAAGACTCCATATGAAATCAGCAACTATGATTACGATCTTCCGAAGCATCTCATTGCACAATATCCAACTGAAAAAAGAGATGAATCACGCCTGCTTGTTCTTCATAAGGAAAGCTCTAAAATTGAACACAGAAAATTCTATGAAATTGTTGAATATTTAAATTGCGGAGATGTTTTAGTACTGAATGACACGAAAGTAGCCCCTGCGAGGATACTAGGTACCAGAACAACTGGCGGCAGAGTGGAAGGTCTTATAATAAGGGAAATTGAGGAAAACAGATGGGAAGTACTGCTACAATCAAACCACAGGCTAAAGGAAAATGAACTCCTTACTTTTGATAATAGCGTAAAAGGAACGATTTTATACCGAAATGATGCTGGGAGTTGGATTATTGCAGTTGAAGACAAAAAACAGTTTGCAGAAATGCTTGAAAAGTCCGGACGTATGCCACTTCCGCCATATATAAAGAGAGCCTCAGGTGACAAATCACAAGGAATATACGATAATGAACGTTATCAAACAATTTATGCAAAAAAAATGGGAGCAATTGCTGCTCCCACCGCTGGTCTGCACTTTACACCAAATCTTCTGCAAGAAATATCTCGCAAAGGAATTAAGATAGTTTACATAACTTTACATGTTGGCTTAGGAACATTCAAACCCATACATAAAGAAGATTTTAGGCAACATAACATACACAAAGAGTTTTATAATATTCCTGAAGAAGCTGTCGATACGATAAATAAAGCAAAATCACTTGGGAAGAAAATTTTTGCCACTGGAACATCAACATGTAGAGTCCTGGAAACAATAGCTAGCAATTATACAACAGAAAAAAGTTCAGGGTGGACCAATCTGTTTATATATCCACCATACAAGTTTAAACTCACTGACTCATTAATAACAAACTTCCACTTGCAGAGATCAACGCTAATCCTACTTGCATCTGCTTTTGCAGGACGGGAAAATATCGCGTCTTCTTACGAAGAAGCCATAAGCCTCAACTATAGATTCTATAGCTATGGAGACTGCATGTTAATACTGTAGCCACCAACGCGCTTATATTGTTCCCAAAAGCAAACTCATTAGAATTTCTTAAAAGTAGGCGGGCATCTTTTCTATTTATCTATTTCTACGGGTAAAACCATGTTTTGCATTGAAAGCTGTACAAACGCCTCTACATCTATATCGTCTCGATCGTGCGCCGGATTTTTAAGCCTATCCGCGTCTCTCTCAACATATTCTGTATTTTGCGTTTTATAGCGTTCCTTTAATGCGTCACACTTCGGACAATCTGGCGACGTGTAAATATACTTCACAATACCTCCTAAAATTTTAAAAGATTCCTTCTAGTGCTTATCTTCTCTTGGCTGCCTTCTTCTTTGCTGCTGGTTTCTTCTTCGCCGCTACCTTTTTCTTTGCTGCTGGTTTCTTTTTAGCCGCTACTTTTTTCTTAGCTGCTGGTTTCTTTTTAGCCGCTACTTTTTTCTTAGC
>CAYTLC010000179.1:0-2360 GCA_964438395.1 uncultured Candidatus Scalindua sp.
TCTCTGTGAGAGACGATACCTGCCAGCTTTCCACTATCAAGTACCGGAACCCTGCCCAAACCATTTTTTACCATCATGGACATTGCATTTGTAGCGTCATCTCCAGGGTGTACGCAAAAGTCGGTTAATCTAGTATCAAGTACCTTGTCGACATTAACATCTCTCCACTCCTCCCTGGGTATCTTCTTTACGTCGTGGATTGAGACCATTCCAAGGAACTTACCATCACTTAGCACAGGGTAACTGTTAAATCTATGTTTAAGGAAGTAATCGTCTACCAGCCTGTCCAGCGTTATGGAGTTATCTATGGTTATCAGATCTCGTGTCATAATCTCAGAGACTTTTATGCCTTTTAATATATCGCCGGACAACATCTGTTGATAACCGGCATCTGCAGCACCTTTAATGAATATGCCTATAAGAGCAAGCCACAGCCCACCAATAAAATTTCCGGTGAAGATGCTGAAAAAACCGAAAATTATAAGGAACACTCCCATGGACGAACCGATTTTACTGGTTGTCTGTGTTGCCCTTTTTATGTCGCCTGTATAGTGCCATATAGCAGCGCGTAGAATCCTTCCTCCATCAAGTGGGAAGCCGGGTACAAGGTTAAATACCATTATTGCCGTATTTATGAACACACAGTATTTAATGACTCCTATTATGGGAGCATACGGCACGAAGTTTGTAAAAAAATTACCGACGATAAGGAAAAGGAGTGCAAGCACGCCTGAACAGAGAGGGCCTGCAGCAGCCATTAATATCTCCGACCTGGCAGTAGGGGGTTCCTCTTCCATTTCTGCTATACCACCGAAAATAAACAGGGTGATCCCCCTTATAGGAACGTTGTATCTCCTTGCAACCAGGGAGTGGCTCAGTTCGTGAAGCAAGACAGAGACAAAGAGGAGCAGCGCTGACAATAACCCCATAACCAGATATGTGAATTTTTCAAGTCCGGGGTATTGGGATGGAAAATAACCTGATGCCAGCGTCCACGTAATAAACGCCAGGATTATAAACCAGCTCAAATCGAGCTTGATCGGGATACCAAATACTCTTGCAATTTCTATTTTCTTTATCATTTATCTATAATCCCTCAGCCTTTAATAGTCATTAGTCATTAGTCATTCGGACATTGTAATTTGATATTTGTTTGTAATGTGTGATTTGGGTTTTGTAATTTATTAACTCCTGTAATTCTTGCTTTCCTAAGATGTATCATTTCTTTATCTTTAGCCTCAGTGATCTTCCGTGTCATTCCGTGGTTAATTAATGCTTTTAGTTTTTCTCATCCAACAATACATAAAGCAAAATAGGGAACAATATTGAACACGAATATGCATATCTTGAAGAATGCCATGGCCGCATAGTGGATCGCATCAAACTTCTCTACCGACAGCTTGAACCATTTCCCATGAAACTGATAGACCCAATCATGTGCCAATGAGAAAAACAGAAACCACCATAGCAATATCCCTATATTGATTATGAAACACCACAGTAAAACATCACGTGCCAGATCAATTGTCATCAAATCCCTCCCTGCCCGCCGCAGTTTGCCTGGCGGGAATTATCAATTAGTAATTATGAATTAATAATTCTTAATTGTTTTCACTTCCCTTTGCCTCTTACTTCTTACTTCAGTGAATTTCCGTGTTTTTCCGTGGTAAATTTTATTTCAGTTTTTCTTTAGGCACTTTAGTTCACTTCAAACTTTAGTCGCTCTAGTCTTGTTCTCACACCACTCCGGGCATTCCCCAGTGTTGTTTTGCTGCCGATATTGATTACTTCTACACCACAAAATCAGGTTATAACGCTCACCACTGGTAATTTCGTATGCGCCATGTCGGTGCAGGCCTCGATGTAAAAGAGCACGCCCCACCTTGTGTTCAATTTCGGCTTGATTTTGTGTTGATGGGAATGGTGAATATAATGATTGCTGACACGTATGGCAGAGCAATCTGTTAAAATAGATTGCCCCATCGGTAAATTCTCTGCCAAGACACACATTGAAGGTAACGTCGCTATCGTCGGAATGAAAGTCGAGAAACTCATCTTTTCCCATCTTATACTCCACAACAAATCCGTGATGCTCGTCAAGTGAGTCTCCTCCGGTATTGTTGAATAGCAGTGTTGATAATGGTGAGATGTATTCAGTCATAAGGCTGTTAAGAAAAGAGTCAAAACCAAAATCGTCAAGAACTGCTCCGTAGTTATTCATGCTGTTTGGCCTGTTGATGGTAACCTGTTGCTTTTCGCACCAGGCTTCAAACCACATAATTTCCTCTAATAGTTGATTACAAAATTCCGGTTTCAGGATATCAAATGAATAGATGCCCGGATACTCCTCATGTAATATC
>CAYTLC010000179.1:2460-4120 GCA_964438395.1 uncultured Candidatus Scalindua sp.
GTTCACTCTTTCACCCACGCAACAGCGTTTTCAAAGTCCGGGATATCATAAATAGCTACCTGGCCATCCATAAAATTGAAGCTTATTTTCGTAGCCCACTGCACCCACTTTGGGCCGCCGACAACGGCCATTTTTTCGAAATCGTGTCTATGCTGTATGCCAAAACTGGCATCATCCCACGCAGCGCCGATCTCCCATCCGGAAAAATTTTCAGCTAACAACACTACAACACTCACCTTTCGATACTCTTCTATCAGCTGATTAATCTTTGGAATAAAGACCTCTTCATAATCCCTGGCCGTGAGCTTTTCCGTTGCCTTAACGACAAGAACCTTACCTTCGGTTTCCGGCATAATTTCAATCATAACTAATCACCTCCATATTTAATTAATTTCCGCCTCCTTCTCTTTTAAAGCAAGAATTGAATGCTTTGTCAATAGTCAATGGTCATTTGTCACTCTTATGTACTTTTGATTTTGAATTTCATTGGGATTTTGGGCTTTGACATTAGTTAATTCCTCAATTCCTAAATCCTTAAATTCCTTAATCTGTGTTTATCGGTGTATATCTGTGAAGATCCTTGTCCTCGGCGTTTTCCAGTCCGGGGAGTGGCTAATTATCCTTTTGCCTTTCCTTTGTCTTTAACCTCAGTACTTAGTCTGTGGCTAATAATTTTACCCTTTTTGCCGATAATTAAATATACAGAAACATATAGAAATTCTGAAGAGATTAAAACAGGGGAAGTACTGAGGGCACAATGGCTTATACACGGAGATGGAATATATTCAGGCAGATAACCGGCAATCTTATTGTCTACACAATATCTGTTATTCTAGGCGCTATTGCACTGGTTTTTTTCTACAACACATGGAACAGTCCGGCAGGGCACCTGGTTATATTCATGAGCCCATATCTTATCTATATAGCAGTAAGCTATGGCTTGCGTCACAGGAAGAGCAAACAATTATGAATTTTCAATTAGTAATTATTAATTGTTAATTGAACATTGACGAATGACTAATCGACAATCAACAATCCTTATGGCTTTAGTTCACTTCCATGTGTTAACGGTATCCAATCTTTTTCTTCTGCTTTTCCGGTGGTGTCATTAATTGGCGAATCGCCTTAAAAATTGCTTGTATCTCTGCGTCATGCTTTTCTGTCTTTCTCTCAAGCTGACCTAATTTACGAACAAGTTCTTTATTAGTAGAAAGAATTTGTCTCAACTTAACAAAAGTTCGCATAATTTGGATATTGACCTGGATTGCTTTTTTGCTATTGAGTACTGAGGAAAGCATCAAAATGCCATGCTCGGTAAAGGCGTATGGTGAATATCTTCTCCCACCACTTTTTGAGGTGCCAATTTGGCACCTCAAAAATTCCTCTTTCGTCAAACGAAACATAAAGTCATCAGGAAATCTATCAATGTTCCTTCGTACCTGTCGTGTCAGTTGCTTTGTCTCCACACCATACAATGCGGCCAGGTCCCTATCTAGCATCACCTTTTTACCTCTGATCAGCAATATCTTACCTTCTATTGTTTCCTGTGGCACTAAACTGTTTTTTGTATTTTCTTGCTTCATGCCTCTAGTTTTTCATTACCTTTCGTTCTTTCTTCCAATCAACAATAATAAATATACATTCCTTATCGTCAATAGGG
>CAYTLC010000180.1:0-4115 GCA_964438395.1 uncultured Candidatus Scalindua sp.
AGACCTATTTCACAATATCCGGGACATCCATCAAGGCATACAACACACATCCCACTTTGCGGCAATACATCGCTACCGGTTCTTGTTCTTGTCCCGGTTGCAGCCGATTTATTCGGTATTTGCAAACTTCCCATATAAAGGCCTCCTGTTCATTTAAAAAATTGTTATGTAAATGTTATTTCTATACTAAATATATCAAAAGATTATTAATGAAAACTAATATAGTAATTTAATCTATAACCTGCTAATTTTTCGTAAAGCTCTATGAATCTTTTACACTTATAGAGAAATATAGCAGATTTTAAAGTTAATTCAAGAAATAAGTTAATATCTGCATAGAAGTTATTACCGGCAACGTCAAGTGAGATTGAAATTTACACCTCGACTTATTTATTACATTAAAAAACCCCGTTAGAAGCTCATATCATTGTAATTACAACGTATGAGCTTACTAACGGGGAACATAAAAACTCCTTAGTAAATTAATCACAAACAGTGATCCTTATGCTTTTAGAAATTGCTAGCTCTTTCCAGTCCATCCCATAAAACACATCTTGCATCAAGGAAATCCATTGCACCGTATCTCATTATCTCCTGGTGATCTGCAGAATCAACAAACGGAATCAAAGAATCCTTAATGCCTTCTGCATGCTCCACATCCAACTCAATGTGAGCAGAGAAGAAAAGTACTTCGTCTTCTGTAAGTCCCGCACCCCTGCAACCCTCACGCACGAGCGTATACATCTGAGGTACTATATATTCGGTCCCAGGTCCAAGGGCTCCAAATGCTTCTATATAATTCAGATATCTGATATTCAGATACTTATCAACAAAAAGCTTTGTTTCCGGTAATGGCTTAATTGCTGCGAGCGCCTCCGGAGATGTATCAATGCCTACAGACCTCAAAAATCTTCTAAATATTGCAGGATGTGTCAGTTCCGGATCCATATCCTGGCCTTCTTCCTGTCGAGCACCATATTCCTCACCTAGATTCTTAATTAATGGAGCTCTTGCACCTTCGTCCGGTGTTATAGCAACCAATGCAGCCAGATATCTGGAAAAATGACGTGAAAAACAATAATACTGCTCGCCAAACAACTTCACATGATCTTTATTTAGTTCCTTATTTTCAAACCTCTTCAAATATGAATGATTCAATGCTTCATGGTTCAAACAATCTTCCTGCAATTTGTCTACAAAATCACTTGCATTCATTACTTTTCCTCCTTTAACTGGTTTCTCTGCTAATAATACCATAACGGCTTCCCCTCCATACAAGAGTTAAAATTTTAATCGTCATGCTACTTTTGCAATACCCATACCAATAATAAAAAAACTACAGTAAATAAATTAATACCTTTCCATATACCTTATTATAGCAGTATGTTATGTATTAATTTTAAATTGAAGTCAATTTTGTATTTATTATTTTACAGTATAAATCACGCATTTAATTCGTACCGTCAGTGTCTGGCAGAATAAATTTGCGAAATTATTGCGCTTAATACTTAAGCTTGAATATTATGAGTTGTAATAAGAGCATCATCGGCGTTTGTTGCCAGATTTGTGTGTGAGTATGAGTAACATCCAACTCTTATTTATACATGTAGAAGAATTTTTTGGTTTGAAACTGTTGATATCCTGATTGTATATTCAATCAGGAATCAAGGTAGGTTTTTATATTTTCTGCAATTGTTTTAAATATCCATTCAAATCTGGCCATATCCGTCTCTAATAATGTCACCCTGAATCCGAAGATGTCACAACTAAAGCCTGTTAATGGTACCACACAAATACCTGTAGCACCCAGCAGGTAATAAACAAATCTCTTATCAAGGGCCACATTGCTCACACTATCTTCAATATAAGCTCTTACTTTATCATTAGTAATTGTAAGGCACTGCTTATCGTTCAATGCACCATCTTCAAAAGCAACCGTCATATAAAATGCGCCATCAGTTCGATTAACTATAATGCCATCAACTCCAACAAGAGCGTCATATGCGAATTTAGACTTTGCTTCGTATTGTTTATTTCTTGCGGAATGATATTCCTTATACCTTGGATCAGACAATAAAGACGGTATAACCGTCTGGGGAAGTGTAGTAGAGCAAACTTCCAGCATTTTTGCATTCAATATCGTTTCAATATATGTGCTGAACACTGGATCATTACCTCTATTGTATACCTCTATCCAACCACATCTTGCACCCGGCCATGGAAGCTCCTTCGAAATACCCCGCATAGATATCGCACAGACACCGTTAATAACATCACTCAACGGAGTAGAAATTTTTCCATTATATGTAATTTCTAAATATATCTCATCGCACAAAATAAACAGATCGAACTCTTCAGCAATCCTGACAACCTCCTCCATCACTTCCTTTGTATACACGGTACCTGCCGGATTGTTCGGATTTATCATTAATATGCCTGATATTGATTCATCATTAATTATTTTATTACGTAGATCATTAATATCAGGCATCCAATTATTCTTTGGATCCAGTTTATACATTATATGATCTTTACCGGCATGAGCAGCCTCTGTTGACGAATGGGTAGAATAAGCAGGCGAAGGGCCAATTACCCGCGCTTCCTTCCTTAAGTAATTATAGACCTTGGATATTGCATCACCAATTCCATTGAAAAAAATAATATCTTCTTCTGTAATCTGCACTTTATTCCGTTTATTACAAATTTCTGCAAGAAAAGACCTTGTTTCCGACAGACCTTTTGTAGGGCTGTAAGCAAATGAAGAATCGGTATCAACCGTATCCTTTATCACACTCTTAATCCATGACGGAATCTTCTCCCCCTTGAGAACAGGATCGCCAATATTCTCCCAGCAAACATCCAGCCCCATATCCTTCAAACTATTCCCAACCTCAACAATTTCACGAATCTCATACTGAAGTTCGTGTGCACCTGCATGTACAATATTATTTCTCATAATTATCCCACAACAACTCTGTATTTATTTATAAGGTACCCTATAATGTATAATAGTATTTAATGTACTATTCTGATCCTGTTCTTGTTTTGGCACCTAAAGAAACTAAATGCACATGCTTAAGAACCTCCTTTTCTAATAGAATGAAGTGAGAAACATTCTAGGTTAAGCATGTTATAAAATCAAGTATTTAAGACAAACAGCAGAATATATACTATTTTATACGAATATCGTGATGAAAAATATTGACATTTGAATTTTTATTATATATGTATAGAATCTATTAAGACAGAAGAGGAAGATTCAATTCACAAAATGCTCCGTTTATTTATTTGAAAGTAACATCATAGATTATGTTAAAAACCAATTACATATTAATAAAATGTATTCTGGCGTTCATGTGCCTCGCACCTCTATTTTTCAGTGGTTGTAATCTTGCAATGCCAAAACTGTCTAGATCATCCAAAACTGATTTAGAAAACAATGAAGCAGACAAAGATCCCATAATAGAGGATAAATCTGTGACAGGCAATACTGCCTCAAAACATGACACACCTTCCATCAATTCCATGAAACCTGAAAACAGACTATCAGTCATATTGGAAAAGGAGCCTTTATCAAATAAACCAAAAATAGGAGTGGAAAAGGTAATCGGAGACGATGAGCTAAAAGTATTGCAAAAAGTTAGAAAATTAGAAGCAAAGCTGAGGAAAGAGAAAGAAGATAGAAAAAAGACAGACAACATGGTAAAGGAACTCAATAAAAAAATCTCTGCTATGCAGGCAGCCGAAGCGGCTGCTGCATCAAAGCCAGGAGCCGGCTATTTGGCAGATGGCTCTACAATTGGATTAGGTATAGTAGACGGTGATGACGAACTAAGAGTCTTAAAAAAAGTTAAGAGATTGGAAGCGAGGCTGGAAGAGGACAAAAAGAAGATGGAATTGCTAAACAAAGAGCTGGTTGTCCTGAAAAAAGCTAAAGAAAATGTTGAAAAAGAGCTTGCAAACAACAAAAAATTATTGAAAGAGAACAGCAAAGGCCTCTTAGAAAAAATTGAAGTACTAAAGTCTACAGTAAAAGAGACAGAAGAAAGAGCAATTGCCGCTGAAAATGAGCTGCACCCTATTCAAAAAGAACTTTTAAAGGTGCAGATATCTGA
>CAYTLC010000181.1:0-4108 GCA_964438395.1 uncultured Candidatus Scalindua sp.
GAAGCTGCCAGGCAGGGTTATTTGACATCAATGTTTGGCTGTGACTATTGTCACGGGACTACAGAGAAGTGTGATATTTGCCACACAAGGCATAAGTTCACTGCGAAAGAGGGCAGAAGACCTGAAGCGTGCATGAGCTGTCACATGGGATTTGACCATCCGGATGCTGAGTCCTATGGTGAGTCCAAGATGGGAATGATTTATCATATGGAAGGAGAAGAGTGGGACTGGGGCAAACCGCTTGGCGAGATAGTAGCAGGTAAGGACTATAGAACCCCAACCTGTCAATACTGCCATATGTATCAGGCAGAAGGAAAATTTACCCATACACTTGCAGCAAAGGGTATATGGAGAATGGGTACTGTTCCACCAAAAAGTGTTGAGTTTGAATCCTCATTACAAGCTTATCCTTATGGTGTGAAATTGCCGCCATTGGATAAAAAGCTGGATATATATTCAGCAGCAAATAAAAAGAAAAGGGAACAGTGGATAGAGATGTGTTCAAACTGCCATAGCCCACGATGGGGAAGGCTCTATCTTGAGAATCTGGATGACATGATGTTTGAGATGTGGAAGATGCAGGACAGGGCTCATTTGATTATGGACGGTTTAGCGGCAGCAGATGCTTTTGATCCTCCGGTATCAGAACGTGACCCGTTCCCGATGGGCGAGGTACTTGCGGACGCACTAGGCCCTGGGTTACTGGGAGAAGGTATCTATAATGCATTTAAGACTACCGGTGGTAAGATACCGGTGTATGGTCCAATTCTAGGTGTGTATACTGTCTTTATGGCAGGAAAGAATAATCCTTCTCAAATAGAGAATATATATACCAACCTATGGTTCGGTGATAAGGCACATGCCTACAAAGGTACTGCACATGTGCAACAGGATATATCCTGGTGGTACGGAGCGTCTAAAGTTTTCCAGAGTGTAAATGCAATGGAAGCCGAGGCGCAGAAGCTTTATCGTGCAAAGGAAGTCGATAACCTTCTAGGTAAAAAAGATAGAAAAAGATCAGCAGGAATGGTAGGCGGTATTATTGTGTTTGCCGGTCTTTTACTCGTAGGGGCTGTAGTAGCATTCAGGATGAGAAAGAAGGATTAAATAATAGAGTAATTATGAAGAATTACATACTATTCAGAATAAAAAGAGGGGCGCTCGATATCGAGCGCCTTTTTTTTTGCAGTAAATTTGGGTTATAAATAAAAACGTAAATGTCTCCAGTAATATATGCAAAAAATGTAGAAGCAAAAGTACTTACGTATGGCTTTATTAACCTTGATTTATCTGATAAATGCTAATAAACTCCCAATTAGAGACTTTGTAGGATTATTAATAAACCTATCAACATATGAATAATAGTATGTTACTTAAGAACGGTTCTAAGATTGCAATAATTGGGGGTGGGCCTGGAGGCAGTTTTTTTGCACATTTTGCTTCACGTTATGCAAAGGAAGCGGGTATTGATGTATCTATAAAAATATACGACAGGAAAAGCTTCTGCCAGAGAGGTCCACGTGGTTGTAATATGTGTGCAGGGGTTATTTCTGAAAAACTTTTTTATGGCCTGGAAGAAGAAGGGATAAATATTGCAGATTTCTGTGTACAAAGAAAAATAGAAGGCTATTGTTTCCAAACACAGGATGAGAGCGTAGTTCTTCACCATCCAGTTCCTGGACATACACCAAAGATTGTTACAGTCTTTAGAGGAAATGGACCTTTACAGTCTGGACACGAAGGCAATGTCAGTTTCGACGATTATCTTCTGAATCATGTAAAGGAACAGGGAGTAGAGATAGTTACCGATGTAGTAAAGGATTTTGAGTTGCCGGATAGAAAAGGAGATCCGGTAAAAGTAATTTGTGGTGCTGGAAATTCTAAAACCGAATTTGAGGCTGACCTTGTAGTTGGAGCTTTTGGTGTAAATACCGGAATGATGGACAAAGTCGGTAATATGGGTTTTGGATATAAACCACCAAGGACAGTTCGGACATGTCAGTGTGAAATAATACTAAGCAGTGAATATATAGAGGAAACGTTTGGCAACAATGTTTTTGTGTTTGCTTTAGGTAAGAGTGAGCTTAAATTCGCATCCATTACACCAAAAGCGGACTATGTAACTGTTAATTTAGTAGGAAGAAAGGATTTAACAAGAAACAATCTGATAGACTTTCTTGACCATCCTGCAGTAAAAAAATTGATGCCGGCAAAATGGAGAATTCCTAATAGTTTTTGCATGTGTATTTCTAAGATTCCCATAACTTATGCAAAACACCCATATACAGACAGGGTTGTTGTTTTAGGGGATGCAAGTATTTCGAGATCCTATAAAAGCGGAATTGAATCTGCATTTAACATGGCAAAAATGTCTGCTTATACGGCATTTAAGAATGGCGTATCGGCAAGGTCATTTATGAATGGTTATTTCAAACCGGCAAAAAAGCTTCTGGCCAGAGACAACTTTTACGGAATTGTGATGCTCAAAATCAATGATTATATATCGTCTAACAGGCAATTAGCAAATAGACAAGTAAAACTTGTGAAATCCACCGAAGATACGAAAACTGCAAGTCAGATTAATGAGATACTATGGAATATGCTTACGGGAAATGTACCTTACAAAGAAATATTTGTTAAAGCGATAAGCTTGCGCCTGATATCAAAAACGTTGCCGTTTAATCCTCTTTCCTGGATAAGGAAAGAGAGTGGGAATTCTAGCAACGTTAACTAAGGAATAGATTATTATATGAAAGATAGAGATTACTTCCTGGAAGATGGTTCAAAGATTGCCATAGTCGGTGGTGGGCCGGCTGGTAGTTTGTTTGCATATTTTGCGTTAAAAAATGCTAAGCAAAAAGGGATAAAAGTCGATATTACTATTTTCGAGGGAAAAAGCTTTTGTCAAAAGGGGCCTCGGGGATGCAATATGTGTCCGGGGGTTATATCAGAAAAACTTTATGGAGAGTTAAAGGAAAACGATATTCTTCCGCCAGACCGCTGTGTACAGAAGGAGATCAGTGGTTACTATTTCCATACTCATGATGGCTGTGTAGAAGTTAAGAATCCTAGACCATCTGCAGACAAAAAGATACTAACTGTTTTCAGAGGTGATGGGCCAATGTTTTCTTCACAAACTGTTAGTACAAGTTTTGACGATTTTCTTTTAAGCCGTGCAGAAGGTATGGGAGCTAACATTAGCTCTGATATCGTAAGTAATATAATTTTGCCTTCAAATAAGAAAGAGCAAGCAAAAGTATATTTTGGAAAGAAGGGTTCCTGGAGAGTAATGAATGCCGATTTGGTTGTGGGTGCGTTTGGGTTGAATACCGGTATGCTGGAAAAAGTCAAAAGAATGGGGATTGGATATGTTCCGCCTAAAACTGTTAGAGCTTGCCAGGCAGAAATATATGTAGGTAGTAGGAATGGGAGTAAATATTCTGATAGCTGGATACATGTTTTTTCATTAGGAATAAAACAGATTACGTATGCCTCTTTCACGCCAAGAGGAGACTATTTAACTGTTACGCTGGTTGGCCATACTGATTTGAACAAGGCGCATCTGATAGAATTCCTTAACCATCCTATTGTGCGTCGCACTTTTCCACAGGAAGGTTGGAAGTTGCCAAAGAACTTTTGTATCTGTTTCCCCAAGATAAATATTTCGCAGGCCAGGCATCCATTTGCTGATAGATTCGTTGTTGTGGGTAGTGCGGGTATATCGAGATATTACAAGCACGGTATTGAGTCAGCACTTATTACTTCCAAGATGGCTGCAAATAGTGTGTTTAAATCCGGTGTTTCTGAAAATGCATTCAGAACAGATTATTACAAACCGGTAATGAAGTCTTTAGGATCTGACAGCCTGTATGGAAGATGGGTATTTGGCCTTAACGATTATATTACTTCCAGAAAGAATATTTCGGCCGGTTATTTCTCATTCCTTAAATCAGAAAAGAAAAAGCCTGTTGCCAAAATTCAGTTGGAATTTTTATGGAATATGTTTACGGGAAGTATACCTTTTAAGGAATTATTTATAAAGGTATTCGACCCCGCATTACAGTTAAGATTGTTGCCTGTTACCGTGATTGTATGGACTAAGCAGGCG
>CAYTLC010000182.1:0-4091 GCA_964438395.1 uncultured Candidatus Scalindua sp.
TTTCCTGGCTGAAGCTATATAGATCTGTAAGATTATTATTCAAAATAGTCATCTTCTTTTAGACACAGCACGGTAGGATTCCCCTCTGTTTCAAGGTATAGTTATGAAGGTTAAAACTATTAAATCATTATGTCAATTCAAAAATGTGGTAGAATGCTGCAGAATATTGTCGAATGGGCATTAAGGTGAAAAATCGTATCTATTCTTAATGAAGGCGTTACAATGGTTGTATGACAGTCTTGCAGATGGTGAAAAGAAATTGTTAGTTAATGTGATATCTTCTTGTGACGTGATTGTTCCTTAGCGCTGCGCTCTGAGAAACATAATGAGTTGTTAAGGTTATTGCAGAAAAGATCCCTGCCAGATAGCCATAATACCAAAACCAGGTATCCCACCTATGGTCTATCTGACAGGGTGAATGTCAGGTGTCTCAGTGCTGAAAAGTGTGATGTACTTGCCGAGTGTGTTTTCCTGCTATCTACCTGCAATCTTTTGTAAAATAGCTGGGTCTCTTCCGGTCAGAAAGAATATAGTTCCTGCAATAGCAACGCATACAAGAAAGACTATTATATATATCTTAGCCTCTTTATTCCTTATGCTTTTCCGTCTCATACGCCTGGAATGTTTTTTTACCCTAACCCTATGTCTATCCATCTTTCTACCCTTTTATCGTAATTGCTAACTCTGATTTACGTAGATACGTAAAAGTAAAATTTATAATAGACCCATAAAATTATCCCTGTTAGATAGAAGAAAAGGAGGAAATACCCTAGTGTGGTATCAAAACTATCTAACAGGGTGAAATTTTACTGGATATCAGTGGGTTTAACTATGAGCAGATAAGCGCAATTTTTATACCGATTATAAAGGGTTGTATAGGGGAACTGTGTAGGGAGTATATATCTCTTTGGAACGTAATATCTTATGAGTGAAAAGATATTTGTACAGAAATTTGCTCTTTTGAAGAGTAATAAACAAATACGAAATAAATTTACATTTTAATGAAATTAGATAAAAATCAGCGAATAATTTACGGGAAAACCTCTGTAGAGAATGAAAGGGCGAAAAAATGTGAAGAGATAAAATTGGCAAGTATTACAAGCAAAATCCGACAGGGATGTCAGTTGCGTCTATGTAGTGCGGTGACACGTTCACAGCACTACATATTATCCATCAATTAAAAAGAGGGAATCCACTCTGACTTGAATCTACGTGTGAAGCGCGGTTCTTAAAATGCAGTTTCACCAAAAGTTTTATCAAATCGTTTGTTAAAAGATTTATCGGTGAAATCGAAGTTCTGCGGGCCATAAACCTCTACGCAATAAGCGGCAGTAACTGCGCCCATTCTTGCAGCATGAACAATGTCACCGTCCGACAAAAAGAATCCCTTTATTAATCCTGCTCGGTAAGCATCACCCGCGCCTGTAGGATCTTTTACAGAATCAACTTCGGCAGCAGGAATGTCAATGTTTTTAGTTTGACCATGCTCTCTCATTACTACAACCGAACCGTGTTCACTTTTTGTCTGTACCAGTATCTCCGTGTTATCTAAAATATCATCAATCGTCATGGAGGTTTTTTCCTGTGTTAACTGCAGTTCATAGTCATTACAGATAAATATCTTTGCTCCGTCCATCACCTCAATTAATCGTTCACTACTCCAGGCAGGGAGCGACTGTCCGGGATCGAAAATATAATCTATTTTCTTCTCCTGGTATATCTTGGAGAAGTTAAACATATCGTCCAGATTTCCCGGTGAAACTATGGCAACCGTGTTGTCATGCGCAGTGGATTCAAAATCATAACTGGCATTGAACTTCATTGCTCCCGGATTAAATGCCGTGATCTGATTGTCCGACATATCAGTGGTAATGTACGCACCTGCTGTGAGCTCTTCTTCGATGATCTTAATATTATCTGTAGAAATTTTATTTTTACCAAACCACTCTTTATATGATTCAAAATCACGACCTGCAGTTGCCAGTATTGTCGGGTCTTCGCCAAGTAGTGAAAGTGCATATGCGATATTTCCGGCAGTACCCCCAAAGTTTTCCTTTAATTCATTTATCATAAAACAGACATTGAGGACGTGTACCTTATCCGGAAGTATGTGGTCTGAAAACTTCCCGGGAAAGTCCATAATCCTGTCATAAGCTAGTGATCCGGAAACAAGAATATTCATTTTTTCTCCTAATAAAAGCGTAAATCCTCAACATGTTGAGGACTTATATCAAGTTCTACAAATAATAAATTATATTCCGGTATGATAACCAATTGCTTTTTGAAAATCTAGGAATATTAATACGAGAGGATATTTACCTGATGTGATCTGCATAAATCTGCAGCCTATTCATTCTCATTGCCTATTGTGTTTTCTTTGACAACTCTACACCGACTACTCTCTCCAATCCAGCTATGTTTGTGCCAAAGTCAGCTACGGCTCTGTAGAACGCAAGATTGAAATCGAGCAGAACTCTCTGGCTGTCAATGAGATTCAGAAAGTCTACCTGACCTGACTGGTAGCCGTTCTCTGCCGCTTTAAGGGATTGTTTCGCCTGAGGTATGATACTGTCCCGGTAGAGCTTTACAAGTCTCTCTGCGGTTTGTACCTTAAAGTGCAAATCCTTTACTTCAAAAAGTGTCAAATTCTCTCTGTTCTTGTATGCCATTTTACTGGATTTCAGTCTGGCATTTGCCTCTCTTACACCTGCGTCATGTTTTCTCTTTTGAAAAATGGGAACATTCATGCTCAGAGTACCTGTATATGAATCCCTGCTCTCTCCAATAGGTGATGACATTACTGACGATGGCATATCATTGATAAAGGTATAATTGAGACCAAATGTAAAGTCCGGGAAGTACTGTTTTTTTGCGAGTTTATAAGCGGCCTTATCTCTCTCTATTTTGTATTTGAGTATGCTGAGATCCGGACTGACCTCCTTTGCCTTCTTGTATAGATCTTTCAGTGAAACAGTGAGCTCTTCAATATCCACCTCTTCGGGAGTGCCGAGTGGTGTGTCAGGGTGGAGGTTCAGTAAAGTGTTTATCCTGGCTACAGCAGTCTCTTTAAGCTGCTCCAGGGAGATCAGTTCATTCACTATCTTGGAAAGCTCTACCTGAGCCTTTAGGACGTCCTGCTGTGTGGCTTTACCGGTAGCATATTTTACCTCGGCAATCTTAACAAATCTCTTCAGAAGGTTCCTGTTCTCTTCATTTATGCTTATAGATTGATGTGTCCAGTATAATTCATAAAATGCAGACTTGGCTTTCGCTACTAACTCTCTTTCAAGTGTACGATATCTTTCTCCGAACACTTTTGCTTCATTTCTAGCTATCTCTCCCTTTAAACTGCGCTTTCCTAGAAATGGTACTTTCTGTGATGCCATTACACCCGCCTGTTTCTCGCCTACACGGGTCTGGACCTGCTCGCCAAAATAGGTGAATCCTACGACAGGGTCGTCCAGGGCTCTCTCCTGTCGTATCCTTTCTGTTGACGCGCTCCATCTCAGTTTTGACGACTGAAGTTCTGGATTCGATCTTAACGCTTCATCTATTACCCATCTGATTTTTAAGGTGCTGGGTTCCTCTTCTGCTATTGAGATATCTGCAAACATTGCAATAGAGAATAACAGGGCTGATAAAAATATATAGGAAAGATGTCTTCGTGTCATTTTTTGTCACTCCCTAATTTAAATTTTCTCAATCTCAGGGAGTTTGTCACCACGGACACGGAACTGAACGCCATGGCGCCTGCGGCGATCATGGGGTTCAGAAGGCCGAGCGCGGCGAATGGTATTGCAAGGACGTTGTAGCCGAAGGCCCAGAAAAGGTTCTGTTTGATTATCTTCATCGTCTGCCTGCTCAGCTTTAGTGCTTCCCATGCCTTTGTGATGTCTCCCTTGACGAGCGTAATGTTCGCGGCCTCCATCGCGATTTCGGTGGCGGTCCCAATTGCAAAGCTGACGTCTGCAGTGGCCAGGGCAGGGGCGTCATTTATCCCGTCTCCTATCATTCCGACGACCTTGCCGTCTTGTTGAAGTCTCTTTATCTCATCGCATTTGTCCGATGGTTTGAGGTTTGCATGCACGGTC
>CAYTLC010000183.1:0-4086 GCA_964438395.1 uncultured Candidatus Scalindua sp.
GCTCATCCACTTCTACATCTGTTATCATAAACATAAATTCGTAGTTTCTCGTATAAGAGTCAAACTGGATAGGCAGGATAAGAAAAAAAGTAGAGTCTTTAAGCTCCATTCCATCTCCTTGAAACGAGTATCCCGGAAACATACCACGGACCATATAATCTATATCCGAATCTTTAATAGATGTCCGGTCATCACCAATACCCCCTCCAATCCCCGGCCATATATTGATCCATAGATTACCCTCACTTTCCGATTTCGGATCAATCCTTACCGGATCTATATAGTTGTAGTTATTTACAAAATCCTTCATTGCAATCGCAAATCTCCATCCATACAAAACACCGTGAGACACTCCCAAAGGGTCGATGTATTCCGTCTTGTCCACATCAAAATGAATGCTGCCTTCTGCCTTATTATATATGGATACCCAAATATATTCGGCAGTTGGTATAAATTGGAATGTAACATCCTCATCTTCGAATTTGAGATCTTCTGTATAAGGATCTATAAGTGAAAAACTGTAGTCATACGGACGGTAAAAGCAGCCGGCAAAAAACAATAATACCGTTATGAACAGAGTTCTTTTCAAAATTAAAAACACTTATTTATCAACCTGTTTTAAGTTTTACCGCATTTGCTACTACTTGAATTATTTGGCTTGATTCAAATGGTTTAGTTATTAAAAAATCTACCCCTTTCTGCTTTGCTTCTGCCTCTGATATATCCCACCCTGTTATAACCCCGGATATCACACCTGGCTCAATCTGCCTGGCAATATTGATTACTTCCCACCCTGATAAATCTGGCATTCCTAAATCCGTTATCAGTATCTCATAACTACCATTTTTCAACGCATCTATTCCATCTTTACCATTATCGAAAACAGAGGTTTGATGGCCCTGATGTGATAGTATTTCTGACAGCACAGCACCTATTTGCGGTTCATCATCTATTATCAATATGTTCGCTTCTTCAGTCTTAATAGAATGACTCGATTTTTCACTGGCCCTTTCTGTTTTTTCTTTTCCCTTCGGCAATACTATCGTAAACGTTGTACCTTGTCCTGGCATTGTCTTTATATCTACTGATCCGTTATGCCTTTTGATTGTTCCGTACAGCATACTCATCCCCAGTCCACCATGAGTTATACCTTTTGTTGTAAAAAACGGATCAAATATTCTGTCTTTTGTTTCTTCAGTCATCCCGGTTCCATTATCAGACAGCTCTAAATATACACTTTCATTTTTCGCATACGTTACTATATCTATTTTTCCGCCCTGTGGCATTGCATCTACAGAGTTGAATATCATATTAATTATAGCCTCTCTCAAATCAGTATCATCCCCGAGTACAATTGGTTCTTCTTCTGTAAGAGTATCTACAATTTCTACACTAAATCCTTTCTCTTGCGGGCTGTCTTTCCACATTGGAGTTGATATTTCTATAGCATCTCTCACCAGACTGTTAAAATTGATCGTCTGAGACTGTAATGCGTCATTCTTTGTCCTTGCGTATTTCTGTAGCCTTTTAATTGTCTTGGCACTACCCAATGCTGTTTTCTTGATTATTTGTACCTTTTTTAATATCTTATCTTTGTCTTCTTCAATTTCGATAAGGTCTATGTTCCCTGCAATTATAGCCAACATATTATTGAAATCATGCGCTATACCTGATGTCATTAAACCCAAAGCCCGAAGCTTTTCTATCTCTGCATATTTTTCCTGCATCTGTTTTTCTTCTTCATATTTGTGCTTTAACTCACCGTAGTACCTGGCATTCTCAATTGCCACAGCAACCTGGTTTGCAAAGAAGTTAAGTAGCATGGCATCCTCTTCGGTAAAAGGAAAACCATCGGCCTTGTTTATAACCTCCAATACACCTATCATTTTTGATTTTGTCCTAAGCGGAACACAAAGTATTGATTTTGTTTGATATCCGGTTATTTTATCAACGTTCCCGTAAAATCTTGGATCTTTACTAACATCAGGAATTAAAAGATGCTGTTCATTTGCAGCAACCCAACCAGCAATTCCTTTCCCAGGTGGGATACGAATGTCTGTCAACTTATCAGACTTTGGTCCTGTCGGAACACTGAATACCAATTCTCCAGTTTCTTCATCCAGCAGCATCATCGTACTTGCAGCTGAATTTGTAACAAGATTTGCATACTTCATTATATTTTCCAATACCTCTGCTATATTTAATGTAGAATTAATTATCGAACATTTCTCTACAACTGCTCCCAGTTTTTCACTTTCCAACGACTTGTACACTTCAGCCAGATTTTCCTGTTTTCTCATGGCCTGATCAAGTTGATCCTTTGTGGTAACTCCCATATCGACCAATATTTGACCCAGTGCCGGAGTTGTATTGGTTGCCAATCGTGCTTCAGAAATTAACCTGGTTCTCTGTAGCCGCTCCGGTAGCACTTCTTCGTTGTGCAACTCCCTCTGTTTTGTTAAAGCCTCTTCAAGGTGTTGTTTTGTAACAAATCCCATCTCAGCCAGAATTTCACCTAGTAATTTTTTCAGTAACATTCAGATTACCCCAAGTCATTGATATTCAATATATTAAACAAATAAGATCATTAACGGCATTGTAAAAAAAGCGATAAGAATATCAATAAAATAATTAAATTAAAAAGACTACATACATTATTATCGTTTTCGTCAGAACAAGAAAATATTCTCTCTATTACACACACCGTAGAAGTATGCTAATACGGTAAATCTATGTTGACACATTATAGTAAAACCAATAGAATAACTGCCAAATGGGTTGTAAGGCAACTTGTTTAAAGGGAATATCGTATTTCAATTATTAGTACATTCTGAGGTTTTTCTGAAAATGGGCACAAAAGGTCTATTATACACAAATAAGAAGGTACCCTTCAAAGAAGGTGATATCATATTTAAAGAAGACGAAGAGGATTGTAAAGAGATGTATGTCATTGATTCCGGAAGGATAAACATAGTAAAAAAAGTTGGAGACACAGACATCACTCTGACCACACTCGACGAAGGTGATTTTTTTGGAGAAATGTCTTTAATAACCGGAAGCAAGCGAAGCGCTTCAGCAGTGGCTCAAACAAAATGTAAGCTTCACACTATGGACAAAGAAACTTTTGAATCCAATCTGACAAATGACATTAATTTTATGAGAAAAATACTTGAAACTCTTGCCCACCGACTCGAAGAGACCGACACAAACCTGAAACGTCATATCCAGAGAAACGCCAGACTATCCAAAGTCTTTAGCGCAACGGGATGAACCGTATATACTCCCGTGCACCTTCTGTATAACAATTCTTAAAACATAACTCCCAAAGCTCTGTATAATCCAAAGAAATGCTTAATTTTACAATTTTGAGAGGATATTTCTTGCTGCTCCGAGTACGCCGCTATTATCTCCAAGTTGTGATAATTCTATCCTTAGAGACTCCGTTGCCTTTTTAAATGCTCTCCGTTTAACTTCTTCCTTCAACGGTTCAACAAGATGTTCCCCCAGGTTAGTTACACCACCAAACAAAACGATCATTTCCGGGTTTATCAAGTTTGCAATATTTGCTATTGCAATGCCCAGAATAAGCCCGGTTTCCCTGATTACATTAAGGACAATCTCATTGCCTTGCATTATCATCTGATCTACCTGTTTAAGGTTAGTAAGCGGTTCTAAGCTACCGTTACCTCCTTCTTTCAATAATGCATCGTTTACTCTCTTTAAAATACCTCCCGAACAGGCATAGGCCTCGAGGCACCCAATATTTCCACAGGTACATTGTATTCCATCTCTTATAACAGTCGTATGCCCTATTTCGCCTGCTATAGATGATGCACCATGCCAGACTTTTCCATCCAATATAATACCGCCCCCAACACCTGTACCGAGAGTAATACAGAACAGGCTGCCTGTTCCTGATTCGGCACCCTTCCACCATTCTCCGAGCGCTGCCGCATTCGCATCGTTCTCAATTGCAACAGGTACTTTCAACTCTTTTTCGAGAATGGCCCTTAATGGTACACTCTCCCAACCTTGTAAATTAGGAGGATTGAAGATTGTGAGAGTGTACCATTAAGGGCCATTCTC
>CAYTLC010000184.1:0-4069 GCA_964438395.1 uncultured Candidatus Scalindua sp.
TGATTAATAGTTTTGAAAGAGAACTGAATAATCTGGCTGTTAATCTGGGTGGACATTCCCTATCTGATCCAGATGCAAAGGATCAGAGGGATAGGGAGGAGAAGAAACTACACTACCTCATAGGTATGGCTGAAACTGCCTTTTATGCATGTGATTATACGAACTCCATTGCAGCCTGGAAACGTTTCCTGAATCTAAAACCTGATATTTGTGAGGCATGGAATAGCAAGGGAACGGCTCTCTGTAAAGCAGGCAATAATGCTGAGGCTATTGACGCATATAATAATGCGCTCAAGATTAAACCTGATTATTATGAAGCGTGGAGCAACAAAGGTAATGCTTTATCTAAGTCAGGCCTTTATGACTCGGCGATGGAGGCTTATAGCAAGGCCTTAGAGATTATGCCGAAAGCCAGCAAGACGTGGTTTAACATTGGCCTTACTCTCAGTAAGGAAGGTAAATACGATGAATCTATAGAAGCATATGATAAGGCTATTAAAATCAGACCTGACTATCACAATGCATGGAATAATAAAGGAAATACGCTTTACAGATTGGAACGTAGTGATGAGGCGATCGAAGCATATAATCAGGCCATTAAGGTTTACCCTGAATACCATGAAGCTTACTTCAACAAAGGACTCGTTGTCAGTAGCCTAGGTCGCGTGGATGAGGCTATTGCCACACTGGATCGGGCAATTGAGATAGAACCTTTATATAAAATAGTACGGCTGAATAAAGGAAATATCCTATACGGTTCAGGCAGAATTATTGAGGCGATAGAAGCGTATGATCAGATTATTAAACTAGATTCAGACTACCATGAAGCGTGGTTTCACAAAGGGAATGCTCTTTACAGTCTAAAGCGTTATGAAGAAGCCATCAATGCTTTTAACCATGCTATAAGAATAAAGTCAGAATACCACGAAGCATGGTTTAATAAAGCGATTACTCTTGTTGATTCCTGTCGCCATGAGGAAGCGTTGCTGGTTCTTGATCAGGTCACAAAGATAAAACCAGACTACTATCAAGCATGGTTCGATAAAGGGAATACGCTTTTTAGTATGGAACGCTACGAAGAGGCGCTTTCAGCTTATGATCATGTCATCAAGCACGATCCGGACAACCACAAAGCGTGGAACAATAAAGGAAACACCCTTTACCGGTTGGATAAAGAGGAAAAAGCGGTAGACGCGTATAATCAGGCTATTACTATCAAACCTGACTATTACGAGGCGTGGAAGAACAAGACCAGTGCCCTCTTCAGATTAGGCCGTAGCGAAGAAGCAGTTCACTCGCATAAACAGACCAGGAAGTTCAAACCAACAAACTAAATACTACCTGTTATTCTGAAGAGAATAGTTGTTCGTATAAATTACCGCAGTGGTTTAAAGAGATACTCCAGCCCATTCAACTTGATTTCATAAACGCATTTGAGCATATCACCGAGTTCTCCTTCCGGTAATCCCTTATTCACAGACCACACTATGTACCATTCAGGCAAATCCAGCAGTAACATATCTTTATATCTACCAGACGGCATACGCGCTTTCGCGAGTTTTAACAGATATTTTTTATCGGATAACATATACTTGAAAGTTCTAAGTTAAAAGTGCCTAAAATGCCTAAAGTTATTATCTGGAGTTCCCAGGTTAAAATTAATTATTCCTGCACTCATAAAAATTAAGCATTGTCTGATTAAGTTTTCAAGACATCTCCCACTGCTTTCCTATATGCACAAAAATCGCAGCCATCTTTTGCATCAGGAATCTGACCACTTATCAGGCAGGCATAAATATCATCGATAGTCTTTGCTACCCAGGAATCATCTCCATTGTAAGGTATCAGCGTAATATCAAATTCCAGTTTTCCTTTAAACATTTCTCTATCGGTCTGTCCATTACAGTAAACAAAATATCCGGTTCTGGAAACTGAGTACCTGTTCATCCGCAATAACCACTGATAGACCTCCATCTGCCTCCTGTAACCTATCTGCCAACCAAGACTAACATTTGTAATCTTTTCACTTTTTGATGTCGCTTTATAATCAACAACTATATACTCATCCTGAGAATTTACCCATAGATCATCAATAGCACCAAAAACAAGAAGATTAGAAGATCTATGTAAATATTGTATCCCGGTAGCGTTTTGCCTCCACTTATCAAGGTCTCTATGAGCAGCCGGTCTGGCATCAATACCGTTTTTTTCCAGGAGAGGGTGGCTCTGATTATTGACCCGATAGTAGTCAAACTCCTTTTTCAGCAACGTATCAACAGCGTTGTTCAGATTAAAAGGAAAACCTGGTACACGGCCCACACCAAGCCTGCGATCGATATAGAAACAGCGTGGACATTGCAGGAAAAGATCAATCTTTGAACGACTCAATTTAAAAGGCTTTTGATCCTTTGGGTCATAAATATTTCTACTGCGTTTTGGATTGTAGAATTTAGACATATAAAATTTATTTATATTTTAGAAACTGCATGTTTAATACGATCTAACATCTTTTCGCCGTACACGTTCCTAATAATTGAAGAGATTTCCGTATCAAGTTCGGCTTTTCCAGATTCCTGTTTTTTATTACAATCAAAACTGAACGCATCCTCCTGAACGGTCAGAGTTTCCGGACTACCGTTATAGATAGCCAGTGGCCAGAGACAGCAGGATTCAGGTTTTGTATCATAAAAAGAGAGATTGTTTTCAACTGCATGGCTGTGGAGTGAACATAAAACCTCTCCGTTGCTGTTCCGCCAGGCAAAAAGGCATTGATTCTCTTCATCTGTATCTATGGCAATAAGATTGTCATCCGTCTCGTCAAAGATATTCCTATAGAAACCATTATCTTTTAATTGAGGTGCAAATTCTGCAGCTCCGGGTGTGTGAGCAAATACTTTGTCAACCTCATCCTTCTCTATACAAACTTCATACTCCGCGCAGCAGGATATTTTTCCTTTGCAAACCTCCGGGTTACATTTGTGTTTGATTGAGATAAGTGACATTAAATCCACTTTTACATTTTCAATTATTGGAAACAGTTCACTCATTTAATCTCTCAAGTTCCTGCACTGAGCCCTTATTTCAAAACATCTTTCACCGAGTTCCAGACCTCAGGTGTCTCCATACAGAGTGAAATTTTAACATCTTTATTCAGTTCTCTTATAACCGTCCCTATCTCCTTATACGCTTCTACTCTAATTGGCCTGAAGTACCGGTGTTTCCCATCAACACATGGCACAAATTCACTCAACAGGAGATTTGTCTGAAGATCTCTCTCTTTTATAACTTTAGACAGAGACGGAAGATATCTAAAACCGCCAAGACTGATGAACTTAACACTCTCCATATCCAATCTTCCGAAAAGCACCTCAAGCATAGCTTTATAATGATCAAACCAGTTATCACACAGAATTATCGGGTCCAGGCATACTCCAACGTTATAACCTGCTTTTTGAACATCCACCGCCGCACATAATCTCTCCTCCAATGAAGGTGCCTTGTGCTCATGATTGTCAATAATTATCTGAGGACTGAAAGTCCATGAAACTACAATGTTATCCGCAGGCTCTATATTTAATAAATTTTTTATTGTAGTAGTCTTTGTCCTCAATTCCAGTCTTGCATTGGGATGCTCTGAAAACAGTGGAATGAGTTTACAGGACAGACCGGTAAGATCGTCAAAGGCCATGGCATCACACAGCTCACCTGCATGGAAAACTATTCTCTTATCAGCTTCGGCAAGCAAAACGCCATTAATCTCATCCAATATTTCATCATGATTTACAAACACTGTGGGCACCGCATTATCAAAGTAACACTGTAGAAAACAGTACTCGCAATCAAAACTGCAATTATTACCATGGCTGATAAAATATTCCGTATTCCCCACGATGCCATCCCTGCACCTGAATTCTTTGACTAATCCGCCCTTCTTACCGGCTATTGCCAGGCACTCCTTACTCTTTTTAAAAATATCGTCAGTTGTTGCTCCATCGACATTGATATTTTTATAATCATCAATATACCCAACCTCTATATCAGGCAGTTTATTAAGTATCTGCCGGGTAAC
>CAYTLC010000185.1:0-4056 GCA_964438395.1 uncultured Candidatus Scalindua sp.
GTGAACGGTTCCTGCCATCCGGTGACTACTATGGTTGGAAAACATATTGTCAGCAACAGGCGGCCGAGCAGGGCGGGGTTAACAAGATTGTGGCCCACTCCACCGAGTATATTCCTGAACAGTATACTCACTGCTGCTCCTACCCCAATTAGCCAGAGAGGCGCCTGTGGCGGTAATAACGCGGGGATAAAGAGGCAGGTTACAAATCCGCCTTCATTAATTCGTTCTTCTCTGGCCAGTACTACCCATATTACGTCCACTACAAAAACACCGATAGCAAATGATACAATAAGTTTGGGTACTACGCATAAGAACCCATAAAAATATATTGCGGGTACAACCCATCCAAAGAACAGTGCCACAAGAACACCGCCCATGTACTGTTTAACATCCACATTGCTTCGAATGTAGGGAGGGGCCTTAGCGGTATCTTTTGTGCTTCTGATTAAGCCGTCACACGCTTCGAACAGGGCACCGAACAGGAAATTAGCCTTTGGGCTTGATTGAACAAAATCCTCTGCCTTGTTCAGGTTTTTATTTATAATTGTTTCAATACTTTTAAATGTTTTCATTTTTTATTTATTTGAGGACTTACATTCTCTAATTACTTGAAGCAGCTCTAGTTTTGAAGGACATATATAACCGCAGAGTCCGCACTCTATACATTTGTCCAATGCATAGATGCGTGCCATCCTCTTTTCTCCACGTGAATAACAGTGCCAGTAGAGAGCAGGTT
Source organism: uncultured Candidatus Scalindua sp. (assembly GCA_964438395.1). Taxonomy (GTDB): domain Bacteria; phylum Planctomycetota; class Brocadiia; order Brocadiales; family Scalinduaceae; genus Scalindua. The sequence goes on from CAYTLC010000185.1 coordinate 737, forward strand.
CAAGATTTACAGGGCAGATATCATCACAATAATTGCAGTACACACAGCGTCTCAATTCTCCCCTGAGGCTTGTTGTAAAGCGTAGTTCGTTACTCCTTATGTAAGGGAAAGGTGTTTTGTAGTCTCTCTCCTCCATTACGACAATATTCTTTACAGACCAGTCAAGCGCTTTAGTCAAGTCTTTAACCTCGGTTCCATTCAGAGGTCCGTCAAAAAAAACACGATATTTGATATCAGTTTTGATATATTTTTTTAAAATAGTTTCAACAGGTGTACCGGGTCTTATCTTGAGTATCCTGTTTTCATGTAAACCGGTTCCGGAAATTGGCACAAGATGTACTTCGTTTTCTCTCTTTAGTATGTAGTGTTCATAAATGCCGGTGATGGATTGTGCGTCTAATAATAGAACTCCATGTTCAATCGGATTTTCACCAAAGGTGATATTCAATCCAAGAACATTCTTTAAAAGAAGTACAGGTGCGTCATAAGGATAAACAGGTTTCATGCTATACGTATGCAACCATTCATGCTTTTTTTCAAACCGTATTAAGTCGTTAATGAGATCATCTTCACGGCGCTCAACAATAATGCGACACTGTGAGTCCGGAAAGTACTCTGATCTTACTTTCTCCAGCCTGTGCAGGTAATTTGTTGTATTGTCTTTGAGGATAGCCCAGTGAGGAAGAGCCCACGGCTCGGTGGGGCACAGATTAATTACAATGTGTTCAACCTTTTTATCGGGGAAGGAGAAACTGAAATCTTCTGTCTGGCCACTGTACCTTACCGACACAATGTCTTCAGAAAACTCTGTTGGAAACGCCTTTATGAGATCGTAGCCTTTTTTATATACCATTTAAGCTAACCTTTTAGTCGTGTATAACTTAAGGTGTCATTATATATAGATTATTTACAAATTTCAATTTTAAGTTGAATAATTATCATTGCTGAATAACATTACATGAAAGATACTGTACAGTTAGATGACTATTCAAAATACACTTGCAACAGGTCAAATACTTTATAGAATCCGTTAATATATAGAAGCTATAAAATAACTTGTGATGTGCAAAAACAATAGGAGATTGCAATGAAGCATATTGATATAGGATCAATCCTTATAATAATAATTACGTTTGTACTTTTTGGGTTGGCCTTATTATTTACAGGCTTTACTCATGATATTTTATTGGAAGCCGGTGTATTTTTGGTTTCAGTAAAACTTATCATAATGGCTTATAAAGCGAACACAAGTTCGAGTAGAATTGAACTTGAACTAAAGGAAATTAAAGAGTTTCTCAGACATAATGATGAAAGAACATAACAAGCAAATTAACTATGCATCTTCGATGTCGGACGGTCGTTCCTTGCACCGGTTACTTGGGCGTTAGAGGCTAGTACTTATCATATTTTCCTATTCAGGAGATAGTGAATGAGCAAATACATATCAGTTATCATACTTGGCATCTTTTTCATATACATCATCTCTTCAAGCATCTCATTTGCAGATGATATTTCTGCTGCAACAGAAGATGGCAGGGGTGTGATCCTCCACGATGATGGGACCTGGGAATTTGCTGATTTTGAAAAATCTGTTGAGTTGAAAGGGGAGCAGGCGAAGGCGTTTGTAAAAAACCTGCCATGTTCAAGAGGTGGCACTGTAGGTCAATATCTGAGTAAAAAGGTTGAAATTCCATCAGTAGAAGATTTGGGTTGGAAAGTGTATCCAAAGGAAGATGGTTTTGAAGTGGAACGGTTGTTATTAACCCGACAGAAAATTGAATCTAAATACAGATGGCATGTTTACAAATCAGGCAAAGTGAAGCCTGTCAACAGCAAGGCAATCGGTATTACTAAGGAGTAGATACAATAACTTTTTTCGTACAAAATGAAATGATTCCACTTGCAAATTATATTTAACTAAAGATATTTACTTTGATACCGATAAGTATATAGTATTACATCTAAGTAAGAGTACTATTTGTTCTGTAAATTTTTTATAGGGATTATTATGAAGAGATTCGGAGACTATCTGATAGAGAAAGATATAATTAGTAGGGAAGATCTGGATGTAGCGCTTAAGTTTCAAACTGAAAAAAGCCTAAGATTAGGAGCCCTGGCTGTAGAAGATGGTCTTTTGACCGAGGAACAGTTAAGCACTATTATGGATCGCCAGAGAGCAGTTGAGGATGCCGGCCTGTTTGGAGAAATAGCAATTAATATGCAACTGTTAAGTGAAGAACAGGTTCATGGTCTTTTAAACAAACAAAAGGAGTATGATAAGATATTGGGCCAGATATTAGTGCTATCCGGAGCTCTCAGTAAGAGCAGAAAGGAAGAAGAGTTAAAACTATTTCACAAAAAGCTTGAAGAAGATAGTTAAGCCCTTCACTTGCCATTTCACAGTTAACTACATTTCTGATGTTTAAAAGAGTTCAGGTCACAAGAGTGTATTCTATTATGAAAGCATATGAAAAAATGCTGTACCTGAATACCACTCTATCCCAAACCATATTTTGCATAACCCTCTCTTTTTCCCTTGATTTTGATAATATGTAGCTTTATCATTCCATTTCACTCAATCCAAACAGCATAAAAACTTGTACTTGCATTGAATAATAGGAGAGGGAATATGAATATTTTAGTTGCGGTAGATTTATCCAGTGCTTCCCCAAAAATTTTGCATTATGTAAAGACTTTGGCTTTGAATTTGTCTGCTAAGGTATGGTTACTATATGCTGAAAAACCAGACTTGGGATTTGTTGGTTTCGGACCGGGTCGTCCGCAATCAGTATTGGATCAGGTTGCTGATGAATTTGAAAAGAAACGTAAGGAATTACAAGATGAGGCGGATAAACTGAAGAATTCCGGAATAGATGCCGAGGCACTTCTTGTTCAAGGAGTAGCCGTAGAAGTTATTCTTGATGAAGCGGGTAAGTTAAAAACTGATTTGATTGTTGTTGGTTCGCATGGACATGGTACTGTTTACCATTTGATGGTTGGCAGTGTCAGTGAGGGGGTATTACATCGATCTACTTGTCCGGTTCTTGTCATACCAACGCATGACCGCACTTAATATAACAACAATATAAAGCTTTGAGCCAAAATGGAAAGAAATATAACTTGATTCTGTATGGTTATAGATTAACATCTGGTATAGAGTAGATTGTATGGTTAACTTATCCTTTCTTTATAACCTTACTTTAGGAGATCGCTATGAATGGTTATGTTAAATACTTTTTAGTTGCAATTGCTGTTCTTGTTTTATTCATAGGATGTCAATCACAACAGGTAGTCGAAAAGAGTAGCACCGAAAAGCATGT
>CAYTLC010000186.1:0-4041 GCA_964438395.1 uncultured Candidatus Scalindua sp.
GCCATGGTATTATTTTCTGTAAGTATTTCTAAATATGCAGGATAAAGATATTCGGCACTATTTTACCTAACTATAATTTACCTTTATAAACCAAGCAAATAATACAATATCAACAGACAAGATTAAGGCTATTCTGAAGGAATCACTTACAGCAATATTAGCTTGCAATCAAATTAACCTTAATCTATCATAATTTGTTTAATTATTCTAAAAATGAAATCCATACCTCACGTAATTTCCTGGAATCTAACAAAAGCTTGCAATTTGCTGTGCACTCATTGTTATCTTCTAGCTGATAATGTCCAGACGGATGCAAACCTGACAGATACCGCACCCGGCCAAGATACTCCTAACTTTAACCAGGTGCAATGCGGCTCGGCAAACGCCGCTGAAGAGTTAGACACTGAAAAAGCACTTAAGGTTATAGACGAGATTGCAGAACTAAATCCAAACCTGATTCTCATCTTAACAGGTGGCGAACCGCTCCTGCGAGAAGACCTCTTCGATCTGTCCCGTCATGCTGCAGGGAAAGGGATGATGGTCCTTCTTGGTACTAATGCCTGTCTCATTGATGACGAAATGGCGAAAAAACTGAAGGACAACGGTTTCTCCGGAATCGGGATAAGCCTGGATTCTGTACATCCTGAAATCCACGATTCAATCCGAGGCGCGAAAGGTTCTTGGGAAAAGGCAGTCGAAGGGATGAAGGCATGTAAGAGGAATGGACTAGAAATACAGATACAGTCGACAGTATTCAAAAAAAATTATGATGAGATTCCGGAACTAGTCGCCTTTGCAAACGATATGGGAGCGAGGGTTTTCAATCTTTTCTTCCTCGTCTGCACGGGAAGAGGCCAGGATATCACTGATATCACATCAGAACAGTACGAGGACGCACTGAAGCAGATCTACAAACTCCACGGCCAGTACGAGGGGAAAATGCTCGTAAGCGCAAAGTGTGCTCCGCATTACAGAAGAATAGCATACGAGATGAATCCGGAATCGGCTTTAGTTAAATACTATTCAGGCGGATGCCCTGCAGGAACTAACTATTGCAGAATCACGCCGGAAGGAAACGTCACTCCATGTCCTTATATGGATACGTCCTGTGGAAGTTTACTGGAAAAAAGCTTTGCCGACATCTGGAACAACTCTGACATATTAAATGAATTAAGGACGGCCGATCTAAAAGGCAGGTGCGGAGAGTGTGAGTTTGAGTCAATGTGCAAGGGTTGCCGTGCGAGGGCGCTGGTTACAACAGGCGATCAAATGGAAGAGGATTCATGGTGTGATTATGAACCCGGAAAACATGGAGGAGAAAAACTGAAGTTCAAAGAAGAAAACACATTCGGTTTAGACAAAAAATGCGAGCTATCATGGAGTGAAGACGCAAAGAAAAGGCTGGGCAAAGTACCTTCCTTCGGAAAAGGGATGGTAATAAAAAGAGTAGAACAATACGCAAGAGAGAAAGGATATTCCGAGATCACTCCGGACATCATGAAGGAAGCGAAGGAAAAGATGGCTGGAGACAAGAAAGCGATGTTTCCATTTATGAAACTGCTCAAAAAGAAACCCGCTAAAAACGGAAAAATTGAGTGGGAAACCGAGGCACTGGAACGGGTAAAAAACGCCCCTGATTTTGTAAGGCCCGGAATTTACAAACTGATGGAAATACGCGCAAAAGAGAAAGGATACAAAGTAATAACCTCAGAATTCCTGTCGGAGATAAGGGATGAGTCTATGCAGTTTGCATCCAGAAGGATGAATAAGCTGGGATTTGACAAACTCGATATGGACGCATTTGACACCGCAAAGTCAAAAACAAAGAACACTAAGAAAAGAGAAGTTATTGATGACATCAAGGACTTCCTCGCGAAACGAGATGGGAAGAACACAGAGATCATCAACAAATTCCGAAAATACCTGTCACATGTCCCCGATAAGAATGACTAAAGCAAGAAAGGTTTATATATTAAACCAAGGTGTGACCCATATATATTTAAGGTGAAAAACTAATTTCAAGAATACCTTAATCGGCAACCCCATCATAGACAGGAACAAGAATGCCACCAGTGAATATCTTACCATTCCCAATTTCTCAAGCGTCCGATTCTCTGTTACTTTCAGAAAAAGATATGGTATCACCATACCCAGAAAGAAGTAGACAGTGATAACACCACCACCAATAACAGAACCCAGCAGAGATTTAGAATCAATACCTATAAACTGTGTCAGGTCATAATTTGTGTCAGCTACTATTCTATGCGCATCCCACTCCTGCCACGGCCAGAACCACAACCAGCCGGGCCCACGCATAAACACTCCTACTATTATCAATAGAATCCAGAGAATGTGAAACCCAAAGCAAAACGTCAGTATCGCAAACCATCTCTCCTTAAAGGTATAATATCCATTACCTTTCGGATTTACATCAATATAAGGCATCGCCATTAACCCCATTACTATTAATGAAGGAAACATCACTCCCGCTATCCATGGGTCAAAATAGACAAGCATCTCCTGCAGTCCCAGGAAGTACCATGGCGCCTTTGCGGGATTAGGTGTCACGCTGGGATCTGAAGGATCCTCTAATGGTGCGTTAAGCGCAATTGACCAAACCAGCAAGATTATAGTTACAATTATAGCAGCAAGAAATTCCTTCCTCACCAGATACGGCCAGGTTGGAAGTTCATCCTCAGCCACATGCGAATCCTTCTCCTTTGCCAGTGAGTCTCCCTTGACAAAAGCCAACGCACGATATCTTTTCTGTTCACTATTTTTTTTGTCTGACACTCAAATTCCCTTTTTATTATTTCTACCTCTTACACCGCAGCTTCGGCATAAGAAAACCGCTGCATCTTTATTGCATCTACCGGGCACCTCTTTACACAAAGGCCGCACCTGATACACTGTTCCTCGTCGATGGCCATAACTGCATCCCAGTCATCCAGTACTGATCCGTCTGGTATATCATCTGTATCAACCTTGTCCCGGGAGATCATTGCGATACAGTTGTTAGGACAGACATCAATACATCCTCCACAAAGCACACATTTTTCATCTATAAATATGTTATAGTGGCAGAGCAGACATCTGTCCGCTTCTTTGGAAGCACTCTCTTCAGAGAAGCCAAGTTCGACCTCCTTGTCAATGTCCCATCTTGTACCCATCGGCACAGCATCCTGTTTCTGACGCGGTATTTTTTCATATCCGAGATCGTTTCTCGCCGGCTCTTTATCCTTGAAGAAGTAATCATACCTTGTTTCTTTTTTACCACTTAGATAGTTATCTATGGCCGTGGCAGCTTTTCTACCGTCACCAATCACTTCAATAGCATTCCTTGGTCCGGTTATGAAGTCTCCCCCAGCAAAAACACCCTTCCTGCTTGTCATAAAACCTTTATCATCTACTTTAACATTACCCCATTTTGTAAATTTAACACCTGATTTACCAGCCATAAACCCTGCATCCGGCGCCTGGCCTATTGCCGCAATAACCATATCTACAGGCAATGTAAATTCACTGCCAGGGATAGGCTCCGGTCTCCTTCTTCCACTCGCATCAGGTTCTCCCAGTCTGTTCTTAATACATTCCAAAGCCGTTACTTTTGATTTTTTATCTCCGGATATTTTTATTGGTGTTGTCAGGTATAGTATTTTTATCGCCTCTTCCTCTGCCAGGCTTACTTCAAGCTCGCCGGCAGGCATCTCTTTCAATGTCCTTCTATATATTATAAAAACCTCTTTGGCACCTAATCTCAGGGACGATCTCGCACAATCAATTGCTGTAAATCCCCCTCCCACCACAGCAACCCTCGATGGTACTTTTTTCTGTTTTCCAAGATTAATATCTTTCATGTACGTGATACCGTGTACAACGCCTTTCAGATCTTCTCCCGGTATCTCCAATGCCATCGATTTATGCGCACCTGCTGCTATATATACAGCATCATATTTTTCGACTAATTTATCAAACTTTTCCAGAGTATTATAGGACTCTTCAATTTGAGCTTTATGCCAAGTTTTTCAACCCAGTCAACTG
>CAYTLC010000187.1:0-4011 GCA_964438395.1 uncultured Candidatus Scalindua sp.
GGTGATGCCCATGCCGGTGACTGGCACCGTCAGATTAGCCTGCTTTCTAAGGAAGGTAGAAAGGCGATGGAAGATAAAGGGGCAAAGCTCGATTCCGGTGACTTTGGAGAGAATTTACTGACTGAGGGTGTAGATTACTCTGGTATAGAGGTGGGCAATGAGCTGCGGCTTGGTAAAGATGCGTTGGTAAGGGTTACTCAAATTGGTAAGGAGTGTCACGACAAATGCAACATCTACTATCAAGTGGGTGATTGCATCATGCCCAGAGAAGGAATATTTGCTGAAGTGTTAAAGGGTGGCGAAATTAAGGTTGATGATTATATAGGATTCGTAAATGATAAAAGCAGCAGTTCTGACAATTAGTGACAAAGGCTCAAGAGGCGAAAGAGAAGATAAGAGCGGAGAGGTGATCAAGGAGAAGCTGGGACTGATAAAGGCGGAAATAGTCACCTATGAGATCGTGCCTGATGAACGGGACATCATATCTGAAAAACTCAGGGGCTTTGCCGAAAGTGCAAATTTAATACTGACTACCGGTGGAACTGGAGTTAGTCCAAGAGATGTAACACCCGAAGCGACAAGAGACGTAATTGAAAGGGAGTTGCCAGGTTTTTCTGAAGCGATGAGGGCAGAAAGCTTTAGGGTCACTCCAAGATCGATTGGATCAAGAGCAGTGTCAGGGATGTATAAAGATACGTTGATAATTAATCTTCCCGGAAGTCCAAAAGCAGTTTCAGAGTGTTTGGGGGTTGTATTGGACGCAATACCACATGTTATTGAGGTGGCAAAGGGAAAGGTCTCTGATTGCGGTAATGATGTACACCACAGACATCATAAACATAGCAGTTAAATGGTTTTTATAGGTACGAGATGACATTTCAGGAAATAATACTAAATCTTCAGAAATACTGGGCGGACAAAGGGTGTGTAATAATGCAGCCTTACGATATAGAGGTTGGTGCAGGCACATTTAATCCGTCAACTTTTCTTAAGGTTCTTGGCGATAAGCCATGGAAGTGTGCTTATGTCGAGCCTTCAAGAAGGCCAACTGACGGGCGTTATGGTGAAAACCCAAACAGGCTTCAGCACTACTATCAGTACCAGGTAATCATAAAGCCTTCACCAGAGGATTCAAAAGCTTTATATCTGGATAGCTTGCGTACTCTAGGAGTTGATTTGGTCGCGCACGATATTAGATTTGTAGAAGATGACTGGGAATCGCCTACATTAGGGGCTACCGGCTTGGGCTGGGAAGTGTGGCTCGATGGGATGGAAATAACACAATTTACCTATTTCCAGCAGGTTGGAGGTATAGAGCTGGATGTAATATCACTTGAGCTGACCTATGGCCTTGAAAGAATAGCGATGTTTATCCAAGAGAAGGAATCTGTTTACGATTTGGAGTGGGTAGAGGGGTATACTTATGGCGATGTACATAAGATCGATGAAGTACAGTTCTCTCGGTACAATTTTGAGGCTGCAGATACATCCATGTTGCTAAAGCAATTCGACATGTACGAACAGGAGTGCAAAAAATTACTGAAGGACGGTATCGTTATACCTGCATATGATTACGTTCTTAAGTGTTCGCACGCATTTAACCTGCTGGATGCGAGAAAATCGATAGGAGTTGCACAGCGTACGAGGTATATTGGGCGGGTCAGGGGCCTGGCAAAGGGCTGTGCAGAGGGTTATTTGAAATTAATTAGCACTCCGGAACAGGGCGTTGAAGCGGCAGACGTGTAACCAGCATTGAATATTTATATTATAATATTCGTCCGCTTCAAGGCTTCTCATCTCTTTCTTTTCTTTTTCTTCTTCTTCGCGGCAGGAGACACTTTCTTTGACGAGCTTGCTTTTTTTGGTGAACTGGCAGCTCTTTTTTGAGGGGCATCTGAAGGCGGTTTCATCATGGCCTTTAACTTGCCAACAATATTTTCGAATTGACTATTATCGGCAAATTCAATAGTAATTCTTCCCTTCCCATTTTTCTCTACAATAGAGACCTTTGTTCCAACAATCTTTCTTAGTCCGTCTTCCAGGTCTAAAATATGTGGAGATTTAGTTGTAAGTGGCGTTGGCCGGCTACCAGAAGGCTCTTCTATAGAAGGCAAAGGGTCTTTTCTGTCAGAAACAATTAGCTCTACATCACGCACAGAGAGGCCGTCTGTGGCTATCCTTTCGCCCAGCTCTATCTGTTTTCCCTGGTCTTTAAGAGTTAAGAGGGAACGGGCATGTCCCATTGAAATTGTTCCACGTGAAACAAGGCCCTGGATCTCTTTAGGCAGATCAAGCAAACGGATTGTATTTGCGACAGTTGACCTGTCCTGCCCTACCTTTGTTGCTATCTGCTCTTGTGTCAGGCCAAAATTAATTTTTAATTCAGAGTAAGCTGTGGCTTTTTCCATCGGGTTCAGATCTTCTCTCTGGATATTCTCAACTAATGCCAGCTCAATAGTCTTGAGGCTATCGGCCGTTTTGACGATTGTGGGGATCTCTTTTAGTCCTAATTGTGTCGCTGCCCTCCAGCGTCGCTCCCCAGCTATTATTTTATATCCTTTGCTTGTAGGCCGTACTATGATTGGCTGTAATATGCCGTGTTCCTGTATGGAGCTTATCAAGGTCTCCATTTGGGATTGGACAAACTCTTTTCGGGGCTGTGCTTCATTTGGCTGAATATCTGCCAGATTGACTCGCATAATTTTTTCGCTTGCTTCGATGCCAATAGCATCGCCAAGTAAGGATTCCAGACCGCGTCCAAGATTTTCTTTATTAGCCATTTTTATCTCTTTTATTTGGATTCAAGTTAAAATTTTATTGTTTGTATAAGAAAGGTACTTAGTATCAGATTGCGTAATTAAGTTCAAGGGAAATATTGAAAGATCAATAAATAGCAGTGGGAACCGGTAAAACAGTTGCTGCATGAGTATGAAATTTTTTTTCTTGATATATGGAAAGAGGATTGTATGTTCTGTTGTGCGGGCGATTTTGTCGAACACATCACCCTTCTTGTCAAAGTCCGTAGAAATGTCAACGAATCTTCTGTTTATTTGATTAAGGCCTATTAATTATGAATCTTCTTGTTCCGTTAGCTTTTAGCAGCTTCAGGGAAATTGTCAGACAGCCTTTCTATTATATTATTCTTCTTTCAGGCTGTTTTATAATTTTAATGTCTTTTGCGTTTGCCTTTTTCGCGTTTGGAGAAGAGGCAAGGATGATAAGAGATATGGCAATTTCGACTATAACTTTTGGCGGTCTTCTGACCGGATGCCTGGCTTCTTCAATCCTGGTTGCGGGTGAATTTGAGAGGCAGACAGTATTGGCAGTGCTATGCAAGCCCGTCTCAAGGGCATATTTCATTTTAGGAAAATATCTTGGAATTTTAGCGGCAACTTGTCTGTTGGCTTTTTCTCAAGGCCTTGTGTTGGAAGTGGCGTTAATAATTAGAAGTTATGGAGTAGCCCAGAGTGATGTGGCAAATTTTACGAGTATGATTGATTTCATTTGTATTCTCGGTATATGTTTCTCTTTATTACAAATACTGATCCTGACTGCGATCTCTCTTGTTTTGTCGCTCTATCTTAATACTATAGCAAATTTAACGATATGTCTGTTTTTTTTTCTTCTCTGTAATACTTTCAGTTATATACTACCCATTCATGGCCATAGTTATTTAGCCGTAAAGACTGTTGCAGTAATATGTTACATGCTGTTTCCAAATATTCAAACCCTGAATATGGCAGTAATCAATGAAGTCGCTACAGCTTCTTCATCATATTGGCAGGGAAGTAATATAATGCAATATATAGTATATAGTCTGTTGCACGCTACAATATATTGTGCTGCTATTGTGTGGCTGGCTGTTTTCCTCTTCAAGAGAAAAGAGATTGCCTGAAAAACATCTTTTTTCTGTAGCAGATATTAAATAAACACGATCTGATTGACATTTTTTCGGATTTTGTTTATATATAGGTTTGTCGGAAAATTATCAATAGTTGAGGGATTAACTAC
>CAYTLC010000188.1:0-4009 GCA_964438395.1 uncultured Candidatus Scalindua sp.
GCAACGGTATCCTTTGCTGCGGCCTAGGTAGTAATTAGTTATTCTAGTAAGTTTGGAAAACTCTGTGTGATTTTTGGCATGTCAGTCTAATCTGATGCTATCTTATTCAATAATGAACTGCGTCCCGTGTTCTCATTACCATCCAATATTGCTTATATTTTGGTGTACTCATTTTATAGATATAGACCAAAATTATCTGCAACAGTCACACGATACATCGTTGTCACTGAAATACAGCATAACAAACCATATTCGCCTGATAGCAAAAGAGATTCTGCAGATTGATAATAGAAACAAAAACATCTATTGAGATGTGATAAACAACATAAGGGTCATTATCGTTAAGTGAGGATCTACTATTTAGAAGAAATCTCTTAATTCCACGGTTTTAAGGGGGAATATCTTGAGAATAACCTCAACCTAATGATCATGAGATAAAGGTAGAAAATGGCCAACTGAAGACAATAACATAAGACGAGGAGTCCCCGTATGTAAGCAAAACATTTAATTACCTGGCTTATCTTGTTTACTTAATGAGTTTTTTTGTTTCGCAATCTTATTAAATATAGATTGGACTTTATGCATGATGACGTGGTGGCTTGTCCGGCGGGGATAATCTTAAGGATGCCGGAAATACTTCTTGATGCTTTTTCAGATAAAAAAGCATAGATAGTTTTGGTGAGGAGCAGTCGTCCTCCGGAAGGCTGATGTTATATGAAAATGATGTAGACTGGTCAGGAAGACCTGCACATCCCAGGCTCTTAATGAATGTGGAGAAAATGCCTTGATAATCTTCCTTGAGCAAACTTTTCTCTCCAGAGGTATTGATATCTATTGCACAGCAACAACTGCTTACACTATGCAGTTCAGGATTACATTCACAAGTATGAGATTCAGGATGCAACGCGACACTCTTATTATGAATCACAGTGCTAAAACCCGGTGCAAAGAGGTTCACGAGTAGACATATTGATATGACAACACTGACTAAAGATGATGACAGTATGGACTTAGCTGTTTTTGACAATAATAATTTATTTCTTATCATGGTTGCTGAAAAGTTACAAATTTCCTATAGTTTCAAATTTTATCAACGTCAACGTCTAGATTCAGCTTAACACTTTAATTTCGAAATTCAGACTATCTAATCTACTACTTCATGTTTAAATTGTAAAGGGATAAATCCTCTCGAAAGAGAGGATGATCATGTGTATGAATTAAGCTGGACCTTCTTGCTGTTTTTATCGATTGCTACCAGTATAGACGCTTTTGCAGTTGGAATTAGATTCTCTCTTCTAAATGTTAAGATAATCACTCCGGCGTGCATTATAGGCATTGTAACTTTTATTCTGTCTATGGCAGGGGTGGTAATCGGTAAGAAGGTAGGTCATCTTTTTGAAAGAAAAATTGAAGTGTTTGGTGGTGTTATTCTTATCTTAATGGGTTTTAAAATTCTGTTTACTCATCTGTATCAAAATATCTAATGCACTCCAAAAAAAAGAGGGTAGGAGTTTTGATATCTCCTACCCTCTTAAAAAATAATCGTTTTTATTTTGCTTCTGCTTTTTCAATTGTATTAAGTGTGTCTGTATATTCACCCTTTTTCCAGAACTCGTCAGGTACATATTTTATACCCGCCTTCGTTTCAAGGGCATTTAAGCGCCTCAACTTGCTTGCTTCTGATTTTACTTTCAACAGAGATTCGTCCTGCTGGAAAGCTGCAACGTATGTTTGCATATCCGCAGACATATGGAAGGCCGACTTGAATATAGTCGTTCCCTGGTAGACAAGCATATCAAAGTATGTACGTTCAATCTCCGTGATATTATACATCCTGCCTCCAAGGTTCCATTTATGCCCTTCGTCAAGATATGGGGCCAGATCCTTTGGCATAGCTTCCAGAAGTCCTTCCGTGTGCAGATCTTCAACAATCGCCTTTGCCTCTCTGACTTTTGCATGGCTCACCTTGACTGTCTCGTCAGCTCCACGTAAATAAGCATTAGCGAATCGAGATGAATGGCAATCATTACAGATGCCTATCCATTTCTTTCTTTTTGCCGCATGTTCCTCGGCTCCACGATCGACTTCAAGAACTCCCATGTGGGCATATACCGTGTTCTCAACAGCGTTGTGAGTGCCCTTGTACATGTGGCAATAGGCACAAGTAGGTGCTCTGTAATTTCCAGCCTTTAGAGTCTTGTTCCAATCCCAGTTGTCTCCATCAATCTTTGTAATGACTCCATGTGCAGAAGATTCATAGCACTCTATATCACGATGATCCGGGCCATTATGGCAATATCCACACGCTTCCGGCCGTCTTGCTTCAGCTGCCTTGAAGGTATGCCTGAAATGACATGAGTCACATTTATTCTCAACAGCATGACACTGCGCACACCCGGCAACCTCAGGCTGAGGTTTGTTGATCTGCCATCCCGCTTCGACAACGTCCGGATGAAAGGCCCTCGCATGAGCAGGGTGCCCTGACTCCCTTTCAGATTTAAACTGTTTAACCTGCTTGGCATGACACCCTTTGGTTCCACAGGTGTCCGGTGTTGGCATAAACAGCTTCTGATGATCGTTGCCATGACATTTATCACAGGTTACTACTGAACTGCTGTGTTTACTCTCCTTCCAGGCAAGAACAATCCCCGGAGTTGTTACTTTGTGGCATGTGATGCAATCTGTTCCTTGAAATTGACCTTCAACTTTGTTGTCTGGTTCAAAATAGTGTCCCGGGTCCCACCAACGGAACATCTCGATAGGTGTCCAGAATTTGCCCCATTTACCCTCGCCATTCGCAAGTTTTCCTAGTCCTCCATCTGCATGTGCATTCATAGATGAAAAAAGCCCACAAGCTGCCAGTGTAAATATAAAATAGAATACAAACATCTTCTTCTTTCTATTCATATACATCTCCTTCCTTTTTCAACGTAGCTTTTTTTACTAGTAATAAATTAATAATTATGTTCGGGAGATGCACTTATAAAATTGCCTCTCCATAGTGGGTAACGTTTTTATGCTTACATTGCATTACTTCAGCTTCTTATAATAGTATATAGTTAAAAAGAAAATCAAGAAGAAAAATGGCCCTGGAATTGGATTGGTTTAAAAAGTTAGTTGACTGTCTGGTAAGATTTAATAGAATTTTAAGTATGACTATCCTTAACAATCCTGAATCCAAAGTAAAGAAGAAATACGAGTTTAGATTACACGGCTGGATCGGCATCTGCTTAATTGCAATTGCCGAGTTAGCAGTTATCTTTCAACACAGCTCTTACATAGCACATCGTATTGGTGTGTGGACGACTCCCTTATGCTGGTGGGGATATGTCTTTCTGATCGATGCTATAATCTTCCGGCTGAAGGGCAACTCGCTTATCAGCAACAGAAGAAGAAACTTTCTGCTACAGCTCCCTCTGTCGATTATAATCTGGCTGCTCTTTGAGCTGTACAACCTGCATCTTGTTAACTGGAAATATATTGGCTTACCTACCAATCCGGTGGAGCTTTGCCTGGGGATGGGGCTGGCATTCGCGACGATAATGCCCGGGATGTTTCTCACGGCAGAGTTACTGGATACACTTCGTATCTTCGATAGATTTCATATTGCGAAGCTTAAGGTAACAAACAGGATAATTTACGGAGGTATCGTTCTCGGTTTCTTCTTTGTCATGGCACCGTTATTACTGCCGCAAAGTTCCGCCAAATATCTGTTCGGTCTTGTATGGACGGGTTTTGTGCTGCTGATAGAACCGATCGTGTACTCAAGCAGGGGTGATTCCCTCTTAAGAGATCTGGAGACTGGAACGTTGAACAGAATCCTCTCTCTCTTCACAGCCGGATTTATCTGCGGTTTCCTTTGGGAGTTCTGGAACTTCTGGGCGCCTTCAAAATGGATCTACACAGCGCCTTTTATGCAGGACCTTAAGATATTTGAAATGCCAGTTGCGGGCTTCCTCGGCTTTGGCCCTTTTGCATGGGAATATTTCGTAATGTATAACTTCGCCAG
>CAYTLC010000189.1:0-3987 GCA_964438395.1 uncultured Candidatus Scalindua sp.
ATCTTGAAAGATTTCGAAGCAGATACTGGAATAAGGGTAATGGCCGTTTTTGATACTGAAGAGACAAAGAGCACCGGGGTGATGAATCGTCTTATTGCGGAAAAGGGTAATCCGCAGGCTGATGTGTATTGGGCAAACGAACCGATACGTGCCATTGTTCTAAAACAGAAGGGAATATCCGAAAAATATTACTCACCAAACTCAGATGGCATTCCAGCTAATTTTAAGGATTCGCAGGGATATTGGACCGGTTTTTCTGCACGTGCAAGAGTATTGGTGGTGAATGAGGAGGAAGAGTCTCCTGCTTCCATTCTTGCTTATATTGATGAGAAATGGAGAAATAAGGGAGTTGTGGCAAATCCGCTTTTTGGAACCACTACTTCATGGGTTGCCGCACTCTTCAGTATATGGGATGAGGATAAAGCAAAGAATTTCATGGAAAATATGAAGCAGAATGGGACAAGTATGTCCACAAGCAACGGCGAGTCGACGATGCTTGTTGCTAATAAGGAGTTTGTATTCAGCCTTGTTGACAGTGATGATGCTACGAATGCAATAAGAGATGGAAAACCTGTCAGGCAGGTTTATCCGGATCAGGAAGAGGGTGGGTTGGGCTGTCTTGTTCTGCCAAATGCAGCGGTATTGATTAAAGGCGGTCCGAATCCAGAAAATGGCAGGAAGTTCATAGATTATGTCATATCTTCTCAGACTGAACACAAACTGGCTTTTGCGGATTGCGCGCAGATACCATTGCATGAAGGGGTAGAGACCCCGGATGACGTCATAAAGATTGAAGAGTTAGTATCTATGCAGGTAGATTTTGAGACTGTCGCAAAGAAGCTTCAAGAGATTCAGCCATATCTTAAAGAGTGGGCGGGGTATTGATTTAGGATTGACGATTGAATATTGGTGATTTGATATAAAAACATCCCCGTTTTCCATTTCAAATCAGAAATTGAATTGAATCCCGAATGATCCCTGTATGGTGCGGACATCAGGTTCCATCGGTTTTTGTTCTGTAGTAATATTACCACTGCCTTCGTTGACATAGTAACGACTGGCACGGGCTTCTCCCCAGTCCATAAACGACGCCGAGGCATCAACTGAGAAGTGGTCGGTCAGCTTGAAGAGTGTACCCATACCAACCCTGTAGGCAAACTCTCCCTTATTCTTGTGACTGGTAAAGAAATTATAAAACTGAACAGCAGGATTATTATTCAATGCCGGATAGTCTCTTTGTATATGATCAGTTACCTTGTGTTTGGCTCGACCGGCGCCGGCAAAGATATATGGTGAAAATCTACCCATATCCCACCCGGACAGTTCATCCAGATACACACGTGCGTTAAACATTATGGCACGGGAATCAATATCCATGCTCACAGTATTATACCATTCTGGGGCTAGAGGCGGGACTCTACTAGTATAAAGGGGATCTATCATTGTAACTAAGCCTTTATAATCATTGATCTCCATAAACATATAGGAGATACCAAGCTCTATACCATACCGCAGTTTATAGCCTATTCCCAACTCGCCGCCCCAATTGGTTCTCCCATTAAACCGGAATCTGTCGTTAGCTGTACTTGAACCTAAACTTTGACCAACATCGACATTTTCATCCAGATATGAATCATTGGAGTTACGTATTCTACCACCGAAAAATGATGTCCTTACAGCAAGATTCTCACCTTTAAACCACGATAACCATTTAGAACGATCTGCATTCTCTTCAGTCTTCAATGACAACTCCTTGTGATCTAAACCTTCTGCCAGGGTCGGCACCTTGATATCTGTCTCTTCTGCAGAGACAGGTTTGGCAGAAAGCAGGATTCCGAAAGACAACAGAAATAGACTATAAAAGAATTTGTATGACCACTCCTTGAAAGTATAATTCATAGTTCCTCCATGAGCAGAAGTTTATTTAAAATTAATATAGGAAAATCAGTAAAACGATTTCCGCTTGATAAGCTGTTAATAAATGAAAAGGACAGATGTCCCCTAAAGGTTATCTGGTATTGCACAATTGTCAACATGGCAAGAACAGGCACGAAACAGGTATAGAAAATACTTGGTATTGGTGTCGGTGGATGTTTTAAAATAGACTTTATTCTTGACTTGATATATTGTGATACCTACACTTACTAGCGTGAATTTTATCTTAATGTGCAGTGGTACAAAACTTGTTTCTCCATGGAAAGCATATCGAATCTGGATTTTAAATCATGGGCAATTATTATTCCTTGTGGCCTTATTGCCCTGTTCGGGCTCTATAAGATCCTGCGACAGAGTATCTCATTAATGTTCTGGGCCGCATTAGTCATTATTGGCTCTCTTGGCGTAGGCTATGTCCTGAAGCCGGATATGACGCGTCAGGTTGTTTCTAAAATCAAGTCCGGAGATATTAAAAATCTGATTTCGGAAGAACAGGATGAGCAGAAAGTACAGAAAGTACAGGAAGAGCCACAGCATTAACACCGGAACACAGCAGGCCTCGCTCAATTAGGTTCAGGACATATTTCCTTAAATACTTCAGTAGTTTCAAAGACAGCTCTTAATATTTCTAAAAACTATTTGTCATTAATGTACTAAAATGAATTTTCCTCTAAAAAAGAATTTATACTGGATTCTCGGATTTGTGGCATTGATCTGGGTAATCGAATTTATTAACTTTTCAATGGGCCACCGCCTTTCCGATTGGGGCATACTTCCGCGAACAGTAAAAGGACTTAAGGGTATTCCATTAAGTCCTTTCTTACACGCAAGCTTAATCCATATTATGATGAATACCATACCATTAGCAGTCCTCGGTGGATTTGTTATACTGAATGGCAGGCAAATATTTTTCGAAATATCCATTATTATTATTCTTGTAAGTGGTACTGCTCTATGGCTGTTTGGTCGTTCGTCTTATCATGTGGGCGCCAGTGGCTTGATCTTTGGATACTTCGGCTATCTGGTTTTACGTGCCTGGTATGATCGCAGTTTGAAATCGTTTATTATAGCCTTTATTACCGTCTCTCTTTATGGAGGAATTATATGGGGGATGTTGCCAACATTTTCACGCATCTCGTGGGAAGGCCATCTCTTTGGACTGCTTGCCGGAATTCTTGCCGCTCGTCTTGAAAAAATAAAGAAATAGAGATATAAGTAAGGGTTCGATTGCGTATCAACGAAAATTGCAGGTCCAATAAATGGCAAAAAGAGTTACTCTTTATATAACGATTTTCCTGTTTGCAGGGATAGGTTTCGTCCCGGTTATAGTCATGTTCTTTAAATCTCTTTTTGTTGATGGTGGGTTTTCACTGGAGAATTACGGGGCGTTGTTACAATCAAATAGAGAATGGACGCTATTATTTAACACCCTTGTGCTGGCGGGTGCAACAACCTTCATCACCGTCTTATTAGGAGTTCCTCTGGGAACTCTCTTTGCAAAAACAGACCTCCCGCTTAGAAGGTTCTTTGCCGTTCTTTTTATTATTCCACTTCTTATTCCTTCATACATACTGGCAGTCGCTTGGTTTTACTGTATGGGCAGATCAGGTGTTGTGGCGAGTGTCTTAGGAGAAGCTACCGGCATTATTACATCAAATTTTCTGTTCGGGTTTGCAGGGACGCTTTTTGTGATGGTATCAGCACTGCTTCCTATTGTCATTATACTGACCATGACTTACTTGCGTATGGTTAATCAAGACATGGAGGAGGCGGGAAGGATTTATGGCTCGTGGCCTGTAGTGTTGAGAAAAATAACACTTCCCCTCATATCTCCGGGAATTGCACTGGGAGCCCTCATTACCTTTGTCCTTACACTCGGTGAATTTGGAGTGCCGTCCTTTCTCCGTTTTGATGTCTATTCTGTTGAATCATTCACCATGTTTTCTGCTTTTTATGATTTTAACTCGGCAACGGCTGCGGCATTGCCACTGGGAATAATTACAATTGTTGTCTTAATTATAGAGCGGCTCTTCCTGCGTAAGAAGACGTTTG
>CAYTLC010000190.1:0-3942 GCA_964438395.1 uncultured Candidatus Scalindua sp.
GGGGAAATCCGTGGCTAAAATAGTTGTTTGTTATTAGTGTCTGTTTTTTGTCTTTCATTTAGTTATTTGGTCTTTAGCATTTGGATTTATTTAGTATCTGTCTTTATCTGCGTAAAGTCCTCGGCGCCTTCTGTCCGGGGAAATCTGTGGCTAAGGTTTTCCTTTGCGGTGAACAAAAAATGAATTTAGATAAATTGTTACAATTAATGATGGACCTGGACGCCTCGGATATTTATCTGACGGCAGGGCTTCCACCCACTTTTCGGATAGAGGGCGCAACCGAACCGATATCCGGTGCGGAGGCGTTGACTAAGGAAGAGACCAAAGAGCTCGCCTTCTCACTGATGAGCGAAAAACAGAAAGGCATCTTTCTTGAAGAGAAAGAGATGAACCTTGCCCTGGCTCCGACTATCGGGCGATTCAGGGTGAACATATTCTATCAGATGAGCTGTGTAGGCCTTGTCATTCGCCAGTTAAAAGTTCCGATTCAGTCATTTGAACAGTTGGGATTACCTTCGGTGCTGGAAGATGTTGCGATGACTAAGAGGGGTCTCGTACTGGTAGTAGGTGCAACCGGTTCCGGTAAATCCACTACACTGGCGGCCATGGTAGACCACAGAAACAGCAATACCCACGGGCACATAATCACAATTGAAGATCCTGTAGAATTTGTACACCAACATAAGAACTGTATTATTACCCATAGGGAAGTGGGACTCGATACACACTCCTTTGATGATGGCCTGAAAAGTGCGCTGAGACAGGCGCCTGATGTTATCATGATAGGTGAGGTGCGTGACACTGCGACTATGGAAGCGGCCATAACTTTCGCTGAGACAGGCCACCTCTGCCTTGCAACACTCCATGCTAATAATGCCAACCAGTCTATAGAACGCATCCTGACTTTTTTCCCTGCCGAAAGGCAGGAACAGATATACCTGCTGCTGTCGCTCAATCTCAGGAGCATTGTTTCCCAGCGGCTTATCCCGACTGTAGATGACAACAGGGTAGCCGCCGTAGAAGTACTGATGGACACCCCCAGGGTAAAGGACCTTATCCTCAAACAGGAGATCGGCCTCCTGAAAGAGGCGATGAAAAAAGGTGAGCAGGAAGGCATGCAGACCTTCGACCAGGCTATCTACAACTATTACATGGAAGGAAAGATCAGTTACGAAACTGCGATAGCATATGCAGACAGCGCAAATGACCTGCGTTTGAGAATTAAATTTGATACTCCTGACCAGGAAGAAGAGACAGAAAACAGGCCTGTATTTAAAATAAGAGAATAGTAGTCAGTTCTCAACAAACAGAAGAAAACCACCCCTTTAATCCCCTCCTTGCAAATGAGGGGAAATGTAGTTAGAATTCAATAAGCCTTCCCTTACCCGGGCAACCGAATACTTTAATCCCCTCCTTGCAAAGCAGGGGAAATGTAGTTAGAATCCAGTTAATCTTTCTTGGTTTATTGATAACAGAGGAACAATAAAAATATGGAAAATAACATTGAAGAAAAAATACTTGATCTGGCCTTGAAAAACGCTGATTCAGCAGAGGTGATTTACGAAGAGGGAGAGTCCAGATCGATCAGTTTTGAAAATAATAAATTAAAATCAGTATACACCAAGTCAATCAGGGGCATCGGCCTGCGCATAATCAAGGACGGAAGAATCGGTTTCTCAAGTACAACTGATTTCAGAAATCCTGAAAAGCTTGTCACAAACGCCCTGGAAAGCGCGGCGTTCGGACAGGAAGCAAAATTTGAATTCCAGTCTAAAAACCGGTTTAAAGATATCAAGCTGTTTGATCAAAACGTAGCGGACTACCCTATCGAAAAAGGGATACAGATCGGCGAAGAGGCGATTGAAAAAGCCCTGTCTGTAAATCCGGCCTATGAGTGTGGGGCCAGTATAGGAAAAGGTTCCGGTAAAAGCCGCCTGTTAAACTCAAGCGGCCTGGACACAAGCGATCAATCAACCTCTTTTGGAATAAGTATGGATATACTGCTTGTTAAAGATAATGGACTGTTATGGGTTGGAGAAGGTGAGAGTTCAGCGAAAGTGGTTGATGATCTTGATAAACATGCAGCAAAAGCGCTTTATGATCTGAAACTGGCAGAGAAGGAGGTTGAAATATCTACTGCCGCTTATCCTGTAGTCTTCACTTCCAAGGCGATAGGAAATCTGTTATCCACATTTGAATCCGGCTGTAACGGGAAACTGGTACAGAAAGGGGTCTCTCCGCTGACAGGTAAAATAGGAGAGAAGATAATGGATGAGAGAATCAGCATCTATGATGATCCGACTATCGATTATGCTGACGGCAGCTATATCTGCGATGACGAAGGCGTCTCTGCGCAGCGAACCCCCCTCTTTGAATCCGGCGTACTTAAAAATTACATATTTGACCTGCAGACAGCCGGTATTATGAACGCCGAATCGACAGGGAACGGAACAAGAAGTTTCGCCTCACAACCCTCTCCCGGAAACTCCAATGTGATAGTAGAACCCGGAGATATGAAATTTGAAGATATGATTAAAGATATGAAGAGCGGAATACTGGTAGACCAGGTACTTGGCGGAGGCCAGAGCAACGTCCTCGCCGGAGAGTTTTCTGTAAACATAGATTTAGGCTATCTTGTAGAAAATGGAGAGATCGTCGGAAGAGTCAAAGACTGCATGATTGCCGGAAACGTTTTCGACGTATTTAACAATATAATAGCACTCGGCGACAAGGCAGACTGGCACGGCGCGTTGAAGGTGCCCCCTTTCTACTTCAGATCGGTAAACCTTGCAGGGAACAAGAACTGAATTCCTCACACGAAGACACAAAGAACACAAAGAGTAAAAGCTATTATCTTTTGTTTTTTATCTGTGTATATCTGTGAAGATCCGTGGTTAAAATAGTTGTTTGTTTTTTTGTTTCTGTTTTCTGTTTTTTCTTTGCGCCCTCTGCGGTATATTTCTTTTGCCTTTCTCTTTTTACCTATAACATTTTCTTGTTTTTCTTAGTGGCCTCTGTGTCTTTGTGTGATACCCGTTTTTGTCTTGTTTTTTTATCTGTGTAAAGTCCTCGGCGCCTTCTGTCCGGGGAAATCCGTGGCTAAATAGTCTTTCGCCTTTTTTTGTTTCTAACTTCAGTATTAGTCTGTGAAAGTCTGTGGCTAATTAATTCTTATGGAAATTTGGCACATACCCGTCATCTTCTTCGCCGGCATACTCGCCGGGTTCATCAACACCCTTGCCGGTGGCGGTTCACTGCTCACCCTGCCGATACTTATCTTTCTCGGTTTGCCGACTGCAGTAGCAAATGGCACTAACCGCATTGCAATCATAGCCCAATGTGCATTTGCAACTGCCGGCTTTAAGCGGAAAGGTGTCTCCAATTTTAAGTTGAGCCTCCTCCTTTCAATACCTGCAATCATAGGTGCAATCGGCGGCGCATACATTACAGTCGACATATCCGACGTCCTGTTCAAAAGAGTACTTGCCGGAATTATGCTGCTCGTCCTCGGACTCATCCTCTGGAACCCTCGCCAGGAAGGTGGTAGCAGCTCAAACAGTTTAGGACGCCGCCAGCTCATTACCGCAATGATCGTCTTCTTCTTTATCGGGATCTATGGCGGTTTCATACAGGTCGGTGTCGGCTTTATAATCATTGCCGCCCTGACCACGATTACGAATTTTAATCTTATAGTGACGAATAGCCATAAGGTGTTTATTGCCGGTATCTATACGACCTTTGCCCTGATCGTATTCGCCTTCAACGGCAAAGTGTGTTGGGAGATCGGACTATGCCTGGCTGCCGGAATGGGACTCGGGGGCTGGATCGGGAGCCACTGGGCTGTAAAAAAAGGTGAACGCTGGATAAGAGTGGTGCTTACAATAAGTGTTTTAGCGATGGTGATAAAACTAATTGTCTGAAGACAAAAGATTAGACAGGAAA
>CAYTLC010000191.1:0-3937 GCA_964438395.1 uncultured Candidatus Scalindua sp.
TGTTGGAGCAATTACAAGTGAACAAAACAGAACATTTCCCTGGGTAGTTGATATAGAGAATACTATAGACATAATGAAAGATGATAAATATATTTCTGTACCTGTTAAATGCGAAGAAAAAATTAATGTGTGGTTTCATGTAAATGAACAAAAGGGGACAAAAGCATTTGATAATATTAAGGTAAATATTTTTCATCCAGTCAATTATGATTACAAGGTAACATTAAAAGAGGAATTTATCAGTCTGAATCTTAAGGGTTCAAAGCTTGCGTTGGACATGCTGAACCCAAAAGATATCATGGCATATATTGATGTCAGTTCACTAAGTCCACCAGGACCATACAACCAGCCAGTCATCCTTAACATACCTGAAGGGTTGAAATTAGAAGGGAAGCCTCCGGAATCTCATGTGGACATTGTTGAAAACAGAAAAGAGAAGAAAAAGTTTTTTAAGATTTTAAATAAATGAAATTATGATTAAACTGGGCGTAAATGTTGACCATGTTGCTACAATAAGGCAGGCAAGAATGACCTATGAGCCAGATCCGGTAACTGCTGCCGGACTTGCTGATCTCGGAGGCGCGGATGTCATAACAATTCACCTCAGAGAGGATAGAAGACATATACAGGACAGAGATCTTGAGCTGCTACGTGAAACAGTATTTACCAAGTTGAATCTGGAAATGGCAACTTCTCAGGACATTGTTGATATAGCCTTAAAACTAAAACCCGGGCAGATAACTCTCGTACCCGAAAAGAGGCAAGAGATTACTACTGAAGGTGGCCTGTCGGTAACATCACAGAGGAGAATGCTTACTGATTTAATTGAAAGATTTAAAGATTCTGGTATATATGTAAGCCTTTTTATAGACCCTGATGAAAAGCAGATTGTTGCATCTAGTGAAGTTGGAGCACAATCAATCGAACTTCATACGGGAAGTTATGCCAATGCAAAAAGTGAAGAGCAAAGCGACAAATTGCTTGAGAAGCTAACTGAAGCCGTTATGATTGCACGGAATACAGGCTTACGAGTAAATGCTGGACATGGTTTAACATACAAGAACACTGGCCCAATTGTTGAGCAATTGGATATAGAAGAACTGCATATTGGCCATAGCATTGTTTCCAGAGCTATTTTTGTCGGAATCGAAACTGCAGTAAGAGAAATGAAGGATCTTATCTTTAAGCATTATATGATAAAACAAAGCATCTGAGCGTTACGCAGACAAATCACTATAACAAAAGAAAAGTAAATAATAAGGGAGGAAAATGAATTTATGTTTACTGGATCAATAGTTGCTATGGTCACACCGTTTAAGGATGGTGAAGTAGATTATGATAAACTCGGAGAGCTGGTTGAATACCATATCGCTAATGGCACAAATGCAATTATACCATGTGGAACTACAGGTGAATCTCCCACATTGACCCACATAGAGCATGGGGAAGTTGTAGGCAAGGTGATAGAAGTTGCGAATGGTCGTATTCCTGTCATTGCCGGGACCGGTTCTAATAATACCAGTGAGGCGGTAAGTATGACCAGTCATGCAAAAGAGGCTGGTGCAGATGGTTCATTGCTGATAACGCCTTATTACAATAAACCTACACAGAAAGGAATCTATGAGCATTATAAAGCTATTCTGGAAGAAGTGGACATTCCTATAATCGTTTATAATGTTCCTTCAAGGACAGGTGTCTCAATTTCTCCAGAAACAGTAGCCAGGCTTGCTGAGTTTGACAATATTGTAGCTATTAAAGAAGCAACCGGTGACATTGATCAGGCAAGCCAGATTCTAAACATGTGTGACATAACGGTGTTATCAGGTGATGACTCATTGACTCTTCCAATTATGTCCATAGGAGGAAAGGGAGTTGTTTCTGTTCTTGCGAATATCCTTCCTCGAGAGGTGTCAGAGTTGACTTCGAGCTTTCTCAAAGGAGATATAGAAAATGCACAGCGACTGCATAATAGATTCTTTCCAGTATGTAAAGCAATGTTTATAGAAACAAACCCGATTCCTGTTAAAACTGCTATGAAATTACTGGGCAGACTAAATGGAGAGATGAGATTACCTCTTTGTGATATGAGCGAAGAACATGAAAGCCAACTTAAGAAGGTACTGGAAGAGAATGGAATAGTTTGATTCTAGACAATATGAATCAATGACATTATAGTAAAATTTTAATAATATTTAGAATACAGGTACAATGGATAAAAAAAAAATAACTAAAGCAGTTAAATTATTTCTTGAAGGGATTGGAGAAGATCCTGATCGGGGAGGATTGAAAGATACTCCTAAACGTGTTGCTGAGATGTGTGAAGAGATATTCTCGGGAATAGGAGTAGACTCATCAAAAGTAATTAAAGTTTTAAAATCTGAGGAACATGATGAAATAGTTCTGTTAAAGGATATCTCCTTCTTTTCGGTTTGCGAGCATCATTTGTTACCTTTTATAGGTAAAGCTCATGTTGCATACATACCTAATGGTCCAAAAGTCACCGGTTTAAGCAAGCTTGCAAGAGTAGTTGAAATAGAATCAAAAAAATTGCAGGTGCAGGAGCGTCTAACTACAACAATAGCTGAAGCAATAGTGAAGGCGCTTAAGCCAAAGGGCGTAATGGTTGTTATTGAGGCGGAGCATCTATGTATGGCGATGAGGGGAATTAAAAAGGCAGGCAGTAAAGCCCAAACATCTGTGGTAAGAGGTATATTCAGAAAGAACCCGGCTACCAGAGCTGAGGCAATGGCTCTCATTATGGGTAGGTAAATGTGGAATGTGTTTAAAGATTAAAAATATATTAAGAGTACTTGTTCTCCTGAGTATAATGATATTTCCAGTGATAAATGTAAATGCAGGGAATTCCTATATTGAGGCATTAAGAGAGATTGGAAAAATAGCTCCTTTAGAAGAAGAGGAGGTAATTAAAGACTATGAAGAAGACGTGAAGCCAGATGTTGAGTTTAATATGAACGATGTAAAATTTCTCAAACTGACATTAAAGGACTCACTAATCATTGCCTTAAACAGCAACTATGATATACGAATCGCAAAAATGGATCCGACTATTAGGGAAAAGGATATTAAGATTGCAAAGTCCGAGTTTGATCCATTGCTGAGTGTCACTGGAGAATCAGAAGATTCTGAAGTAGCATCCAATAGCGGTGTATTAGTCGGTATTGGAGGTGCGGCAACTGATTTCAGACAAGATACAAACTCCTTAAATGCAACATTGGAAACTCTTATTGCAACTGGTGCCACAATTACAATGGAATTTGATGTTAGTCAACAGTTTGTAGATCCGGTTTCTGCATTTACACTAAACAACCCGGTAGCTGAGTCAGAAGTGACAGCAAAGTTTACCCAGCCCATTCTAAAGAATGCAGGAATTTTTTATAACAGGAGTGATATTCATATAGCAAGAAATGATAAGAAACGGTCTATTCTGGAACTGAAAGAAACCGCAATTGAAGTAATCAACTCTACACAAAAAGCTTATTGGGAGCTTGTCAAATCAATTGAAGAATTAAGAGTGAGAAGAAAATCGTTAGAGAGAGCGGAGGATTTGCTTAAGAAGAATAAGATTCAGGTAAAGGTAGGAACATTAGCTCCTATAGAGCTTTTAGTCGCAGAGGAAGGTGTAACAAGCCAATTGGAAGGAGTTGTTGTTGCTGAAAACGATATTAAAGATAAAGAAGATGATCTTAAACAAATTATGAATTTAAGTAATAACGCTTTATTATCTGATGTTTCTATAGCGCCTCTCGACCGGGCATCTTTTAGTGTCCATAATATTTCGCTTCAGGAGTCTATTGAGACTGCACTCGGAAATAGACCCGAAGTTTTTGAGCAGGGTTTAGATATTGAGAATGCCAGAATCAAGGTAATGCAGAAAAAAAACCAACTGCTCCCTAAACTTAATTTTGAAGCTGGCATA
>CAYTLC010000192.1:0-3876 GCA_964438395.1 uncultured Candidatus Scalindua sp.
TGGTAGCACCGTAGCCACGTTCAATGGCATGCCATCCTGCCGCAGTGTTCAGGTGTCCTATAATCTTATTTTTAATTGTATATTCTTCTGAAAGGGTTCTCGATTCGAGCGACTTTATTATCGATTTTCCTACCAGTACGATCAGGAAACAAAATAGAATTGACAAAACAACTATCAATTGAAATCTCAGGGTATTCTTTCCTGGAATCATCATCCTGCTTATTTTCCAATTCTATTGTCTATTTCTTCAATTAATTTTTCACTGATATCTGTTTTGTTAAGAAATGTAAGGCTTTTATCCATATCCTTAAGGATTACATAAGCTTTTTCAGGATAGCCGCTGACAACAATGATCGGTATATCAACGTATTCAGGTATGTTTCTTATAAGGCGGAAAAACGTATCCCCGGCCATCAGATCTAATAACATATCAAGGATAATTAAATCCGGCTTCTCCACTTCCAGTCTTTCCATGGCCTCCTCTCCATCATAAGTACAGGTAATCTTGTAATCTGTGTCTTCTAACAAGTCGGTATAAAGGTCGTGGAAAGATTGGTCATCTTCAACAATCATTATTTTTTTGCTCATTTTTATTCTCCCCTTTAAAAGAACTGTATGCTGGTAATAATGATAGTTCTTTTCTTTATAACGCACAATAGGGGAATACCTGAATATGTACTTCGAAATACCTGAATTAATTTGGAATTAAAATGAATGGATTGATGGCATAGGTACGATCAATGTAACCACTTTTAGAGTGAGATTATTCCTTCGCGGATGGCATATTTGGTAAGATCAGCGATATTGCTAACATCTATCTTTTGCATAATCCTCGTACGATGAGATTCTATGGTCTTTATGCTTAAGCTGAGACTTAAGGCTATCTGCTTCATAGACTTACCCTCAGCCAGAAGCTGAAGCACCTCCATCTCTCTTGGTGTCAAGAGAGATCTAACCGAACTATCTCTCTCTGTTGAAGTTCCTAGATAATCATCCAGGACAATGCCTGCCACACTGGGGCTAATGTAGATTTTGTTCCCGACAATCACACGAATCGCATCTATAAGTTCATTAAACGCGCTATCCTTCAGCATGTAGCCCGAGGCACCTGCTTTCAACATCTCTTTTACAAATCGCTTGTCTGAATACATCGATAAAGCCAGTACCTTGACACTGGGCAGCATCTTAACGATCTGGCGAGTAGCATCTATACCGTTTAACTCACTCATGCCTATATCCATAATGACAACACCAGGTGATAGCTCCTTTGCATGCTTTAATGCTACTCTTCCATTATCCGCCTCGGCAACTACCTCCATATCCGGCTGCCTATCGAGTAGGGAGTTGAGGCCATCTCTGAAGATCATATGATCGTCAACGATAAGCACCCTTATTTTTTCATTGTTTTGCATCTCTATCTCCTCCCTGGTGTTTTAATACTAGGATGATACGTGTTCCCTGGTTAGGTTTAGATTCAATTTCGACACTTCCACCGAGGTGCTCCATTCTTTCACGTATACTGAAGAGACCGAAACCGCTGAGATTATCTAATGAATATTGTACTTTGGAAGAATCAAATCCAACTCCATTATCCTCAATACTGATACTGATTCTATCCTTATCTCCTTGTGTCGACACTTTTATCTTGTCCGCTCTGGCATGTTTGACAATATTAAACAGTAATTCGCGTACTGACTTGAAGAGAAAAAAACTAATATCCTCGTCCAGCACTCCGACACCATCATTGCTCTCATATTCTATAGGGATATTGTGCCTCTCTATGAATTGTTCTATTAACCACTCTACGGCCGGCTCAAAACCAAGCTCATAGAGGAGAGGAGGGCTTATTTCAAACGTTAATGTCCGTGTGTCATGAATCGCAGTATCCAGAAGCTCTCTGGTTTCATTCAAGACACTACGACTATCAGTATCAGCTTGAGGTTCACTCAACTCTTCCAACTTCATTTTTATGACAGTCAGGGCCTGACCTATTCTGTCGTGCAGGTCCTCTGATATATGGCGACGTTCACGTTCTTCAGTTAATGACAATGTGGAGGAGAGGCGTTTGAGCTGTGTCTGATATGTGAGAGATGCTTTCTCTACTTGCTTTCTATCAGTGATATCATGGTAGTGCTCAATACGACCGCCTGCATAAAGCCCGGATTTAATCGGCATGCTGTTGTGTAGTAGCCAGCGTTCTTTCCTCTTCCCTTCTGGCATTACGTGGCATTCGAAGCTTTCTGTATAAGTGTTGTTTTCATATGTTGCAAGCACCTTCTCGGTAAAGCCTTCCTGATCCTCAAAGATATATTTAATTTTATCATGAATGGTTTGTCGTTTATCCTTACCTATAATTTTTTCCCGATGCAGACCGAAATATTGTTCCAGAGCCTTATTGACCCAAATAATCTGGAAATTGGCATCCAGGATAAAGATTCCAACGGTGGAATTATCCAGCACATCGTCGATCAGAGAGCGGAAAGTTGCTTCAGATTTTCTCAGATCCTCTTCAGTTTTTTTGCGTTTGGTAATATCTTCAGCAATACCTTCTACTGCAATTACTTTATGGCCATCATCAAAGATGGGAACCTCTTGAACAAATAAAATACGAGTGGTACCGTCCTTGTGGTATATTTCAAGTTCGTAAGGAGGCTGTTTAATACCTTTTACACTCAACTCTGTGTGCTTTGCTACATCACTGTTGATTGGATTATCCGTCAGGTATTCAGAATAGTGTGTAAGAAATTCCTCTGTGTTATATCCAAGAATATTGGTAATCGCAGGGCTTAGATACGTGAATACACCCTCCGTATTATGAGTATAGAGAAAATAGTTGTCCTGAAGGTTCTCAATCAGCCTGCTATGCTTTTCTTCTGACTTACGTAGTACTTCCTCTGCTCGTTTGCGCTGTACTATTTTTATCTGTAGCGCTTCGTTTGCTCTTGACAACTCTTCTGTACGACTGGCTACTCGTTGTTCCAGAAATTTGTTGATATTTTGCAGCTCATTCTCTAAACGTCTGCGTTCAGTAATATTACGAGCGCTTCCGATAACCCCAATTACATTCCCTTTTTCATCACGTAATGGTATGGTTTTATATTCACATAGTATATCGGTATCTTTGAAGCGTATCTCTCGTTCACTTTTTACACCGCTCAGTACCGTTGTGTACAGCTCCATTGCTTCCTTCAGGTTTTCATCGTCAAATAGAGGTGCAAAGGGCTTGCCTATAAATTCTTCCGGCTTGTGGCCTGACAATTCTTCAAATGCCTTGTTCACAAATAATATATTTCCTTCTCTATCACAGATGTACGCCAGATCAGAAATATTATTAAATAATATTCCATATTTTTCCAGGCTACCCTCCTCGTATTGGTGAACAGAAATCTCTTTATTAAGTTGCTTATCTGCGATTTTTAACGCCCCTTATAAACCTAAGATGAGGAAAAAATTAATGTTAATAGTTTTTGAAAAATCAGGTATTAATGTAATCTGCCTGGGAATAGAGTGGTTACTCTATACAACACGTGCACTTATGTCAAGCAAGCAAAATGTTTGTACATCCTCTTTGTTCTTATTGCAAATAGAGTTTTCATTTGACACCGTTATGTCAGCATAGATATAATGGTCTCAGTTTGATGAAAGTAAAAATTAAATTATGGATGGAGCAGGATGGTAGTGTGGCCTTCGCCGAAGGGAGAAGGATGCTACTGGAGGCTGTTGACCGTTTAGGATCGCTAAACGCGGCGGCAAAGGAGTTGGGTATGTCGTACCGAGCTGCATGGGGGAAGATAAAGGCGACAGAAGAGGCGTTGGGTCTGAAACTTTTGGATGTTACTACCGGCGGGAAGGGTGGTGGCGGAGCAAAATTAACCA
>CAYTLC010000193.1:0-3817 GCA_964438395.1 uncultured Candidatus Scalindua sp.
TTTATCGAAAAGCATTTGATGCGGGTGCCAAGGCTGTCTTATTTAGATTTGAAACTTCTGACAGTAGTCTGTATTCAAAATTGCACCCTCATTCTTCTTTGAAGGAGAGAATCAGGTATCTTGAGCTGTTTAAGGATATCGGATACATTATTGCCACTGGAAGCCTCATTGGTCTGCCAGGACAGAAGCCTGAAGGTGTTATTGACGATTTTATGTTTGCTAAAGAGCTGGGTTGTGATATGTACTCATTTGGCCCATTTATTCCACATCCGGACACTCCGCTTCACAGCCACAGTGCACCTGGTGCTGAATATGTACTTAAGGCCATCTCTGTCTTAAGGCTGATAGATCCCCATGGAAAGATTCTTGTAACTACGGCTCTTGAGTCTATAAACCAACAGGCAAGGAGACAAGCCCTTATGGGAGGAGCAAATTCAATAATGCTGAACCTTACACCCAAGGATTACGTTGGATTCTACGATATCTACCCCAACAGAGCAACGGTAGACGTATCTGTTGAGAATCAGATTGCGGACGCGCTGCAACTGCTTAAGAGTATAGGAAGGGCTCCTACAGATTTAGGAATATGAAAGACTTTATTAACGAAGACAGAATATTTGATACTCTGGAAGAAACACAGAAACCGTCACGTCAACGTGTCGAAACCATAATCAATAAATCTTTAACATTAAAAGGCCTTAACCCTGAAGAGGCTGCCGTCCTCTTGAATTGCGATGAGAAGGTTTCATTGAACAGAATATTCGAAACGGCTAAACAGATAAAAGAGACAATATACGGCAATCGCCTTGTTCTGTTTGCACCACTTTATCTATCCAACAGATGCGTTAACAACTGCCTTTATTGCGGATTCCGTAAAGAAAGCTCAAACACCGGAACACAACTTTTAGATACAAATGAAATACGCGAGGAGACCAGGGCCCTGATCTCACAGGGACACAAAAGGCTCCTCATTGTCTCTGCAGAGGACCCTGCAGTCAATATAGATTATATAGAAAAGGCGATAAAAACTGTTTACAACACAAAGGAAGGTAACGGAGACATAAGGAGAGTAAACATTAATGTAGCCCCAATGGGAGTGGGAGATTTCAAAAGGCTTAAGCAGACCGGTATAGGAACATATCAGCTATTCCAGGAAACATATCACAGAGACACATATAGTCAACTGCATACATCAGGGCCAAAATCTGACTATTTAAAACGGCTTTACGCATGTGACCTTGCTCAAAGCGCCGGTATAGATGATGTGGGCATAGGTGCACTGTTTGGCCTTTATGATTACAAATTTGAGGTACTGGCACTGCTGTTCCATACAATACACCTTGAAGAAGTGTTCGGGGTCGGTCCTCATACTATTTCTGTTCCAAGGCTTGAACAGGCACAAGGCTCTAGCATCGCTTCCACCCCCCCCTGCCCGGTATCAGATACTGATCTTAGGAAGATAATTGCTGTTCTCCGTCTTGCTGTACCGTATACCGGCATAATACTTTCCACAAGAGAGAATGCAGTTCTAAGAAGTGAACTTATTTATCTGGGAGTGTCACAGATATCGGCTGGTTCAAAAACACTACCCGGCAGCTACAGCAACGATAAAAATGGACAAGAACAATTCAGTATATCGGATGAACGTTCCCTTGCGGAAGTTATTGAAGATATGACCAACAGGGGATTTGTTCCAAGTTTCTGCACCTCATGCTATCGTACCGGAAGGACAGGTGAGGATTTTATGGATCTGGCCAAGCCTGGCGATATTAAGAACTTTTGCCAGCCAAATGCGCTTCTTACATTTGAAGAGTATCTGCTGGACTATAATCCGGAACTTGCCGGGAAGACAAAGTCCCTTATATCCTCAGAGATTAGTAAGATTCATGATCCGGAAGTCAGGAAGATGACATCTGGCAAAATAGAGTCTCTCTCCCGTGGTAAAAGAGATCTCTATTTTTAGAGGTTTTTACAAAACAGACGATAATGTCCACTCTTCAATTTGCAACCGAACATTCAGCCTCTTCTGACATGCCATCAGATGATATTTCCTTCAAAAATTGTGTAGCAATTTCAGCTGGCAAGGGACGACAGAAATAAAAACCCTGCAAACAATCACACCTATGCTCATGCAGGAAAGTGATCTGCTCTTTTGTTTCCACTCCCTCGGCTACTGACTGTAACCCCAGGCTCCTGGCCAGAGTGATTATAACCTTGATAATTTCTTCATCATCACGGTCCTTACCGATACCTTGCACAAATGACATGTCAATTTTTATGGCATCAATTGGCAAGCGCTTAAGGTAATTCAAGGAAGAGTAAGATGTGCCAAAATCGTCTACCGCAATACGTGCACCCAACTGATGTATTTTTTCAAGCAAGACAATCGTCTCTTCAGGATGATCCATAATAGCACTCTCTGTCAATTCCAGTTCTAAATAACGTGGATCCAACGATGTTATAGATAGAATTCTTTGTAACGTATCCCAGAAAGTTTTCTGTTTCAACTGCTTGACAGAAACGTTTACGGCAAGTGTTGCATCCTTTGACAAGTAACTGTTTTTCTCCCACTCACGAATTTGCAGGCATGCAGTATGTAATACCCATTCACTGATAGGGTTAATCAAACCTGTTTTTTCTGCCATAGGAATGAACTTGCCCGGACTTATCATCCCTAGTTTGCTGTGTTGCCAGCGAATCAAGGCTTCCATACCAATAACTTTGCCACTCATATCTACCTTTGGCTGATAATAAAGAGTAAATTCATCCTGATCAAGAGCACGTCGAAGATCATTTTCAAGATGTATACGCTTTACTGTCTGGTCGTGCAATTCCTGAGAATAAAATTGATAGTTGTTCCTGCCAGTTGTCTTTGCAAGGTACATTGCAGTATCAGCAGACTTGCAGATACTTTCAGGATCCTCCCCTGCATCAGGACACATTGCAACACCAACACTACAACTTACAAAGACTTCGTTGCTACCCAACTTATGAAATGGAGCGAGAACATCAAGTATACCTTGTGCGACATGTGCAGCAGCATCGGGATCGCAATCATCAATAAAAACAGCAAACTCATCACCCCCCAGACGAGCAACAAGATCAACCCCACGTACACGACCCTTTAGTCTGTCGGCAACACTTTTCAGCAACATATCACCGGCATCATGCCCCATGGTATCATTGATATCCTTAAAATGGTCCAGATCCAGAAACATCAAAGCAAATGTATTGTGATTACGACGCGTCTTAGCCAGCCCTCTTATCAAAACCTCTCTAAAAAGCGTACGATTAGCCAACCCGGTGACGCTGTCATAACGCGCAACCTGTACTAATTGTTTCTCCATCTTCTTTCGCTCTTCTACCTCCTCCTCCAGTTGCTTAAGTGCAAGTTTATTGCTTTCAAGAGCACTTGCAACGTTTGTCTCATCCTGTATTGCAAAAAGGGCATAGAATTCCCCATTTTCCTGCGCAGGGATACTGGTAATATACGTACTTTGAATACGAAACTTCCCTCCGGGCAGAGGCGATGGAATAATATACTTATGCTCTTGAGACGAAAAAGTTATGGGAGGACTGGACTTGAACATATTCTTAATACGATCAATATACTTAATCTCTTCCAGATGCGGAAAATGAGTTATCAGGTTTGTCCCAACAATCTTGTCTCTTGAAATGCCAGACCAGGATTCCAGACATTTGTTCCAAAAGATAACAACAAAATCCTTCCTGAGAACAAATTGTCCTATTGGAGAGTGATCGAGTATTTCATATTTATCGGCTGCTATTTTTATATCATCCATAGTTAATTAATATG
>CAYTLC010000194.1:0-3695 GCA_964438395.1 uncultured Candidatus Scalindua sp.
TTGTTTCCTCGCTTTTTTTGAAATCTTCAATAACGGGCTTTAATTGATCTAAGACTTCATCATTTTTTTTGTCAAAGAGATGGGAATTAAGGATGATTTTTTTAGCAAATTGTACATGTGTATCTTTATCCAGATCAGGGATTTTGTAATAATCTTCGTCATCGACTCTCTTTGCTTTTTCTTTTGCTCCTTCTTCCTCTTCCTCTCCTTCTTCTGCTTTGTCCTCAACATGTACAAGATACCTGACTTTTTCATAAGGCAACTCAGCGTCTGTATGTTCTCCCAGGTGTTTCTTTAAATCTTCTTCTCTAAAATGTGGATTCTCATTGAATAAGATAATTTCATCTTTTGTAACCTGTGACTGGACAAGCTTAATATCCGGTGAAATGCCTACTGACTGTATATCGGTAAAGTTCGGAGTTAAATACTTTCCTACCGTAAGCTTTAACGCCGCACCACTATTTATCAGGTCGATCAGTTGCTGGATGGAACCTTTGCCAAAGCTGGTATCACCGATAAGCGGAGCTCGATTATTATCTTTCAGTGCACCTGCAACTATTTCTGCCCCTGAAGCACTCCCAGCATCAATAATTACAACCATCGGACATTTGCTAAGGTCTTTAGATGATTTTTTTGCCTTTTGGATTTTCTGCTTACCCATTGGCTCTACGGTAATTACAATCAGGCCTGAAGAGAGAAATTTGTCTGCCACGGCAATTGCCTGACCTAACAGCCCCCCGGAATTGTTACGAAGGTCTAAAATAAGCCCTTTTAATTTGCCACTTTCTTTTGTCAGCTTCTTAATTTCTTCTTCTAATGATTGTGAGGTATCTTCCTGGAAGTTCCTTATCTTTATATAACCGATGTTTCCATCAGCTAATTTTGAGCTAACACTGGGTATTGAAATAATTTCCCTTATCAGAGTGACCGGGTTAGTAGCTTGAGATTTTTTGCTTTCCACTAGTAAGATAACCTCAGTAGAAGGATCGCCTCTAAGTTTATTAACCGCCTCTTGCAAGGACATGTTTACCGTAGAATCTTCATCAATTGCGATGATTTTATCGCCTGACTTCAGGCCTGCTCTGAATGCAGGGGTTCCTTCAATAGGAGAAATCACGGTCAGTATTCCATCTCTCAGACCAACGACCATTCCAAGGCCTCCAAATTTACCTGAAGTTCCTATTTTAAACTCGTCAAAGTCCTTAGGTGGGAAAACAACGGAATGAGGGTCTAATTGTGAGAGCATACCGTTAATTGCTGCGTATTCAATATCCTCTGTTTTAATATCATGATGCTTATTATCGTTTACAAAATGTAAAGCCTCGTTCAATGTATTATATAATTCACCCAGTCTTCGTACTTTGGAAAAATCGACTACTTTAGAAGCTTCATCAACCAGGATTTCAATTTTTTCTGTTCTGTCGTTCACGCTAACCTGAACTTCGGGGATTATTCTCTCGAGCCAGGAAAGCGATTCTTTCAGCATTTCTTTAGGTTTTATTCTGTCCGGCTCAACATAAAATCGATTTATGTATGAACAGACAATGCCTACCAGCCGGAATTTATACTCTTCCTTTTCCTGATTAACCGTTTCACTAAAATTTTTGTTAAGTGAACTGCTATTCGATATGGCTAAGAACGTAACTAAAATAGAAGCGCAGAAAAAAATTGCGAGTGTATAAAGATATTTTTTCTTGTACATTTTGTACATTTTGAAAGCGTCCCTGCTAAAATATTATTACAAAGTTATTTACATAAGTTTAATCAATTTTTTTAGAAATCTAATATAATCTTGATTATTTACCAAGTCAAGGATAAGTTCTTTATGCGTAACCGCTACACTTTAAAAATTTATTGACATAACGATCCATAATGCTTAAACTTGCTTCCTCGGTTAAATAAGGGCGATTAGCTCAGTTGGCTAGAGCACTTCCCTTACAAGGAAGAAGTCATAGGTTCGAGTCCTATATCGCCCACCATCATACAAAAGAGATAAAAGATTTATGGCTTTTCATGTAAATGAAGAACAGGGGGGCCGTAGCTCAATTGGTTAGAGTACCAGACTGTCGATCTGGATGTTGCGGGTTCGAGTCCCGTCGGCCTCGCCATTATTAAATTTTTTATTCTTCGGGTTTTTGGAATCGTTTT
This sequence comes from uncultured Candidatus Scalindua sp., assembly GCA_964438395.1. GTDB lineage: Bacteria > Planctomycetota > Brocadiia > Brocadiales > Scalinduaceae > Scalindua. The sequence continues at coordinate 2,149 of CAYTLC010000194.1, forward strand.
TTTGAGGCAATCGCCGCACTTACTGGTATGCTTTGATTGAGAGCCTCATTGTGTGGCGCCGGTTTTAATAGCATATATTCAGTGAGAACACTGCGCCCATAGTTCAATTGGATAGAATATCGGTCTACGAAACCGGGGGTTGCACGTTCGAATCGTGCTGGGCGCATATAAATTCGTTTGAGTTCTCGTTGTAAAGTTCATGATAACCGAATTCCGTTCGCATGAGTACTATATGCGGCAGGCAATCGCAGAAGCAAAAAAGGCCTTTGAAAAGGACGAAGTCCCTGTAGGAGCCATAATTGTTTATGACAATAAAGTAATTGCGAAGGCGCATAATCAACGGGAGATGTTATTAGACCCCACAGCTCACGCTGAAATGATTGCCATCACACAGGCATCTGCATATCTCCAAAACTGGAGGCTAAGCGATACTACCGTATATGTAACTCTGGAGCCATGCACAATGTGTGCAGGAGCATTGGTTCAGGCCCGGGTCAAAAACCTGGTATACGGAGCAAAAGATGAAAAACAGGGCGCTTGCGAGTCTACTGTGAATTTGGTTAATGATCCTCGTTTTAATCACCGTATTAATGTTATCTCTGGCGTTTTAGAGGATGAGTGCAGCTTGCTTTTGAAGCAATTCTTTCTGGAAAAACGTCGGGACAATTGATCTCCCGGCTGAAACAGCTGGCCAGTTTACACCGGGCAGACAGGTTGTTCTACCATAATAAAAGTGGAGGGATGGCTGAGCGGTTGAAAGCGCTGGTTTCGAAAACCAGTTGGGGAGAAATCTTCACGCGAGTTCGAATCTCGCTCCCTCCGTTTTAGTATGGAGGGCCATTTCCCAGTAACAATATTTACCTGGATTGAGGCAGGCCTGGCCCCCTTCACTCAATCTCGGATTGGAGAGGTGTCCGAGTGGCCGAAGGAGCACGCTTGGAAAGCGTGTAGGTGGGTGACTGCCTCGCGGGTTCGAATCCCGCCCTCTCCGCCATAAATTAAAAATGATTTAGTTATGTTCTTTAATTTTTTAAATAGTATCAGTTGAAATTCTGGCCGTGCTAGACGGGGAGCTAGCGGTTCCTTGTAACCTGCAAACCGCTTATGCAGGGTCGATCGCTTTTTGGAGGTTTTTCTGACTTTTGGTGCTTTTTGAGTAAGTGGTGTTGAAGGCTGGGTCTCATGCAATGAGGCTATGTGAACCTGGTCAGATGCGGAAGCAAGCAGCCATAAGCATTTGTACTCATGTGCCGTGGGGTTGCCTGGTTGGAGCTAACTGCCTGGGAAGTCCAACGGAAAGGAAATCGAAAAAAAGTGCACGGCCGTTTTCGCTAATTTAGGGAAGATATGTCATATATAGTTCTCTCGAGAAGATATCGACCAAAATCATTTAATGAGATTGTCGGGCAAAAACATGTGGTTACCACATTGGTAAACGCACTTCAATCAGACCGTGTTGCCCATGCATATTTGTTTGCCGGCCCCAGGGGGGTAGGCAAAACATCTATGGCAAGAATACTCTCCAAAGCCCTCAATTGTCAAAAAGG
>CAYTLC010000195.1:0-3695 GCA_964438395.1 uncultured Candidatus Scalindua sp.
GTACCTTTTAACGAAATCCCCGCTTCGATTTTTTCAATAATCTCATAATTGAAACGGGCCTTTTTGTTAGTTGATACAATTTCCATGTTGACAAACAGATCCAAAGTTTTTTATATTAACAGACATACCATCAAATTTCAAGGCTTAATAGCCCTATACACGTATTCTACACCGCTTTACCTGTATAAGCCGAAGTGGCGGAATTGGCAGACGCGCTAGCTTCAGGAGCTAGTGTCCGCAAGGATGTCGGGGTTCGAATCCCCGCTTCGGCAAATCTTAAATCCCTTAAATTAAAGAACTTAACTTTTTTAATAGGGCAAAAAATCTCTTGCAGTTGCTTCCGGTTGTGATAACCCTAAAGGTTTTTTCGGATGTTCTCAGCGCAGAACAACGGGAATTGTGATAAATCACAGAGCCTTTATTAATAAATACAAGTCCACCCGTACCCCAACCATCCGCTTCAATCACATGAGGTGTGAAATTCCGATAAATATGGACAGCATCTGCCCCATTATCAAGTAATGCTTTAGCAACGTTATTATGTTTTTTCCATGTTGCATAAAACAAGGCAGTTTTGCCATTGTTATTCTCTGTATTTACATCAACCTCATTGGCAAGTAGTAATTGTACAATATCAAGATATCCATTTTTAGATGCATGCATCAAGGCTGTTTGTCCATCTCTATCCTTTTTATTTATGTCGGCCATATTTCTTTTAAATAAGCAGTTTTTGAAAAGCAACACATATTGTCAATTATCTAAAAAATATACAATATATTGTATATTTGACTTGACAATCAATATTGTTTTGTTAAAGTTGCGAAGCACACTTTGCTACAAGTAAATCCAATTACTAAATTGTTGTTATATTTCCCGTGGTCGAATTATTGGATCAGACAGAACTCTTTTAAACTAGGACTTGCATGACAGAAAAGACAGCACAGCAAACAAATCTCTCTTTTGCAGACAAAAACCCATCAACCGAAGTAATGACAGACCAAAAACAAGAATCAAAGAGCAAGAAGAAGATATTTTCATTTGAAGAGGCGTTAGAGGCTTCGTTGGAATATTTTAAAGGCGATGCATTAGCTGCCAGGGTTTGGGTTAATAAATATGCATTAAAGGACTCATTTGGAAATATCTATGAGTTAACTCCGGATGACATGCATAAACGTCTGGCCAGTGAGTTAAGCAGAGTTGAAAAGCAGTATTCCAATCCACTCTCCTTTGATGATCTTTATGAGTTAATAAAAGACTTCAAATACATCGTTCCTCAGGGCTCACCAATGACCGGTATTGGGAATAACTTCCAGATCGCGAGCCTTTCCAATTGCTTTGTTATCGGACACAAAGGCCTTTCTGACTCTTATGGCGGTATTATGAAGATTGACCAGGAGCAGGTTCAGTTAATGAAGCGTCGTGGAGGGGTTGGGCACGACCTGTCTCATATCCGTCCTACCGGAAGCCAGGTGTTAAACGGCGCACTTACCTCAACAGGTATCGTTCCTTTTATGGAGCGTTATTCAAATTCAACACGCGAGGTAGCCCAGGATGGCCGCAGGGGCGCACTCATGCTCAGCATCTCCATAAAGCATCCTGATGCAGAACGATTCATTGATGCAAAACTGGGAACGGGAAAAGTTACCGGAGCAAATATCTCAGTAAGGATTGATGATGAATTCATGAATGCAGTTGTGGATGGTACAATGTACAAACAGCAATACCCTGTGAAGTCTGAAGATCCATCTCACTCACAGGAAATAGACGCCAGACAGCTATGGGCAAAAATTGTACATAATGCCTGGAAATCGGCTGAACCGGGAATGCTATTCTGGGATACCATTATTAAAGAATCAGTAGCGGACAGTTATGCAGATGTTGGGTTCAATACCGTATGTACAAATCCATGTGGTGAGATTCCGCTGTGTCCCTATGATAGTTGTAGATTGCTTGCCATTAACCTTTACAGTTACGTTGAAGGTCCGTTTACAGACAAGGCTAAATTTAACTGGGAAAAATTCAGGAAGCATATTGGATTAGCCCAACGGATCATGGATGATATCATTGATCTGGAACTGGAAAAGGTTGATGCTATTATTGACAAAATTGTTTCAGACCCTGAAGACAGAGAGATCAAGCAGGTTGAAATAAGTTTGTGGGAGAATATTAAACGTAAAGCTGTTGAAGGAAGAAGAACAGGCGTTGGAATTACTGCTGAAGGAGATATGCTGGCAGCGCTTGGATTAAGATATGGAAGCGAAAATGCCATTGATTTTTCAGTGGAAGTGCATAAAACAATTGCCCTCGAAGCGTATCGCTCCTCTGTGGAAATGGCGAAAGAGAGAGGCCCTTTTCCCGTATTTGATAGCAAGAAAGAGAAGGACCACCCTTTCATCAATAGATTGGCGAAAGAGGACCCGAAATTAATTGAAGATATGAAGAAGCACGGAAGAAGAAACATATCTCTGCTTACTATTGCCCCTACAGGCACCACCAGTCTGATGACTCAGACCACATCAGGTATTGAACCAGTATTCATGCCTGTCTACAAGCGTCGCAGGAAAGTAAACCCAAATGATAAAGAGGTAAAGGTCACTTTTGTTGATGAGATGGGCGACAGTTGGGAGGAGTATAATGTATTTCACCAAAATTTCATTACCTGGCTAAAGGTAAATGGCATGGACCCGGAGGAGATTAAAAACTTTGATGATAAAGAGCTCAATGAACTGGTCAAACGCTCACCTTATTACAAGGCTACCTCGAAAGATATAGACTGGATGCAGAAAGTCAAAATGCAGGGAGAAATACAGAAATGGGTAGATCATTCTATCAGCGTAACAATAAATTTGCCGACGGAAGCAAAGGAAGAGCTTGTTGGAGATCTGTATATAAAGGCATGGGAAAGTGGCTGCAAAGGCGTTACCGTTTTTCGAGATGGATCTCGAACGGGAGTATTACTTGCTACGGATAACAAGGTAGACGAAAAGATAAAATTCCCTACAAAAAGGCCGAAAGAACTCGATGCGGACATATTGAGATTCAAAAATAATGATGAGTATTGGATCGCTTTTGTCGGTTTGATTGAGGGCAAACCATACGAAATATTTACAGGTCTCAAAGAGGATGATACTTTCCCCATACCGAAAAATGTTACAAAAGGAAAAATCATCAAGCATAAACTGGAATCCGGAGAAAAAATATACGATTTCCAGTACATTGATAAATATGGTTATAAAGTAACAATGGGAGGGCTGTCTCATCAGTTTAACAGTGAATTCTGGAATTACGCAAAACTGATTTCCGGAGTGCTAAGGCACGGGATGTCAGTAGTTGATGCGGCCCATCTGGTCTCTTCACTGCATCTGGATAATGCTTTCATTAATAACTGGACAGCAGGTGTTGCACGGGCGTTAAAGAAATATATCGTAAATGGCACAAAGGCCAAGACGGGCAAGAAATGTGATGAATGCAGCTCTTCCAATATGATTTACCAGGAAGGTTGCCTGCTCTGTACAGACTGTGGCTATTCAAAGTGCGGTTAATAACATATCTGAACTTGTAAGAAAGAGGTTGTCTTAAAATAAAGAGACAACCTCTTTTTTTACTTCTTCTTTAGTATCCTTTATATTGTAGTAAGCGACTTAAATCCTAACTTTCTACCTATTGCCTGTCTGTGTTTAAATCTTTAAAATATT
>CAYTLC010000196.1:0-3685 GCA_964438395.1 uncultured Candidatus Scalindua sp.
CAAGTTCAGCCCCTCCTGTTTCTTGAGTCTCACCCTGACCTTCCTGGCCCTTTTGACCTGCCTGTTCGGAACCTTCCGTTCCTGCACCTGACTCTTTATCCTGACCGGACGCAAGATCAGCCCCTCCTGACTCCTGAGTTTCGCCCTGACCTTTCTGACCCTTTTGGGCTGTTTGATCTGAACCATCCGATTCAGTGCCAGAACTAGTGGAAGTTGATTGCCCACTACTCATAGACTTGCTATCCTTCTGTCCTGAATCTGAAGTATCTTTCTGTTCTCCTTGTGCTACTTCATCCCTGCTACCCCTACCGGAATCCTGTTGTTGAGAGTCTAGCTTCTGTTCTTCTCCAGCTCCGGAAGAAGATGATTCTCCTCCGGTTCCTTTTTCTCCGCTTGCAGTTTGTGTCTCTGATTTCTCAGATTGTTTGCCTTGCCCACTATCTGAAGAGCCTGTATCATTCTGTTTTTGACTCTGGCTTGTTTTTGAATCGTCACTTCCTGCGCCAGATTCAGTGTCTTTGCCAGATACCCTATCAGTCTCTGTCTTTTCTGAATCTCCCTTGCCTCCCTGACTTTCTCGGGTTGTTTGTCCACCGCTTGATGATTTACTATCTGTTTCTTCTGTATTAGAGGCATCTTCCTGTTGTCCAATTCCCTGTCCACCACTTGCGTTTTGTGTATCGGGTTTACCCTCTTGCTTTCCTTGACCACTACCTGACGAACCAGATTGCTGTTCATTTGAACTCTGACTCGTTTCTGTATCATCCTTTCCTGCACCTGACTCTGTATCTTTGCCGGAATCAACTTCAGAGCCGGCTGACTTTTGTGAATCTTTTTGACCACCTTGCCCTTCTTGGGATTTCTGTTCAGCTCCAGTCAATGTATTATTAGCTTCTTCGTCCGTGCCAGAAGTATCTCCCTTCTGTTGCTGTTCCTGCTGCTGTCCTTGTTGGGATGTATTATTGGAGTCCTGACCGGAATCTTGCTTTTGAGTCTCTGATGAATCCTTTTGATCCGAACCGGAAGGGGCAGATTCGGAGCTGTCAGTTTGAGAAGATTCTTCTCCTGTTTCACCCTGCTTTTGCTCCTGCTGAGATGAGGACGAAGAGCTTTCTGAAGCGGAAGAATCTTTCTGTTCACTTTCACTTGATTCGCTCTGTGATGAGTCTGACTGATCTTTAGCATCCCCATCCATAGGAATGCTTGGTGAAGGCATATTATCGTTTTGTGGTGGCATGAAGAGCTTCATGAGTTTTTGTAATAGTTTAGACTTGGGTAACTTAGATTTTTTTTCTTTCTCTTTTTCTTTCTCCTCTTGTTTCTCTTCAGGAGTCTTTTCATCAGATTTTGGTGTATCTGCATCTTCTTTCTTTTCTTCTTCTTTCTGCTCCTTGTTTTCACTGTCTAACTGCTCTGATTTGTCTTCTTTTTCTTTGCTTCCCTCTCCTTCCGCGTCAGTAGGGTCTGGTTTTCTTTCAGAATCTTCTGTATCTGTCGGTTTTGCGGGTTCACTTTCTTTTTCATCTAATTGCTCTTTATCTGCTCCGGATTTCTGTTCACGCTTTTCTTCTTCACCTGTTTCCGACTCTTTTTTATCTGTAGATTCCAATTCTTGACTCTCAGTTTTATCATCCTGCTTTGGCTTGCCTTCGAGTTGATCCAGCCTGGAGTTTATGTTACTTAATAGCTCAGATATTTTGCTCTGTAATGAATCCGGTTTTTTCTGTGGCTGTTGTTCCTTTTTATCCTCTACTTCTGGTGTCTTTGCAGGTGTTTGTGTTTGCTTTTCCTCTTCTTCCTGACCTTTTTCAGGTTGTTCTGTTTTTACCTCTGCAGGTTTATCCTCTTCTTGTCCTTGCTTAGTTTCCTCAGTTTCTTCTTCTTTTTTTGTTTCGTCTTCTTTCTCTGCGACAGTATCTGCTTCTTTAGTCGTATCAATTACTGAGTCACTTACGTCTGTAACAATTTGTTCAGGTACTACAGGTTTTCCATATGGCAGGAAGAAGAAGATCAGGAATAATATTGATACGGCTATTAAATACTTTGTTGATCTCGGATATTTATGAGGAATGGACTGCTTTATACTTTTATCATCAAGCTTATTGTTGATTTCGTCAACAAGCAGGGCAAGGAATTTATTGTTTTCATCTTGTTCGGCATATTCCAGACCGGTAACAAGGCGTTCCTTAAAACCCATCTTTTTATCTAATACGCTCGCCGCATCAGATTTACCCATCCATCTAGATAGCACAAAATATAGATTTGCAAGGAAGTAGACCGAGAATAAGGAGATGAGGATAGTATTTATATATGGTGGTATATTGGCAAATCTTCGTGTTATTAGTGTGATAAGGGCTACAGTCAACCCGATAGTCAAAACAGTAAGGAAGATCCTTTCGCATCTGAAGAGATTATACCTGAAACGTGCTTTCTCCAGCTTTTCCTCTATCTGGTTTTTATAAGAGCCCTTGTCAATATTCACTTTTTTTTCATCGGCTGGCATGACAACTGTCCTTAAAAAACAATGATATAATGACACTTAACCGTCATTACTATAAGTCTTTATGAAATCTCTTTATTGTTTCACAAAATCTGTAATATTGCCAGTTAAAAAGTTATCCGAGTCAGGCATTACCTCCTGATTCATGGGAATGCAATATCTATTTTGAATTGTTAATTTTAATGCGAAGGTGGCTGACAGGTTTGCTACATTGAAATTGCCAAGACAGTAAGGCTGATGGTAGGTCTTCAACTGTGACGTTCACAGGTACAAAATTGGATAGTTTAAATCAAAGCTTAAATCCCATCCTTGCCATATTGAGGCAAAAGATGGGATTTAATAAATCATAACAAAAAACATTGATATTTCATTCATAGTGTTCAGGAATCCAAACCTTTTCTTCGTATTCCTGCCAGTAACCGGAAGGAACATTTCTATCTTCATAGTGCCCCTCAATCCTTCGATCACCTTCAATACGCTCTTCAACCCAGACTCTCTCAGTTGTGGATGTATCCACCCATTTTCTCTTTTTTACATACTCATAATGGGCGTCTACTTTATTTTGCCCCTGACCGGAACCTGATTGTCTTTCCAGTTCAAGCTGTCTCTGCAAGTCCGCCTTTTCAGCAGCTTCTCTTTTCTTATCCATATGGTCACCGGTCAGCCCTCCACCCACTGCACCTACACCTGCACCTATTGCCGCACCCATACCAGCATTGCCGGTCAATGCACCAATACCAGCTCCAAGGCCAGCTCCAAGGCCAGCTCCTACAGCTGTCCCTTTTTGTGTTCCAGTCATCTGGCAACCAGTAGACAAAATTGCAATTGAAGCAACACATACCACTGCAATAATAATTTTCTTATACATTCGCTTCTCTCCTATCAGGGATTTAACGGACTCTTTTATGATGTATACTGTCTAATACATTTTCTATCATTTATTTGTTCCGAGGCGATACTATCAAAAGGCTATAATATTGTCAATGTATTTTACAACTACTGTTTCCATTGAGGGTTAGAGCTTAAATCACTAATAATTTACACATCAATTGACAGACCGTCATATGCCAGATTTATTCCAGCTGGTAACGTTTTATCTGTCTCTTCGTGTTCTATTTCATGTGCTATATGCGTAAAGTATGTCTGTTTTGGCTTTAACGTTGATACCATTTTTATGGCTTGTTC
>CAYTLC010000197.1:0-3675 GCA_964438395.1 uncultured Candidatus Scalindua sp.
TTGATTCTCAGAATTTCGTGCTATTACGACAGCCAAACCGGTATTTTGGCCTTGAATCAGAGAACACAAATAAATTATAAAAATTATTATAAGTCACCTGAATTCAACATATTAACAGCCCTGAAAAAAATGTTCAAGATATTCTTTTTCGGGCTGTTTTATGTTGACGCTAAAAAGGAGTTTTGATACTATTAAAATTCCGTAGAGGCCGTGGAAATAATATGCAAACTCAAGTTGTATTAACCTTTTATATATAGGAGAGAGCGACACGTAAGTGTTTCTCTCCATGACAGATAAATAGATGAAAAAATATTGCTTGTCAATGCTTGTTTTAACAAGTATTTCAATTTGTAGTTGTCTGATAGTAACTGAAAATAGAGTCGTTGATGCCAAAGAAGAGAGGTCGTCCAAAAAAACATCACAGGATATTTCACCTGAACTGAGCATTAAAATTGATGAGTGGATGAAACTTTTATATTCAGAGGACTCCGCAATACGCACGTCTGCAGTCATTTCATTATTGGGACTTAACCTTTCATCTGTTTATGACTCACTGATTAATATTCTTAAAGATTCCGACAATGATGATGTACGCATTTCCCTGATTAAAGCATTTGGTTTTGCCGGTGATGACAGCAGGGCATTAGATTGTATGATCGATTTGCTTGCCAGTGAAAATGAGGAGATGAGAATTGCTTCTGCTGATGCATTGGGAAACATTGGAACAAAAAAAGCGATAGAAGAGATGGTAGACATACTCCTGGATAGTAGAAAGTCGGTTGACTCCCGCATCCTTGTTACGGGCGCTTTGGCGAAGACACGTTCACGTGATGCAGTTGAGCCACTAATAGACATATTAGAAACAGATAATAAAGATTTGCAAATTGCGGCCCATGACGCATTGGTGGAGATCACTAAGCAATCTAACGGTAAGGCAAAATCTTTCTGGCAAGAGTGGTGGGATAGAAACAGGGTTAAAACAAGGGAGCAGTGGTTAGAGGACATTGTTGACAAGCTGGAAGGGGGGTTTAAGGAACTTAAAGAAGAAAACAATCTGCTTAAGGATGAAATAGTCGAAAAGACTATACAGATCTTAAAGACGAATAAAGAGAGTGATAACATCAGGCCATTAATTGATGCTTTAAATAGTGAATACCAGGCAGTAAGGATTTATGCTGCAGGGGAACTGGCAAATCATAATGACCCTGAAGTTGTTAAAGTCTTTGTTGATTTAATTTCAGATGATGATACTGAGATACGTGTTCTGGCAGTAGATGTTCTTGGAAAGATTGGCGGAGTATCTGAACTGAAAAATTTAATATTGGCGCTGCAGGACAAAGAGACCAGAGTAAGGGAGAGTGCAGCTGCGTCTCTGGGACGACTGGGTAAAAAGGAAGCTGTGTTTGATTTGTTATCTGCTCTAAGTGACCCTGCCAATAGCGTAGTATGTGCGGCGACAGAGGCGCTTGGTGAGTTAAAGGTAGATGAGGCTGTGGAGCCATTAATCAGCCTGTTTTCAAATAAAGATCCCAAGATAAGGGAATCAGCAATAGTTGCTCTTGGAAAGTTTCAGGATAAGAGGGCGATTGACCCGTTGATTAATTCATTAAAAGATGAGGATGAAAGGGTCAGGTGGTACGCTGCAGACACTCTGGGAAAAACAGGGGCCAAAAAGGCTGTCATGCCTTTAATTGCGTTGCTGTCTGATGAGAGTGCCCGTGTTCGTGAATCTACGGCAGCAGCTTTGGGGTTGATTGGTGATGAGAGTGCTGTAGAATCGTTAATCAAGCTGCTCGAAGATGTAGATGATAGAGTTGCAGAAAAGGCAGCAGATGCACTTCTTTCCATAGAATGTGAATCTTTTTTATTACTTGATAGTATAGTCAGCGCCTTTTATGCCAAAGAAGATTACCAAAGAGCTAAAGAGATATTAAAGAAACAGATCAAGAAATATGAAGGTTTGCCTGAGTACGATCATGCATTGTGGCAAAGCAAAAAAAGGTTGGCAAAATTATATTTCTCAAGTAATGATTGCCAAAAGGCAGTCCTGCTCTATGAAGAGCTTGTCACGCACTTTGATAGTGACATGGAAATAAAACATGAACTGGTACATTGTCTGAAAGAAGCAAAACAATATGACAAGCTGTTAAACGTTTTATCACTATGGATAGGAAGTTTATCAGTAGATAACCATGTGTGGTGGCCTGAGATATGTGAGGTTGTAGAAGGATTATTTAATGAGGGTTCTTTTGAAAAAGTTAGAACGCTTGTAGATGATTTCGAGAAAAAGAACCCATACCTGGGAGGATCCGAATTAAAATCCAGGTTTAATGCCTTGAGGAAGAAAAGTATAGCAGAGATGTCACCTCAGGCAGAATAACCTTGAACATATATTAATTTTATTAAGAGTATGCAAAACACGGAATGACAAAATTAATGTTATTTCGTGTTTTTTGTATGAACTTTTCAAAGATTCAACTTAAAAAGGTTTATAGATGAAAATTCTCATAATTGGGGCAGGGGCTGTGGGGTTCAGTATTGCGAAACAGTTATCAGCAGAAGGGCACGACATATCAGTAGTTGATGCGAATCCCAAATTAACCAGAAAAATCACTGAAAAACTGGATGTTTCAATAACCACCGGTAATGCTACTTCTCCCGGTGTGTTGGAGTCTGCCGGTGTTGAAGAAGCACACATGATACTAGCTGTAACTACCAGCGATGAAGTCAATATTGTCGCTAGTATCCTTGCCAGTAAATATGGTAATGACAAAAAAATAAAAATTGCAAGAATTCGGAACAGTGAATTTACCGGTAATAAATCAATACTCAAAGATAATGGGTTCTGTATTGATCATATGATAAATCCGGAGCAGATTATTGTTGAATCAATTATTAAGATTTTAGAGACACCCGGGGCAACGTTTGCTGTTGATTTTCCAATAGGTGATGTAATTTTAAGAGGGTTTCATGTTCCTGATGATGCTCCGCTTGTTGGTTTGAAATTTTCAGAGCTGGAGGACATTGAGTATACAGATTCGTTCTTAATCGTATATATTCAACGTGATGACGAGATGATTACGCCATCACATAGCACTACAATATTGCCCGATGATAATATTTTTGTACTTATATCAAAAGCGGGATTACCATATTTCCTGCCAATGGTTAACAGAAGAGCGGACGAGGTAGAAAAAGTGATTATATATAAGGCGAGTCGAACAGGTATGTTGCTTGCCGAAATGCTCGAAAGCAGCCCGATTGCCGTAACGATGATTGAACCGGAAAAAGACAAGGCGGTAATGGCAGCGGCTGCTTTAAGAACGGCAGTTGTTTTACACGGTGATGCTACTGAAATAGATGTACTGAAAGACGCGGCGGTAGAGGTTACGGACATATTTATTGCCCTTTCTGAGAATGAACAGACCAATCTGCTTGCCTCGTTGCTGGCAAAAAAGAATGGTGCAAAGAAGACTATTGTACTTACCAATGAACCGGAACTGGTACACATAATTAATCAGGTTGATGTTGATGTAGTTGTTAATCCAAGGTTGGTTACTGCAAGCGCTATACTTCAACATGTGAGGAGAGGCCAGATACTGTCGATTGCCAAGTTAGGCGACAGTGAGGCGGAAGCGATTGAATTGATCGCCGAAGAGGGCTCTGAAATAGTAA
>CAYTLC010000198.1:0-1998 GCA_964438395.1 uncultured Candidatus Scalindua sp.
GCTCGGCGGAACCGGTCTTGGACTGTCTATAGTAAAGCACATTGTAAACTTACATAATGGAAAAATTGATGTTAAGAATATTCCCGGAGCTGGCACAAACTTTATTGTCTCCTTACCTGTTGGTCTCTCATAAATCCATCCCACCCAGTTTAAATAAAAATGCGTATAATCACTATAATAATACAACTATCAGTGTATTGGCCTTTTTTATTATTATTTAAAATACTATTTAAGTTTAAAGTAGAAGGTGTTAACAATCTGGAAAAAGCTGGTAGTTCTTTTATACTGGCAGTAAATCATGTTTCATATCTTGATCCCATATCTGTTTCTCTTTCTGTACCGTTTCTATATAAATATTTTCCACTCTATTACATGGCCCTTGACTATTTCTATGATACATTATTCTTTTACCCTTTCTGTGGAGCAGTTCGCGCCCATGAGGGGAAGGATCTGGAATTATCAGGCAGACCACTGATAAACTTATTAGACTACGGAGAGAGGGTTGTTATATTCCCCGAAGGTGCCATAAACAGAGGCAAAAAGAGACGACCACGCAGAGGAATCTCTTATGTCGCCTCTAAAAGTAATAAAATGATATTACCTCTCAAAATAGAATCAAACCTTGACGGGTCTGTCAGTGTTTTAGGCGGAAAGGTAATTGACCTGCTGACTGGAAAAAAAAGGATAAAAATGGTATTTGGTAAACCTTTCAGAATTGAAGATACAATAGGCAAAACACCGGAGAGCCTTTCTGAATTTCGAGAAGCGTCTGAAGGTGTGTTCAAAAGAATAGAATCTGCAACGTAACAATATGGCTCATTTCATTGATCTAACCGGACGTAAACTAAAGTATTCATCAAACTTATTCCAGAATATACTACCGTAACACGCGCTCATTACCCAAGCCGCATCATTGCCGTAACTGTCTCCCGTCCATATCCATGGTTGCTTCTTATCAAATACGTTATCTACATACATATCACTAAAGTTCTGTTTTGGCTCAAGAAGTGATGCTGCCTCCTCTACCGTTGGCAAACGCCAATCCTTAAACCCGGCGTAACCATTTAGGTTCAGATTATTCACCCACTCAGATATTTTTTCCTTATCTTTAAATCTTTCAGATCCGTTCTGATGCCACATTAATCCAGTCGTATAATCAACAACCACTTCGTCGTAAACTATAGATCTTAGCTCGTACTGGTGCCGTATTGTACTATGCCCGTAAAAACCCCAATCCTGCTCCTCGCGAATTTCAACATGAGGCATTGATAGCACCTGGGTTACTGACAAATCCTTGTATGATGAACGCAGGTACTTCCTTTCAATCCTATTCTGCCATTTAATCTTATTAAGACGCACTAACTCTTCACTGTTTAAAAACAAGATCAACTCCCCTCCCTTCTGCCCCCCTTCATCTTTTAGCGTTCCAAACCCAGGCGTTTGATAACTGTTTTCTTCAAGTCCTGTTTGTAATCCTTTATACAATTCAGATGAAACAAGAAAGGGGTTTTTGTTCTCATTCAGTACCTCTATCAGAAAATGTGTAAAAATACTGTTGCGACTCAGACCTTCCTCTACCAAAGGCTTACTTTTTCTTGATGCTATTACCTGACGTGACCTCAGATTATATGCCGTCTTAATGACATCATCCGTGGCCCTTGGCATCTTTTCTCTATAGCCTCTGAAAGAATCACCTGAAAAATATGAGTCAGAGATAAGCAGGACGTGTTTTGCTTTATTGGCATCAATCTTTAAATAATCATAAATCTGTTCATTCAAAATCCATGAAGAGGTGTCATTTATGGTTCCTTCAACAGGTATCCAACTACCCTCCCGCCTGGCAGAATCCAGTCCACCATGACCTGAATAAAAGATTATAACAGAGTCATCCGGGCCTACCCTTCTGGTCAGATATCTCAACTTGCCAAATATGTTCCTTCGAGTCGCCTCCTCATCATAAAGCTCAATTATATGGTATTTGTCAAAATGATATCGTTT
>CAYTLC010000198.1:2098-3662 GCA_964438395.1 uncultured Candidatus Scalindua sp.
TGTACCCTATACAGCCTTATTAATGTTACATGTTCGATTCTTCTTATTTACTATCCAACAAACTATGCGTCAAGGATTGCTTCTGATGTCTCATTTTCCCAATCCATAACATAGTTAATACCTGTGATATCAGCAGCTTCTCTAGTCAGCGAGAAAATGTCATCTCTGGTGATTTCACTGAGGTTAAACTTCCTTGATCCGGCCATTAACTGTCTAAGACCCATTGCCATTTTTTCATAATAAGAATACATACCCAATGCACCCGGAGTAATATCACCAAATTCCTCTCTAGCCTTTGTTGAGTAATAGAAAATCTTATCAATAGAATCTCCATGCTCTGAAGCAGGTTTCTGAATCTTACCGGCCTCAATGTCTTTTCCAGTGGTATTACCAACCATAGTAGCACAAATTGTTGACCTTGACATTCCGACAGCCTTAACGAAAGGCGCAGCCAACGCAAATGATTTATAGATATGATCTTCAGCGGAAAGACCACCGGCCAGAATTATATCAGGCACATATTCACCCCTGTCTGCAAGCCTCTTACAGTAGTTATAAGTCATAGCTGCGATGTAAACAGTCGGCACTCCCCACTCATTCATCATTCTCCACGGACTCATGCCTGTTCCACCGCCAGCACCATCAATAGTCAGTACATCAAGTTTGAATACTGAACAGAATTTGATAGCCCTTGCCAAATCAGACGGTCTATAAGCACCTGTCTTCAGGAATACATACTTAGCACCGGCATTTCTCAGATGTTCTACCTGATCACCAAAATCACTCATTGCTTTAGGCAGATATTCTGATATTGCCTTTACTCTGGTGTGTCTCTCAAAACCCTCAACAGCACCTGATTTAAAGGCTTCCTGTACGATTGGATCTTCCGGATCAGGAATTACAATATAACCTCTGTTTTTTAATAGTATTGCTTTCTCCAGGTTAAATATCTTAACTTCGCCGCCAATATTCTTGGCACCCTGTCCCCATTTTAATTCAACGGCATCAGAGCCGAGAGTATTCATACTATATTCAAGAACCCCTAATCTCCAATCTTCTGGATTAGCCTGTATAGCGATAAAGCCATAACCATCCTTCTGGTTGTCCTTAAATGATTTAAATCTTCTTTCAAGTTCCTTACATTCTGTAACCTTCTTATTACTGTCGAATTTAGACGTTTCATCCATTCCAACCACATTCTCACCAATGACAATTCCTGTACCACAAATAGCGGACCCTGCTCCTAAGTCAGCAAAGTGATTCTTCGCAATCTGTGTAGAGCCTAAACCGGTACAGATCAATGGAAATTTCAACTTGAGCCCTTTGTCTCTACCAAGACGTGTTTCAACACTTACATTAGTAAACTGTTCGTACTCTTTCTGGTGATGACTGGCAACAGTTCCTGATATGTTAAAGTGAGAATAGTCTACAGGATAATCTTTTGTTCCACTGGACGTACTTTTTCCAAACGGTATAGGGTATATGGTCTCCGGCCCCCTCATGGCCGAAAGACCTATTTCACAATATCCGGGACATCCATCAAGGCATACAACACACATCCCAC
>CAYTLC010000199.1:0-3639 GCA_964438395.1 uncultured Candidatus Scalindua sp.
TATTATACTATATCCTTACATTGAAGTATACATTAATATGGCCCTGTTAGTAAGTAAAAACAATTTCAAGGATACTACAATGAGAATAGTTACACTGTTCGCAATTATAACGTTATTTTTTATTCCAATTAATGTGTTCGCTCAAGATAAAGATGGATCTCCAGATGCTAATGCGACATCACATACACAAGAGGCCAAATCTGCCAGGACATTAAAGACTGACAAAAAAGACACAAATAAGATCATACAGCTTGATGCTATTACAGTTACTGGAACGCGTAAGCAAGAAACACAATTGAGCCAGGCGTTGAAGATTGACAAAAAGGGTGAAGAGGAGATCAAAATTGACCAGACAATTTTCCAAAAAGACCTTTTAAATTCACTTTCCGGTGTCCTGGTGACACAAACAGCATCAGGCATTGGCCATATGTTAGCTGTCCGCACAGCAATAACAACTCTGCCATATTTTCTTTACTTACAGGACAATGTCCCGGTCCAATCATCAGGATTCTTTAATCATAATGCACTGGCGTACACCAATTTTGAAACTGCATCCTCAACAGAAGTATTAAAAGGAGCAGGAACCGCATTGTATGGTTCTGATGCTGTAGCAGCAACAGTGAACGTTCAATCAAAAGCCCCAACAAAATCGAGGGAAACTACTGTCTCTACTAAAGGTGGCAGTGATGGATATTATCATACTTATACGCAGACAAGTGGTCCTATTAATGAAAAGAGTTCGTATCGAATAGGTATTGGACGCACACGAAATGAAGGATGGCGTGATCATACACAGTATGCTCGTCATGAAACTATGGCGAGATATGATTTTATTATTAATGATAATAATAAAATTGAAACGTCATTCAGCGCGAATGAAACAAATGCAGATCAAGCCGGTTCTTTAATTGGGCGTAATGAATTAAAACATAATCACGAATTTATCGGCAATGTGGATGATAAAAAAGATACTGTTAAATTAAAAAGGAAATTTGATTTTGCACGGTTAAGTTTGAAATGGGACAACTATAGTCTTGAGAATATAGAGATTAGCACAATTGGATATTTACGACGTAATAGAAATCGATATATAGCTACATGGGAAAATGGCCTTCCGAGTAACGATAGCAGATCTAAATCGTTTGGATTTATGCATAACATTACACGGAAGTTTAGCAGAGGAAAAGTCATAATAGGTTTAGACTTTGAACGTACTTATGGCGAAGAACATTTTAAACAACTGTTTGACTTTGTACCGACAGGTTTTGGCACTAACATTGATCAAGGAAATATTTTTGATTATGATGTGAAATATCACGCTATATCACCATACATTCAGACTACCTGGAATATAAACTCAAAGCTTATTGCTAAAGCAGGTTTGAGGTACGATTACAACCAGTTTGACTATTCTAACAATACTGAAGACGGTAAATATGGAGCTTCAAAGTGGTTTCGTCCTTCAGATGGTAGAGATTCATTTGAACATTATAGTCCGAAGTTATCATTAAGTTATTATCCACATAAAACAATGCAATTGTTCGTAAGATATGCAAACGGTTTTAGAATTCCGTCTGCAACAAGACTTTATTCACAACAAAGAACTACAGGGGCAACAACATTCAAACTTGATGAAGAAATTACTAATACTTATGAGATTGGATTTAAAAAGGTCTTTAACAAGTCTTCGATTGACCTTGTTCTTTATCATATGGATATAAGGGACACAATTACCCGTCGTACAGATGCTACGACAGGAGACAGATTTTATGAAAATGGATCAGCCACATTACACAATGGAATAGAGCTGTCTCTTCAGCAGAACCTCCTTGATTTTTTCTCAACAAAGTTCTCGTACAGTTATTCAAAAATCAAATACAATAATGATCAAGATTTTGATTATAACAATGTGTCTTTAGTTCCAAGGCATAAGGGTAATGTGAGACTTTTTCTTACACCAAACGAAAAATTAACGCTTATGGCAGAAGGACAATTTACCAGTTCTTACTGGATGGATAATGAGAATGATAATAAATACTCAGGTTACACAATAGGTAATGTCAAAGCGGATTATAAGTTAACTTCCTCCTGGAGACTATTTATGAAACTTAACAACATCGCCAATAAACGGTACGCAGAAAGAGCAGAATTTACTTTTGGGGAAGAGAGATATACTCCAGGTGCTCCAAGGCAGTTATTTGCCGGAATAGATTTCACATTTTAAATAGAGCAGAGATATGACATTTAAAAAAATACATAAGGTCTCCGGTATTTTTGCCGGAGCAGTCCTGTTGTTACTGGCAGTTACAGGATTCTTTATTAATCGTGATAGTTGGAACTTTTTATATACTGTTAATGCTCCCAATTATATCTTACCAGCACGTGTAATTGCCGAAGGAAACAGATTAAATGAAGTGTTCTTGATTGATAAAGAGGAAGGGAACCATGTAATTTCTGCCGGGCAGAGAGGTGTTTTTGTCAGTAACGATAACGGCAAGAAGTATATGAAAACTTTATCGTTGCCATGTTATTCAATACGCCAGAACATAGCAGCCAGTCATTACTACGCTGCCACATCAGATGGGATATACCTATCAAAGGATAAAGGCAATACATGGGAGCCATTTGCGTTAAGTAATAAAATAGTTAATGCGCTGTCGCTACACAATGATAAGTTATTTGCTTCAATAAATAAATCTGTTGTGGCTTTGATCAACGATAAGGGCGAGATGCTGCTGGAAACACCTGTTTATATTCCAGAAAATCAACTTAATCATAACATTTCGCTTTCACGATTTGTTAGAGATATTCATTATGGCAGAGGATTATTTGATAACGGTTGGTCTCTGCTTATTAATGATGTTTCCGCACTCTTTCTTTTCTTTCTGGCAATTAGCGGTTATTCGATCTGGTATTTTATTAGACAGATAAAAGGCAAAAATAATAATCGCGCAAGACAAGTAAAGTTATTTATGAAACTCCACTCAAGCATAATGTCCTTAATAGTAGTGATACCCATAGTCCTTCTTACATTGACAGGCATCGCCTTAGACCATGCAGATTATTTCTCATCTTTCTTAAGGAGTACCTCTATATCAAGCAGCCATCTGCCACCTGTCTATCACTCTTTGCGGGAGGATATATGGTCGGTAGATATTTACAAAGATGTTTACAGAATTGGAAACCGCTATGGGGTGTATAAAAGTGAAGACCTTGCTTCATGGAAACTGGAGAATAAAGGGTTTGCTTACAGGATGAAGCGTTTGAACAATCAGCTTTTTGTCAGCGGAATGGGTGCACCTAACCGCCTATACGATAAAGATGACAACTGGCATATATTAAGAAATACACCACATATGTTTAAGGATGTCAATCTCGTTAAGAGTAAACCAGAATACTTCAATTTCTGAAAACCGGATATACCATTACCGGATTTACAGACAACAACATTGTATACAATTCTTTCAACATTACATAATGGTAAGTTCTTTGCGTCATGGTGGACTTACATTAACGACGGAGCGGCTTTATTTTTATTGATGTTGTTTACAAGTGGAACGGTACGATGGTTTCGCAAGAAGCGCAGAATCATATAGCATTGACCATAATTTTTTTATAAGCCCATGAATAATTGGCATT
>CAYTLC010000200.1:0-1330 GCA_964438395.1 uncultured Candidatus Scalindua sp.
TTGGTTTAAAACTGATCTCTTCAATAACCTCTCCGGAAATAGTTAACTTATGGTTAGAGGTATTCGGATCATTGCTCAGAACGGATATGGTTTTTGTGACTTTTCCTCCATAGTTTACGGTATTAAGAGTAGCTTTAATCTCTCCTTTTTCTCCAGGAAGAATAGTATTATTAGAAAGTACCGCAGCAGTGCACCCACAGGAAGGTTTTACTTTTCTTATTTCCAATATAGCCTTACCCCGGTTTTCGAACTTATACACATGTTCAACCTTATCGCCTTTATATGCCTTACCAAAATCAAAGTTCGGATTTTCAAAAAAGATTACCGGTTTTTTGACTGGAGTGCTGTCGGCTACTATGCTTTGTGCAGGCAGCAACCCTGAATTAATAAAAAGCAGCATCATTATGGACATGATGCAGACCGGAATTGTTATGTACGATATTCTCATTTGGTCAAATTATAATTTATGCTACAAAACAAAACAAGCTAGTTTTGTAAATGCTTTACTAGTTAAGATTATGCTTAACAGAGTCAGATGCCTGTAGATGGTGTTCAGTAAAAAATACTTTTAGCTTTGTTCTCTTTCACACTGTTACAACAAATTTGGCAAAAGACTGTTAGTTCAGATCTTTGTGTTTCCAGTATTTGGTACCTTGAAGGGTGGCCTGTAAAGCTGCTCCTGCCTCTGTCAGCTGATAAGTAATGATATCCATATCAGTTGATTGTGCTGCAGAATGAGCAGCGCCTTTATCACCGGATTTAAGAGCAGCATCTGCCTGACCGCCGAACTCCCAACCTTTTTCAACAAATTCATCCATATCATCCTGGTTTCTGAAAATAATTACCGCCCTGAAGTCCTTAACTCCAATGCCGATCCCAGCTCCCAGGGTCCTCATTTTCATATAAACTGGATTTTTGTTTTTATTGTCAGTAACTATTCCGTAGCCGCTTCCACTGCTGAGCAAGAATAGATTTGTATTAATGTTACTGAATACGCCGTACCCGGCAGATTTTTTGATCTGCTGTTTCGCGATAGGGAACTCATCATAAAGACGTGCCAGTGTGGTCTCCTTCATATCAAGGACATAATCCCTCTGTTCAGCAACGCTACTACCCTTAATCGTAGCGCAACCGGCCAGTAAGGCTATCGTGAAAAAAAATGCCAGAGCTTTGCTAGTGGGTTTCATGTGTATTTTTCTCCTTGTATTGATGTTGTTGAAATTGCATAAAATAACTTTTAATGTGTATAAGTAAAAGATGAACAACATCTTTTCTTGTCAACTACCCTATAATAATTCAATTTGTAAACATCGCAACTACTTTTTTTGCT
>CAYTLC010000200.1:1430-3623 GCA_964438395.1 uncultured Candidatus Scalindua sp.
TCATATGAAGTTCTAACAAGGGTGTTGGTGATTTGACTACGGTAATTGTAGACCAGGCTTACACCTTCCATGACCAGGTCACAGATTAGCCATTTTCCATTTTCACGGAGTAAGTGAAAATCTGCAGAAATTTCCTTGCCCGACTTAGTAAGAAGGGTGGTTTGCACTCTGGCAGAGTTATTGAATTGTTTTTCCTTTAATGAAATAATCTTCTTTCCAAAGAGAGGGTTTGCCTTCTTGACGTAAGAACATTTGAGATGGTTGGTAAACAATTCCACAAATCCGGATCTTTGCTCATAGAGGCACTTGCTCCAGTATTCTCCCATGACTCTTTGTGATATCTTGTCAAAATCAAAGGAAGATGAAATCGCATCCCACTGTTTTGTCTTTCGTTCATTGATATCATCTATTCCATTTAAAGATGATTCGCTAAGTATAACTTTTTTAACGAGTGCACTAGGTTCTCCAGACCACAAATAAGATTGATTAACCGTGATTGCAAAAATACTAACTAATATTACAAACATAACTTTTCTGTGTTTCATCGCTGCCCTCCATTAAAAAAAATTATAATTGATACTGTTTATATTCTGATACTCACACTTAATGGGCTGTTATAAACAAAGCTCCATTAGTCATCATTCCGTATCTCATGCATATGAGAAGATCGCAAGCAACATGCCATTCACTGTAATTAATCAGTAAATCTTATGATTGATGGTGTTAATTGCATCCAGCCTTGTTCAACATAAATAATTCTGCTAAGAACTCAAAGTCTGGAAGTAATCAATATATGAGACTTCCCTAATACCTGTATTGTATATAGTGTATATAATATAGACACCATGCAGCGCTAGATCGTACAATCCCTAATACGCTATAATATTTGAATCATGATGAGTATCTTTAATTCGAAACAGGCAATTTTATGGAAATTTTCAAAATAACTGGAATATATTGACATCTACAAGGAAAATTGTCTAATTTTGATACGGTAAATACATATATGAAACATGAAATAAAAAAACAGCGAATGATTGTACAGGTTTTAGCTCAGATCAGTGAGGGTGGGGAGTCTACAGTGATAAATGTTTCACTTTTCAAGCGTAATCAGGTAGTATGGCAAAGTCAGAAAATTATTGTTTGATTTCAGAGCAGGTTTATAATATGACTGTGAACATGTTCCACTGTTAGTCTGGAAGCTGAAATAGAATAGAATCCTATCCTATCGATTATTACACCCTGAAACTATGATTCAGAGCATAGCAAAATTCTTTACAAATCCCTTATTGTTTGTCTGGGTAGGACTTTTGGTTTCTTTATACAAGTCCGGAGGAAATAGAAGACGACTAGCAATACTTAACATTATGTTTTATTGTCTGAGCATTGGCTTTACCGGTTCAGTTCTAAGTTATTTATGGAAAGTAGATGATGAATATAACGAGAATATTATATACGATGCAGCGATAATATTAACAGGAGTAATAGAGCAGGGAGATTTTGAAGCAATAGATGATACTGATTATAATTTTCGTCTTTCCAGTACCTCAAATCGGTTGATTGCGGGGATCTCATTTGTTAAATCAGGACATGCAAAATCAATATTATTTGGAAACTGGAACAAGGAACTTGATGAAGGTCCTGTTATTAGGAGATTTGCAGAATATCAAGGGTTAAAGGGAGAGGAAATAAGAATGTTTGGAAACGTTGGGAGAACGCTGGACGAAGCAAACGGTGTGAAAATATTCCTAGATGCAAGAGAGTATAAGAATGTAATTTTAATTACATCTGAGATGCATATGAGGAGAGCATTGGCACTGTTTAATAGAGCAGGTGTATTTCCAGACTCATATTCAGTGGAGAAACAGAATAATAGAATGAGATGGAATGACTTCATTCCTACTGTTAGTGGGGCAGCAAAAGTACAAGGGTTTTTCTATGAACTATTTGGCTATGTAGGCTATTACCTGAAGGGGAATATTTAGGGTCCACAATGCAGTTGGTTAATAGAACATAGGTACTTCACCTCAACTCATCTCACTTGTTATATACAGATGTTTAAATTTCAGACTTGCCTTATAGCTAAGTGACTTATAAGGTTATTGTTGGTGAAATGAAGAAGAGGGCATCTGTAAAGGAATATGGGGTGAGTGAGGGGATTCGAACCCCCGACCCCCAGGACCACAACCTGGT
>CAYTLC010000201.1:0-3581 GCA_964438395.1 uncultured Candidatus Scalindua sp.
CCTGAGGAGCGTCAGGACGCACTCTGTATTCATGGCTCTTTATTAAAAGCCAGGGAGATGTTTGCTTCCAATATAAGTGATACAAAAGAGATTATAGGTGAGATGACATCTGTTATTAAGAAAACAGAACATACAAAGATAGATTATATTTCCATAGTTAACGCTGACACACTTGAAGATCTTTCGACGATTAATGGAAAGGCTTTAGCCGCTGTTGCCGTATGGATCGGAAATACAAGATTAATAGATAACACTATTCTGGAATAAAAAACATGCTTAGAGAAATGTGTAAAGCGAAGATTCACCAGGCAACAGTTACAGAAGCAGATCTGAACTATACCGGCAGTATAACAATCGATAAGTCATTGTTAGAGGAGTTGGATATTCTGCATTACGAACGTGTGCAGGTGCTGAACATTAATAATGGTGCTCGAATGGAAACATACGTAATTGAGGGTGAACCTGATTCAGGAATTATATGCCTTAACGGCGCAGCTGCACGTTGGGCAGTTCCTGGCGACAAGGTTATCATAATCGCCTATTGCCTTATTGATGATGCGAAGGCACGAAGCTGGAAGCCGAAAATAGTCTTACTGGATGAAAAAAATAAGATTAAGGAGATTATCTCCGAACCCAATTCCTGACCTCAATGATTAGAACTCTCTTTGAAATACCAATTCCCTTTACTGGCATGTCAATCCCCATTTACGCATACGGTTTTATGCTTATGGTGGGTTTCCTGGTAGTCATGTACGTGGCACGTAATAAGGGAAAGGATGAAGGCCTAAACCCGGAAGACATATCAAACCTGGGACTATACACAATTTTTGCCGGTATTCTGGGAGGGAGAACATTTTATGTCATTCAGAATTTCGATTCATATAAACACAATATTCTGGATGCGTTCAAAATCTATGAGGGAGGACTTGTGTTTTATGGTGGCTTAATGGCCTCTATAGCAGCCATAGTTGTTTACTCAAGGATCAGAAAATTTCCCGTACTTAAAACAATCGATATTATTGCTTTTGCTTTTGCGCTTGGAGTGGCATGTGGGCGCATAGGATGTTTTCTTAATGGGTGCTGTTGGGGTGATGTCTGCAGCTCAGGTTTACCGTGGGCGGTTAGTTTTCCCAAGTCCGTTGACGTAAACCTTATGATTGACGGCAGTCCCGCATTTCTGCATCATCTTGGGAAAGGCCTGGTGGGTGTGTCTGATACTCACTCTCTTCCTGTTCACCCTACACAGATATATTCCATGTTAGGTAATATTTCAATATTCTTTATCATCAAAGCCTTCTTTAAACACCGCAGGAGGGATGGGGAAGTGACGCTGATGTTCTGCGGTCTCTATTCTATAATGCGCTTTATAGTAGAGATATTCAGGGATGATAATCCGCTACTTTTTGACGGGATGACAATTTCACAAAATGTCAGCGTATTGGTTCTTATAGCGGTAGTTGCGCTTTTTGTAATTGGAAGGATTAGACTGAAAGGGCAGACAAGGCTTTCTTAGGACTCTGCGAATGGAGAGAGGAGATGTTTCACGGATATTGAATCGCTATTCCAAAAACTGTATGACGATGATGCCGACAAGGTAGAGCAGGCACTTGACGAAATATGTAGGGTTGGAAAAGGCAATCTTGATGCCATGAAGGCTATTCAGGAATTCTTGAGAAAAGAGAAGCGAATGCCTCTTCGCATCGTAGCTATGCAGACCCTTTCAAAGATAAAAACCAATCCTCAAACTTCTACAGGAATGTTCAAGAAACCACTTATCTTTGAATGCCCCGGTGCGGAGAAAATAAAGAGGGTAGAAATTATAGACGTAACATGTCCCCACTGTCATAAAAAGGGTACCGCTTCGGCTGCAGGATTCGAAAATGAATTTGCCTGTGAGAGTTGCGGTGAAATAATAGAGCGTGAATTAGCTGAAAGCTGTATAGAAAAGTGTCCTGTGGGAAGTGAGTGTGTCGGCCCGGAACGTTATCAGAAATATATGGATGGCAGGAAGAAAGCACAGTAGTACTACAGGTATCATTTAACAAACCGACCGAGGCAGAACGGATAAGAAATTCATATCTTTTCGGTTCTGACCCAGCCAAATTGCTAACTCGTCAAATTACTCTATTCCAATAATCCTTATGTAGAACACGACATCTTTACCTGCCAGGGGATGGTTACCGTCAAGGTATATGTTTTCTTCGTCTATTTTAACAATTGTTCCCGGTACGTCTCGAATTTTTACTACATTACCTATCTCCGGTTCAAAACTTCTGGGTAGGCTGTCTTTAACAAATTTCATTACCAATTCGTGGTTTCTCTTTCCGTATGCCTCCTCTGGGCCTACCGTAACACTCTTTTCCTCTCTTAATTCCATTCCTAATACAGCCTGGTTAAGCCCATGTGGCATCTTACCGTCTCCGACAGTAAATTCCAGTGGTTTCCCCGGTTTCGATTCTTTAAATACCGTACCATTCCTAAGGCTGGCTTTATATTGGATTTTTACCTTATCACCTTTCTTTACGATTATCTTTCTACCGCCTGTTTCGTTAACACCGGCCATAGCAGAATATCCATTAATCAGGACAATTCCCGCTAGTAAAGACAATGCCAGTTTAATGTTCATTAATGATTTTGTTGATTTTAAAACTCTTTCTCTCATTTAAGGTTCCTCTTTTGAAATTAGTTTGTAAAAATAATTACAGTTTGACTTACTTAAGAACAGTAATTTAATACATTTTTATATTGTATTCTGTTCCAGATAAGCATATTTAAAATCTATTATTGTTATTGTGATATTACGCTCTCGTTTTCGAGAAGTATATCTTCATTTTCTTCTTTCATCGGGATCAAAGCTTTATCCGTGTAGGAGCGTCTTTCCGGTTCTCGTTTTATTTTCTTACGTATTGACCTCAGTTTAAAATAATAGAGAGCGAATGGTACAAGGCCGCTAACTGTTTCCCAGACTCTACGTGGATAGAAAATAAATGGGTTTTCCTGAGGCATGCCAGGGCGGCGCTGTGTCCTTATCTTGCGTCTTAAGAAGCCTCCCTGAAGCGGATGTACATTCTGATATTTAATGGTACCATGAAATTGATGAATGTGCAGCATGACTCTGCTGGGGTTAGGACCACCTGCAGCCGCACGTCGTATCAAAGTTTTAACGTGTTCAGGTGAGTAATAAAGGTCCCATGCTCTTCTGTAAATCTGTTTCCACTCCTCGCTGGACATTTGAGAGTGTGACATGGTGATATGTTCAAGATCATACTTGTTCAGGTCTGGATCCATCCATACTCCCTTCATGTGGTTATTTTTATGATCCTCAGAGCCTGGTAATGGTGTGAGACAGAAAAACTCCAAGAGATCAACAGGCAGTTCCTGCTGTATTGTCTTGATGTCTTGTTCAATCCTTTCAGGAGTATCAGCAGGAAAGCCCAGTATATAACCGGCGACAGTAACAACTCGAGCATTGCGCCATGCTTGAAACATTTTACGATATTCAGTGATTTTGTTTTGTCGTTTATTTACAGCCTGCAAATTTTCAGGATTAATACTTTCCAGTCCGATGAATACTCTTCTAC
>CAYTLC010000202.1:0-338 GCA_964438395.1 uncultured Candidatus Scalindua sp.
TGTATAAGTACAAACTCTAACTATGAAGGTGGTACTAACAATGGGGGCAGGTCAGGAGTGATCTTCTCCTTAAACATCTCTGTTAAAACCGTCACAGTGGTTTCAGCCTGTTCATGCTGCATTTTATAAATGTACATTTTCGGCTTATTCACTCCTATATGTATGTCTATGTTTGAAATCCATGAATCTACAGAATCCAAGAGCTCAGGAATGGAAGTTGCGACCATTATCTTATTTGTATCCTGAAACGGGATAAAAGATATATCCATTTTAGGCGCCTTTGTGCTTGCGCCAAGTGTTTGTGCCACCAATTCCATGTCCTTGGCCAAGGTAACAGG
>CAYTLC010000202.1:348-3579 GCA_964438395.1 uncultured Candidatus Scalindua sp.
ATGAAAGTAATTTTAAAACTGAATTATACTTTTATCTCATAAAATTTTATTACCTTACCCGCGAAAAACGGAACATCATATGTGTCTATAACCTTTAACAACCTTCCCATATTTGTAACATTATCGGAAATGACAATTGCATGCGTGTCGTTTGGTGCGATAACAAACCCAGCCTTGGTTAATAGCCCTCTCAGAGTCGGAATGATAGCTTGAGGCGCCACATGTTTCAATGGCACTAACTGAGTAATTACTTCTCGGCCTCCTGGCTTAACCCTGCTGTCAAGCTGTACGATCCTCGCCTCACTTCTTGCCTCCTGTATAGGTAGCACCTGGAAGATATTACCATCATTAACAATAGCAAATCCGTTTATATTTAGAGTTGCCTGTACAATGTCCATTAGCTCATTATCATAAAACCTCCCTTCTGTCCTAAGCGTAATCACTCCTGTAACTCTCTTATCAATAGTATAGTTCAACCCCATTATATCCCCGAGAATAACCTTCAATACCTCTTTTATATCTGCATTCTGGAAGTTAAAGGTTATGTCAATCTTCTTACCCTTTGGAGATTTTTCAGAAATTGTTTCTGCATCAACTATTTTCTGTGGATAGCTAATCTCACGTGGAACATCCTTCTCTTCTTCCTCCTTGGTAATTTTTCTTTCCTGAGATATTTCCCATTCCCATTGCCTACTCACTGATTCATCAGCTTTATCCTCATCTTTGACAGCAGCAACTTTCTTATTTTCCTTATCCTTCTCAGAAAGAGTCTTACAGCCAGCAGCAACAATCAGCATTAGAGAAAGGAATATTAACAGGATATTTTTTGGCATGAATTTGATTACGCAAAAAAGTTACAAGTTTCATTACAATAATTTATCAGGCAAAACAGTCAGGAACCAAAGAAACAAAACACACATATCTTACCTGATAATAGTACTTTACAAAAAAATAGTATATTATTGCCGTTTAAAAATCAAGGTATAAATCAATGTTTGAAGCTAAGAGATGCCTGCCCGGGTAGACTGATGTCTTTTTGAAACAAATCAACATATTTTCATATTATTGCGCATATTACTCAAATGTCAATATGGTATAAGCAAGCACATAGTAGGCACATATAATACATGGTACCTATGGGGAGAGGCATCTGGAAGGGTACATGCAGGTTTCTAGCCGAATACTGATCTAAAAATGAAGTGAATATATAGAAAAGCTGAGTGAATTATCCCTGCTCGCACAAATACTCACTCAACAATTCCAATGTAGCTTTGTCGTGCAACTCGTCCTTACCATATCCTGGTACGGCTCCTTTCTCTACTGCTTTATCCATTTGATCCTTGTAGTTGGTAATCATCATCAACGGCGACTGAAAGCGCCCATCCTCTTTTATTTTCTCAATCAATTCCAGACCACTTTCCTGATCAAACGCCCCTATCCTGTTAATGATTACCAGATCATAATCCTGTTTTTCCAGGTGCTCTATGACCTTCTTTAGCATTTTTACCCTTACCACATTTGTAGAAAAGTTTTTCTCCAACAATGAAGTAATTTGTGGGTTATCCAGGTCACAGTGACCTACTACTAATACATTTTTCATAAAATCAGTACTCCTTCCCTCTTTATCTTAACAAATAACAATCGCTCTTATCTCTATGAAGAGCCAATATCAATTACATTATCTAACAAGAAGCAAAATGTCAATACCTGCTCTATATTTCTAACTTAAATCTATAAAACTTTAAACTGTAAATAATGCACGATTATTGATAACATACTCAAGTTATTTAGAATAGAAGTAAATTTACGACAATATATTATAAGGGCGAGTCAAGTGGGGCAACAAGAAAGCGAACAGAAAAAAGACGATGAAGCAGGCAAACAGCCTTCAGTAGATTTTATCAGAACTATTGTTGCTGAAGACAACCGTACAAAAAAGTGGAACGGTGAAGTAATCACTAGATTCCCTCCTGAGCCTAACGGTTTTTTGCATATTGGACATGCCAAGTCATTCTGCCTGAATTTTGGTATTGCTGCTGAAAACGAGGGTGGACGCTGCCACCTTAGATTTGACGACACCAATCCTGTTATGGAAGAAGCCAGGTACGTAGAGTCAATACAGGAAGACGTTCGCTGGTTGGGCTGGGATTGGGATGAACACCTCTACTATGCTTCCGATTATTTCGATCAAATGTACGATTATGCAGTCCAGTTAATCAATAAGGGCCTTGCTTTCGTATGTGATCTGAACTTTGATGAAATGAGAGAATATCGTGGAACCCTTACTGAGCCTGGCACAGACAGCCCCCACCGTAACCGAAGTATTGAAGAAAATCTGGATCTCTTCAAGCGTATGAAAGAAGGTGAATTCAATGAAGGCTCCCGTGTACTTCGAGCAAAGATAAATATGTCATCTCCCAATTTGAACCTCCGTGATCCTGTTATGTATAGAATTTTACATGCAGAACATCATCGTACCGGTAATACATGGCACGCTTATCCAACATATGATTGGGCTCATGGCCTGGAGGATTCTATTGAGGGCGTCACTCACTCTATCTGTACACTTGAATTTGAAAATCATAGACCACTATATGACTGGTATCTTGACAAACTGGAAGTTCACCACCCACAACAGATTGAGTTTGCACGGTTAGAACTTACATATACAGTTATGAGCAAACGTAAGCTATTGCAACTGGTGGAGGATAATAGCGTTAACGGATGGGATGACCCCCGTCTGCCAACTATCAGTGGAATGCGCAGACGTGGTTATAGTCCAGAATCGATTCGTGAATTCTGCAGGCGCATTGGCATTAACAAGTTTAACAGTACAATCGACATTGCGCTGCTGGAACATTGTGTCCGGGAAAATCTAAATAAAACGTCAAATCGTGTTATGGCAGTGTTAAAGCCATTAAAAGTAGTTATTGATAACTATCCTGAAGGAGAGGAAGAGTGGATGGATGCGGTAAACAATCCTGAAGACCCTGAGGCAGGTACCAGGAAAGTTCCTTTCTCAAAGATATTTTACATCGAACAGGATGATTTTATGGAAGATCCTCCTAAAAAGTTTTTTCGTTTGGCACCGGGTAGAGAAGTAAGGCTTCGTTATGCTTATTTTGTAACTTGTACGGATGTGGTCAAAGATGATAGCGGACAGATCATAGAATTGCGCTGCAGTTATGACCCTGCTACACGCGGAGGAAACTCACCTGACGGTCGCAAAGT
>CAYTLC010000203.1:0-1738 GCA_964438395.1 uncultured Candidatus Scalindua sp.
AGGTTTCGTTAGAAGAAGGACTACAATCGTCATTTGACTACTATGAGAAGCACAAAGAGCATTATTGGTAAAAATAACATAAAATGAAAATTCCTGTTTTTGACCTTAAAAGGCAGTATGAGTACCTTAAGACTGAGCTGGATCACGCCTTTGCAAACGTTTTCGAAAGTGGAAATTTTGTTCTGGGCGAAAACGTAAGATTGTTTGAAGAAGAATTTGCAAACTATCTTGGTGCCGGATTTGCCGTAGGAGTAGGCTCCGGCACGGAAGCGTTGCATCTTTCCTTAAAGGCTTGTGATATTGGGCCTGGAGATGAAGTAATTACGGTTCCAAATACGGCAGTCCCTACCATTTCTGCCATATCATTTGCAGGAGCCAGACCGGTGCTTGTTGATGTCACACCGGACACCTACACAATAGATACAAAAAAAATAGAAAAGAAAATTACAGATAAAACAAAGGCAATAATGCCTGTGCATTTTTATGGCCACCCTGCTGAGATGGAACAGATAATGAAATTGGCAGAAGCGCATAACTTAAAGATTGTAGAAGACGCATGCCAGGCCCATGGTGCACAGTATAACGGCAAGAATGTAGGTACCTTCGGAGACATGGGCTGCTTCAGCTTTTATCCCACAAAAAATCTGGGAGCTTACGGTGATGGAGGAATAGTAGTTACAAACGATGAGGAATTATATAACAAACTCATTATGCTCAGGAATTACGGTGAAGTAAAAAAATTCACCTCAAAGATTGAAGGATTTAATTCCCGGCTCGATGAAATACAGGCTGCTGTTCTCAGGGTAAAATTAAAGCATCTGGATACATGGACGAACAGACGCAGGGAAATAGCTACACAGTATCAACAACTGCTCTTTAATTCAAATGTGCAGCTCCCCTGTGAAAGGCAATGGGCAAAACACGTGTACCACCTCTTTGTAATAAGGACAAATAACAGAGATGCCCTCAAGGATTATCTCCAGAAACGTGGAGTCGGCACACATATACACTATCCGATTCCAATTCATTTTCAGGAAGCGTATGAAAAACTCGGGTATAAGACGGGAGATTTTCCAATAAGCGAGAGAAACGCCGGAGAAATCTTATCTTTACCTATCTACCCGGAACTGACAACAGAGGAAGTCGAAGCAGTCGCCGGTCTAATCACAGAGTTTCAAAACACAGATTTATAATTGCAGTTATTATTAACATCAGGGAGTAGCACAATGGCCAAAGCCACTGTTTCGGCATGTGTAATGACTTTTAACAATGCTGACGTGATTAAGGAGTGTATGGAGAATATAAAGTGGGCCGATGAAATCATCGTTGTCGACTCCTTCAGCACTGATAACACGGTTGAAATATGCCGTGAATTTACAGACAAGATTCATCAGAGAAAATGGCCCGGTTTCAAAGATCAGTCAAACTATATTGTCAGCCTTGCCAACTATGAGTGGATTCTCTTTATGGATGCTGATGAGATTATCTCTCCTGAACTTTACCTTGAAATTCAGTCGCATCTGAATAATGATTCAAATAACTGGGATGGATTTTATTTTCCGCGCAAAACGCGTTATCTTGGAAGCTGGATTAATCATGGAGAGTGGTATCCTGCGTACGATCTCCTTCTCTACAAGAAAGATAAGGGCAAGTGGGTAAAAGAGCCGCATGCGACTCTGGAGTTGGACGGCAAAGCAAAATATTTAAAGAGTGATTGCCTTCACTATACGTATAGAAA
>CAYTLC010000203.1:1838-3538 GCA_964438395.1 uncultured Candidatus Scalindua sp.
CAATTATTAGAAATGTTATCATAAACTTACAAACTATAGCTGAATGGCTACCCGCCCAGCTTTATTACATACACAGACGGAAAGGAACAGATATTGAAAATACTCCACCTCTTCAGTGATTGGAAATGGACGGGCCCGGCAGAACCCGCGCTCAGCCTCTGCATAGAATTAAAGAAGCGAGGGCATGACGTTACCCTTGCATGTGGCAAGGCAATGGACGATTACCCGTTTCCACCTGATTCAGAATCCGTTGAAAAGTACGCATACGAGCGCGGCCTTGTACCTGTTACCGGTTTTCATTTAAGCAAACATTTCAGTTTATTCAAGTACATCTCAGACATGAAAAATCTTTCGTTTTTTATGAATGATAAGGCGTATGATATAGTCCATGTTCATCGAAATCAGGATCATTTAGTTGGCGGAATAGCTGCCAGATGCACCGGAAGACGCTTGCCCATAGTACGTACTAACCACGACGGAGTTGCATTGAAAAAAAATCTGAGAAACAAAATGTGTTTAACAAAACTTACAGACAAGCTAATTGCTGTGGCAGAAGAGGCAAGAGTAGCAGATATGAACAATTTTGGATTAGACGAAGATAAGACAATCATGATTAACGCTTCTATTGATTGCCACCGCTTCAACCCTGGGAGCGGCCCGCTCACCCACAGGAAGATGTTTCGAATGCAAGATGATGATATAGTAGTGGGTATCATCGCCAGAATCCAGACCCATAGAAGATTTGACATACTTCTGAAGGCGATAAAGATCGCGTCTCAGGAAATCCCAAAGTTAAAGTTACTCGTAATAGGCAGAGGGACTAAGGAGAAACAACTTCTGGCGGAACCGGCCAAAATGATGGGACTGGAAGATGTCGTAATTCATCCGGGCTACCGGACAAGAGATTATGTAGAGGCCGTCTCGTGTATGGATTTCAATATATTCCTGATGCCCGGCACAGACGGTTCCTGCCGTGCGGTAAGGGAAGTCATGGCGATGGGAAAGCCAGTAATTGCTGCTGATCGAGGAATGCTCTCCTCAATAGTGGATGATAAGGTTACCGGATTTGTCATTGATGATACACCTGAGAACCTGGCAGAGGCTACTGTAAAATTAGCTAATGACATGGAACTTAGAAAGAAAATGGCTGATGCATCACTTAAAAAAGCACAGGATGTATACTCTCAAGAATCTATGGCAGAGCAAGTTGAAAAAGTTTATGAAAGTCTATT
The DNA here is from genome assembly GCA_964438395.1 of uncultured Candidatus Scalindua sp. Taxonomy (GTDB): domain Bacteria; phylum Planctomycetota; class Brocadiia; order Brocadiales; family Scalinduaceae; genus Scalindua. Next base: position 3,071 of record CAYTLC010000203.1, read on the forward strand.
AAAGTAATAATTTGAATTAAAGGAAGACAAAATGGAAATTAAATTTTTACAAACAAGAATTAATAAATTAGCAATAATACTAATTAAGATTGCCTTAATGGGTTTAATTATGGCAGGAATAATACTCATTAATAAGAAATATATGAGCAGCGCTGAAGGAAGTGAAAAAGATGGCCTAAAGACATCGATAGAAAGATTACAGAGCCTGGATTCGAAATGGTGACCAGATGGGAACAAGATTTATAGAATTACTGAAGATATTAGTTAAGATCGCCATAATGGGACTGGTTATGGCAAGCATTGTATTTATTAATAGAAAATATATGATTGGTGACAGCCAATGTGCAGAAATATGTTCTCTGCCACTGGACATCTCAATATATACCTTGATAGTAATTATCGTAACGGCAACAGTTCAATCTGTTTTCGGGGTTGGGGTTCTGCTTTTTGGTACACCACTACTCCTAT
>CAYTLC010000204.1:0-3524 GCA_964438395.1 uncultured Candidatus Scalindua sp.
AAAACTAGAACAGATTTCTAACGCTTTTCTATAAGCGTTATTATCATATAATACAGCTACTCAATAGAATTAGTTTCCACTTTTCATTTATAAAGACGATATGCATATAAAAATTATTCCCGATAAATCGAATAATTCAAATTATTTAGTTAGATAGCCCAACAATAATATAGCTTAAGAGGTTGATATATAATGAGTTGTATCTATTTGTGATAGAGGCGGTTATCTATATAAATAATCGACTAATATAGTTGATGATAATGTGTTCATTCAAATTAGAATTCAGCTGATCTTGGTGTACGAGGAAATGGAATTACATCACGAATATTGTCCATGCCGGTAACAAACTGTACCATCCGCTCAAATCCCAGACCAAAACCGGAATGCGGTACATTGCCGAATTTTCTAAGATCACGATACCACCAGTATGGTTCCAGTTCCATTCCCTGTTCCTTGATACGTGAATCAAGTTTCTGTAGGTTATCTTCTCTCTGTGACCCGCCGATTATTTCACCAATCTTAGGTACAAGCACGTCCATAGCAGCAACGGTTTTACCATCATCATTCTGCTTCATATAAAATGCTTTAATATCACGAGGATAGTCGGTGACGATTATCGGTTTCTTAAATTCCTTTTCGGTTAGAAAGCGTTCATGCTCAGTCTGCAAATCTTTACCCCAGGCCGGCTCAAATTCAAATTTCTGTCCCGACTTACTTAATATATCAATAGCATCTGTGTAGCTTAAACGTACAAACTCACTCTCCTTTACATTGTCTAGAGTTTGCAGAATAGTTTTATCAATTCGCTTGTTAAAAAAATCCATATCCTCGGCACATTCCTCAAGAACTGTATTAATCAGGTATTTTATATATTCCTCAGCAAGATCGGCATCATCAGCGAGGTCAGCGAAAGCCATCTCCGGTTCAATCATCCAGAACTCTGCCAGATGACGGGTGGTATTGGAGTTTTCAGCTCGAAAAGTGGGGCCGAAGGTATATGCGTTACTCAGGCCGCAGGCAAAGCTCTCTACTGCCAGCTGGCCGCTCACAGTCAGAAATGATTCTTTTCCGAAAAAATCCTGACTGTAATCAACTTTGCCTTCATTCCTGGGTATAGCGGCATGGTCAAGTGTGGTTACCCTGAACATCTCTCCTGCACCCTCACAATCATTGGCAGTGATAATCGGAGTATTGATATAATAAAAGCCACGTTCCTGAAAGAAATCATGTGTCGCCTTAGCTAATTTGTTGCGGACACGGGTAACGGCTCCGAAAGTGTTTGTTCTGACCCTGATATGAGCAATCTCTCTCAAACGTTCAAAGGAGACACGCTGTTTTCCGACAGCATATTCATCCGGATCACAGAATCCATACACCTTTACTTCAGTAGCTTTAACCTCAACACTCTGTCCTCCGCCCTGTGACTTAACCAAAGTCCCTTTAACAGAAATTGAACTTCCCGGAAAAAGCTTTATAACCTCGTCCTGATAGTTAACCAGATCTGCATCCACTATTATTTGTAAATTATTGAAGCAGCTGCCATCGTTGAGTTCAATGAAAGAGAACCCTCCTTTTGAGTCCCGTCTTGTTCTAACCCAACCTTTGACCAGTATCTCTTGATCAACGTTCTTCCCTTCAAGCGCTTTGGCAATATAAGTTCTTTTCATTGTTATAGAACTTTCTGTAATAAATATATTTATAGTTCCCCGGTAACAAACTCCGGGATATGATCCTTCTGGATACTCATGTTAGAAGTAACGTCCCCCAACAGTAATTTCAATGCATTAAGTAGTTTCAGGTTGTCCGCTCTGGTCTTGACAGCGACACGGAAATAGTTTTCATCGAGGCCAACAAAATTCGAACAATTTCTTATCAGAATGTTGTTCTGTAATAAGTGGTTCTGAATCTCTGACAATTCCATTCTATCATCTTCAATCCTTACTAGAATAAAATTTACCGTTGGTTGAAATGGTTGAATGCCATTTATTTTAGTCAGACCTTTATACAGAAATCTCTTCTCAACGGATACATATTCGCGTGTGTTCATGGCAAAGTCATCATCATTAATTGCTGCCATACCTGCAACCTGTGCAATTGTATTAACAGTCCACGGTTCTTTGTATTGCATTAATTTATTAATTATGGATTCATTTGAAACTAGAAATCCAAGTCTCAGACCCGGGAAACCATAGAATTTTGTTAGTGACCTGACAACTATCAGGTTATCAAATAGAGGCGCTTCTCTTATAACACTATACTTTTCATTATCCTCAGTAAAATCCATAAACGCTTCATCAATTACAATCAGACGGTTTGGATTGTCATTTACGAGTTCAATTATATCTTCCTTGCGGGTGAGCTGGCCAGTTGGGTTGTTCGGGTTGCACAAAAATATCATGCAATCCTCGATACTTTTCAATTCTGAGATCCTTGTGTTAATTATCGGAAAGTCTTTGCACTTATTTACAAGCTCAATAACTTCAATACTTGAGTTACTAAATGCATCTTTAAATTCAGCGAATGTGGGTTGTAGAAGCACTCCCTTAGTTGGTTTTAAAGCACGAGGAATCAGATAAAACAGCTCATTTGATCCATTACCAATAATTACGTTTGACTCATTACAGTCTGTTTTCTCAGCAATAGTCTTTCTAAGGTCAGTACATTGACTATCAGGGTAGTGCTGGATATTGTTGAATTGATCAGAAACTGCCTCTCGAACAACAGCCGGGTAGCCTAGTGGGTTTATACTTGCACTGAAGTCGATGATCTCGTCTGGATTCAATCCCTTCTTATCACAAATCTGTTTTACGTTACCACCATGTCCACTAAGCATGTAATGTGTTAATTTGAATTAAAAATTAAGTTATTTTATATTTATCTTTAAGCCTTACTGTCAACTCATGAGTTAGCGTCATTGCTTTTTCTGCTTCCTCTAACGGCATAGTGCCTGTGCCACAGCTTGGAGTGATTAGGGAGTTCTCAACAATTAGTTTCTGGTCAATCCCCTTTTCTACTAAATTATCCACGGCTGAAATCATCTTTCCCATCAAGTCATCTAGAGTAACATCTCTAATGCTGTCTGTTGTTGGAACGATACCCCATGCCAGAATTCCTCCTCTTTCAAGAAATGCCTGAACTTCATTTTTGTAAATAAGCATGGTTTCCATGTAGCCGAATGCGTCAAAGTTTATAATATCCACCTCTGTGTCCATAAGCATTGTCCAGTCAGTATTTCCGCAGCAGTGAATACCTGAAAGTGAGTTGCGATTATGAATTGCCAGGAATATCTCATTTAAGGATTCAACAATCTGTTCCTTTTTTAAACTGGCAAATGCTGAACCATAACTCGATAGGTATGGTTCATCCAGAAAAATAATTCTGGGCAATCCAAATTCTGCATATTGATCAAGCTGCCAACATGCCTTCATCGAAAGTAGTTTAACTATTACATCGAAGAGTACTGGATTGTGAAGCATTGCTATCTGTTCTGTATCCTTTAACGAACCGGCCAGTGTTATGGGTCC
>CAYTLC010000205.1:0-3519 GCA_964438395.1 uncultured Candidatus Scalindua sp.
TATCGGGCTAAAGAGCTGGTGCAACAGATTCTAACATTCAGTAAGCATATGGAAATAGAGCGGAAGCCATTAGCACTGCATTTGATTGTTAAGGAAGCACTAAAACTACTTCGACCATCAATTCCGACAACAATTAATATTAAGCATAAAATTGATTCATCTTGTGACAATATATTCGCTGACGCAACACAGATGCACCAGGTTGTTGTCAATTTATGCACAAACGCCTGGCAGGCAATGGAACCAGAAGGCGGTGTACTCTCCATTGAACTCAAACAGGTTGAGGTAAGTGCCACACTTGCGAAGTCACAACCATATCTGAATCAATTGAAATATGTTTGTTTATCTGTTACTGATACTGGAATTGGTATGGATAAGAAAACTCTTGAACGTGTTTTTGAACCATTCTTCACAACAAAAGACGTGGACAAGGGGACAGGTATGGGCTTATCGGTTACATATGGTATCGTTCATAGTCATGATGGTGAGATTCTGGTAGACAGTGAGCCTGGAATAGGGACAGCATTTCATGTGTATTTGCCCGTCATAAAAACTCAAATGAAGACAAACTTAGTAGATCCTGTAGAAATTAAAGGGGGGCAGGAACCCATTCTACTTGTTGACGATGAAGCTCCTATTATGACAATGCTGGAACAGATGCTTAAAAATCTCGGCTATAGAGTTGATGCTTATGATAATAGCCAGGATGCACTTACTGCTTTTCAGAACCAACCGGATAAATATGATTTATTAATTTCCGATTTAACAATGCCGAATTTGACTGGCGTGGATTTGTCTGAACAGGTGCAGAAAACACGTTCAGGGTTTCCGGTTATAATTACAACCGGGTACAGTGACGACTGTCTGACAAATGAGTCGATGAATCAATTAGGTATTAGACAAGTCATTAAGAAACCGCTTAAAATGAGAGACTTGGCTTTAGCCATTAGAAACGTCTTTGATTAAATATTATGGAAAGAGTATGAAAATGCGTATTTTGGCAATTGATGATGATAGTGCTGTTCTTGGAATGATTTCAAGAGTGTTAAACAGTGAAGATTACAAGGTACATACAGCGTCTAATGGAAAAGAAGGAATGTATATAATTAATAGAACACCTGAGATTGATCTTGTAATTACAGATCTGATAATGCCGGAGAAGGAAGGTATTGAAACCATTAAAGACTTGAAACGTGATTTCCCGGATATTAAAATTCTGGCGATTTCCGGAGGAGGCAGAGGAAGCGCTCAAACATATTTGCCAATGGCAAAGCTCATTGGTGCCGATTTAACCCTTAACAAGCCATTCATTGCAAAAGACTTGTTAGAGTCTGTACAGAAGCTCATTGAGACTAAGTAATTTTTAATGATAATGCTGATTGAGAGTAAAGTGGTCAGTTCAATTCCGGTCCGGTTTCTGAGTAGTTGCAGATGATGGAGGGAGTGTTGGAAAGATAATTGAAGGTTGATCCCCGGTTAAGGTTCGCAGAAATTCAACAATCCTGCAAGTCTCATTTTCAGTAAGTGCTAATCCGAGTTGATATTCAGCCATGGTCTTTACTGCTTCACTCAAGTCCCAGGTGCTTGCATCATGAAAGTAGGGGGCAGTCAGCTCTATATTTCTTAGTAATGGTACTTTGAAAACATATTTATCCTTCTCTTTGTTTGTTACGTTATATCTGCCAAGCGTATGAGTATCTTTATCATACGGTTTAGCCGTTCCAAACTTCTTATAAGAGTTTCCTCCAACACCAACACCATTATGACAGATTATGCATCCTTTATCTTTAAATAGAACATAACCTTCTTTTTCTGTAGTGGAAATAAATTCATCATAACCTTTCAGCCAGTAATCAAATTTCGAATTCGGTGTGGTTAACGTCTCTTCAAATGCGGCAATGGCATCAGTTACCTGTTCAATAGTGATTTTCACCTCTTCATACATTATATCCGCTCCATAAACTTCACTGAACCATTGTACATACTCCGGTATTGATTGTAATACATTTACTGCTAATTCATGATTTGAACCCATTTCTATAGGATTAGCTATAGGGCCACCTGCCTGTTCTTTCAGGTCTTTTGCTCGGCCATCCCAGAATTGTGACAGGTTGAATCTTGAATTAAGGACTGTCGGAGAGTTTATAGGACCAAAAAACCATTTATGTCCGATAGAGCTTGGTAAGTTGTCTGCACCGCCTGTTGAGAGATTGTGACAAGAATTACATGTAATCCAGCCGGATTTGGACAATCTTGGTTCAAAAAACAATTTTTTCCCCAACTCTACCTTGGCGCTGTTATAGTCAAAGCTGATTGGAATAGGCTGAATAGGCTCTTTTGAACGGGAAACTTTTTCGCCTCCCAGCATACTTTCACCTCTACTGCCATAACCCATATCAATCAATCCTCCGGCAGCAACGAAAGTAGACATGAGGAGAGTGATAGCAATAGAAACAAAAAAGCAACCGATTACACAGAATATCAAAGATGGTTTTTTTACCCACATATTAAGCACTGTCCAACACCTTCCTTACTAAGCCATCACATTTATCCAGATTCTTTCTGGCATCATCATAATCAGTCTCTAGTTTATGCATTATAATGGCAGTCTTAACATTACCCTTTGCGTCATCTAACAGTTTATCAGCTTCGTCTCTGTCAAGATCAGTAACCGTCATAATAATACGTTCAGCTCGATCTTTGAGTTTTATGTTCTTTACTTGCAGATCTACCATGAGATTCTGATAAACCTTGCCCATTTTGATCATCGAGGCAGTTGTAAGAGTATTAAGAATAATCTTTGTTGCAGTACCTGCCTTCATTCGTGTAGAGCCTGTTATCACTTCCGGGCCGGTTATCGGCCTTATGATAATATCCACATCAAAAGTAGGACTTATATCAGGGTTACAACACAAAAAGATGGTGGCTGCTCCAATATTTTTTGCCTGACTCAATGCTCCATGAACAAAAGGTGTAGTGCCGCCGGTAGCTATGCCGACTACGATGTCATTAACAGTTATGCCATTCTCAGTTATTGCCCGTTCACCATCAACATGTCTATCCTCTGCACCTTCAATGGATCTTGTAAGTGCATCAGAGCCACCGGCAATAATACCTCTAACCAATTCAGGACCGGTGCCAAAGGTGGGGGGGCATTCAGATGCATCAAGCACTCCCAATCGCCCACTTGTTCCAGCACCGATATAAAACAGACGACCTCCGTTTTTAAAGGATTTAACAATAAGATCAACCGCTTTTGAAATGCCGTGACGTTCCTTATGAACAGCATCGATTACGTTTGAATCCTCGGAATTAATAATGTCTACAATTTCCAGGGTGGATTTACGGTCAATGTCGTGAGTGCTACTGTTCCTTTGTTCAGTAGTAAGTTTCGAACGATCTTTCATAATTATTCAGTTAGTTGTACCTAAATTCATAATTGAATCCTTAAGATTGTGCAATCTGTAAATAGTCATTTAGAGAGCATGTAAAGGAGTTAGATCATATATTTGCTGATCT
>CAYTLC010000206.1:0-3515 GCA_964438395.1 uncultured Candidatus Scalindua sp.
GTCGATGTCGGATAAAGTAATCGATAAACAAGGACAGACTATTGGTGAGACGTTGAAGGATGTGTTACTAGGACTGGCTCCAAACAACATAGTCAAAGCAATGGCTGAGACCAAAATCTTACCAATAATTGTTTTTGCAATGATATTCGGTGCCATTCTTACAACACTTGGTGAACAGGGAAAACCTGTCATAAATTTCTTTATCGGTGCAAACGAAACAATTCTTAAGTTCGTACAACTCTTGATGCTAATCGCTCCTTTAGGGATCGCCTGCTTAATAGCCGGAAAATTAGGTACCGCGGGAGGAATAGAAAAGTTCGGCCTCGAGTTTAAAAAAATTGGTTTCTATGCCATTACTGTTATAACCGGTCTGTTAATCCATGCAATAGTCATCCTGCCACTAATCTTGCGATTTTTCGCAAAACGAAATATCTTATCTTATGCCAGGGGGATGAGTACTGCCCTTTTAACAGCTTTAAGTACTGCCTCAAGCTCCGCTACACTTCCAGTTACTATTAAATGCGCAGAAGACAATAATCGAGTCTCTCCTAGAGCAGCCGGCTTTGTATTGCCTTTGGGTGCGACTATCAACATGGACGGCACTGCACTGTACGAAGCAGTTGCGGCAATTTTTATTGCTCAATTATACGGTATCGATTTGGGTATGGGTCATCTGTTTGTAATATTCTTAACGGCCACATTAGCCGCTATCGGTGCTGCAGGCATACCGGAAGCCGGTCTCGTTACAATGGTTATTGTACTGGAAGCGGTAGGTTTACCAATCGAGGGTATTTCCATGATATTAATGATTGATTGGTTTCTAGACAGGTGTAGAACTACTATAAATGTATGGGGTGATTCCATAGGTGCTGCATTTATCGACGCTGGCTTAGAATCAGAACCGAAAAAAGTGGCTACATGACGAACGTTTTAATGAAAACTGTTATATATGCTCTTCGCGTCTCTAGACGTAATGCTTTTCACCTTCCCAATTTCATCTATTGAAGCCTTTCTTAACTTCTGCAGATTCCCAAAGTGTTTTAACAGGTTTTTCTTCTTTACCTGTCCGATACCGGTAATTTTATCCAGTGGTGATTTATAGTACTGCTCCTTCCTGAGCTTCTTATGATATGCTAACGCAAATCGGTGAGCCTCATCACGAATATTTACCAGAAGCCTTAACTCGAGTGAGTCCTGATCCAATACTATCGAATCAGCATTGTCAGTCACAAATACACGCTCATCCTGATTCTGTTTTGATTCTGTGAGTCCCGTCGCACTCTTCCTGCCCTTTGCAAGTGCTATTATATCGACCCTGTCAACTCCGAGTTCATCAAACACTCTTCTAGCTATACCTAGCTGTCCCTTACCACCATCTACAACGGTAAGATCCGGGAAGTCATCTTCTTTGAAGGCCCTTGTATATCTCCTGGTCATAACTTCGTACATCATTGCATAGTCATCTGACTGCGACACCGTCTTTACCTTGTATCTCTTATATTTACTTTTGACTGCCTGTCCGTTCTCAAAAGTAACCATAGACCCAACCGCATGCTTTCCTGCAATATTAGATATATCAAAACACTCCATCTTCTTCGGTATATTTGCAAGGCCAAGGTTTTTCTTTAAAGAGGATAAAATAGATTCGATATCATCGCCAGATTTCTGACTGATTTTAAAGGCGTTTTTTGCATTCATTATTGCCATCTCAAGCAGCTTATGCTTCTCTCCACGTTTGGGACATATCACTTTTACCTTACGCCCTTTTTTCTCATTCAACAGCTCTTCAAGAACTTCTTTGTCTTCGCTCTCTACCGGCATTATAACTTCATCAGGAATGAACCTCGTCTGGACATAAAATTGATTAAGAAAAGAACGGAATATATTGTCCAACGAATTGTTCATTGTAGAAAATCTGTATGATGCAATGTCCTCAAGATTACCGCTACGTATAAACATTGCCTGTATATGTAAGTTATTTCCCTCACCATAATATCCAAAAACATCTCTATCCACAAATTCAAGAGTGCTGATCTTCTGTTTCTCCACAGTCTTCTCTATGGCATAGATGCGGTCTCTGAACATTGCTGCCTTCTCATATTTCAATTCAGCAGATGAATGATTCATTCTGGTTTTCAATACCTTTAACAACTCAACATTCTTTCCATTTAGAACTAGAATAATCTCATTTATCATCTCTTTATAAGTAGACTCATCAACAAGATCACAGCACGGCGCCACGCATTTGCCAATCTGATAGTAGAGGCACGGCCTTACTCTGCTTTTGAAGACATTTTGCGAGCACTTCCTGATTGGAAACAGGCTGTTTACATACCGCAATGTCTCACGCACCGCTCTAGAAGAGGAGTACGGACCGAAATAGAGAATATTAATGTTGCTTCTTTTTGCTCCCTTACCTTTAACGGCAGTGGGTTCAACTTGTCTGACAATAACCGGATATGGAAATTTCTGATTCATATCAAGCTTTATAGATACAAATGTTTTATCGTCACGGAGGTTTATATTGAAGCGTGGTTTAAACTGCTTAATCAGGTTATTTTCGAGAATGAGAGCCTCTTTCTCTGTTTCTGTCAGTACAAAGTCAATATCGGCAATTCTTTTAACAAGAAACTTTATAAACAGCCTCTCATCGCCGGAACGCTGAAAGTAGCTTCTGACACGATTTCTAAGGATCTTTGCCTTTCCGACATAAATAACCTCCCCCCTGGTATCCTTCATCATATACACACCTGTACCGGTAGGAATAGTCTTTAACTTTGCTGTGAGTTTCATATTTTCAATATTAATCATTTTCGACAATCTTTATGGTTTCATTTACGAAATAATTGCAAATAATTAGCATATTTACTGAAGGAGGCATATAATCGGTCATTAATGATACCAAATTATACATAAATAGCTACCAATGAGATACTTGCGCATACAAAACGTATGTGATAAAATATATTGCGAATTTTCTTGCATATGCTATATTATTTTTTTCTAATATTACGTAAAGCTTTATGTCGCAAAAGTTAATAGAGGATTTATTATGGCTCATATGCACTTATCATTAACTTCTAAAAATTAATATTCAATAGCATTTCTCGAAATATTAAATCAAACAATATTATGCTAACTAAGTCCACAAAAACATATCGTCATTGTCCGAAAGAAGATTATGAAATCAGTATATTCATATGCAGAGGGAGACAAAAGGCTCATTATCCTAAATGTCCTGAATGTGAATTTAGAACAACAACCGAAGAGATTCCTCCTGTCCCGGCAAAAAAGGTAAAGAAAAAACCTCAGCCCCCTGCTACACAACCAAAGACTGGATCAATCATGGTTAAAAGTGTTCCACCTTCAGCGGAGATATTTCTTGATGATGAAAATATAGGTGTTACTCCAGCCATCATAACTCAGGTTTTTCCCGGCAGGTATAAAATTAAAATAAAGATGGACGAATATAACGTATGGAGCCAAAGCGTAGATGTGAAAGCAAATAGAGAGAC
>CAYTLC010000207.1:0-3424 GCA_964438395.1 uncultured Candidatus Scalindua sp.
CCCCTTTTTCATATCTTAGATTCTGGAGTAGTAAAATATGCCCCCGAGGTAGGTTGTTGACGTGTGTATTTGTGTCTGTGCCAATACCGGTATCAATAAATGATACCTTGTTGCCATAGATCTTTTTTAAATGCCTGAAGATTATTTCTGTATCTGTGTCCGGGTTGTTGAGGATAAGGTCTTCTCTGGAACAGGTTTTCTGTAAACTTGGCCTGCCAACATGGGTGCCCAGTATTATCCTGGCACCTTTACCTATTAAGTAGTCAATGGTGGTGTGATGCGCCTTGATCTTTGAATCATCAAGGATCTTCTTGTTTACTATCGGTACGTTAAAATCTGTTCGCAGGAACACCCTTTTATTACAGACGTTTAATTGATTAAGTAGTTTATATTTCATTTTTAGATTTAGAGGGAGCCTTGTTTCAGGGACTTGCAAGCTTTGACTGTTTGATGACAGGTCGTTTTGTATTTGCGTAAATTTATACACGTTATCTGACAGGAATTGCTTCGTTACGCATTATTATCTTATCAGCACAATTGTCAAAGAAGTCATATCCGGAGCCCGCTTCTCCGATGAGATGTACCATCCTGGTAGCATCGGTAATTCTTACGCCACCCATAACGGTTACACCTCGTTTAAAGAGAGGTTCAGGGTAAACACTGGCCGTGGGACCTACTACCACAATCTCGTTTGCTTTTTCTGCAAGATCCAGTATGGGACCAAGTGTGTGGTTTATGAGTGTGACACCGGTAATAATTAATATGTTGGCCTGAGGTATTATCTCTTCCAGGCGGTCTGCAGATTCTATCTTGAACGTATCATCCTTACCGATAACCCTTGGGTTTTTCTCAATCACGAAAAGCCTTTCTGTAATCTCACTGATTTTCTTGATAAAAGGAGTAAATGCTCCTACCATCGCAACAGTATCGTTGCCGGTAATATCAACCAGTTCAAGGGCATTGCCATAAGCTGAAGGTTTATATCTGCACGCATTATCTGAAAGCAGGACATCAGAAAGAGCATTAATTGTAGCCATACCGACGGCTGCCTTAAGGACATTATCATCGAGGGCATAATCCATGAGCTCGGTAATCTGCTTATTGAGCAGCTCTCCTGCTGCCGGCATTTTAGCGTGTGATCGTGGACAGCATACAGCCTCCGGTATCTCCTGAACTGGTGTGTATGACATTCCTGCATGACCGCTGCTTAAAACAACTCCTGTATAAAACACACCTATGCGGATCTCTTTCGGTGTGATACTAAGTTGGTTTATTACGTTAGAATCCTGAATAAACTCTATCAATTCCTTCGTAATAGCCTTTCTTTTTTTTATGTCCTGCATCAGTTTTCACTCCTTAGTACACAAATTTGAATAGGGTGAACTCTCCTGCCATTTGTCTGGCAGGTATTCTCACGAATGTTTAAATATAGGTGTTTCTCAAAACCTATATGATCGTTCATTATAAACTCTACAAAACGTGATTGACAAGAGTTTTTGACAAACAGTCACGTGGGATAAAGAACAATATTTTATAAGAGAAAATGGAGGTGATGATGGTGTTAGTCTGAGAACGACAATCTGCAAAGGTTGCATCCCTGATTTCAGTTTTGCAGATTGTCGTTATTTCGCGGCTTTGCGCGTGGATCATAAGGCCCGGAGAAGCGTATAAATTCTTTAAACAGCTCTTTGTCGAAACAATTAGACATCTTCTCCTTCATCTCCACAAGTGCGGCAAACGGTCTTACTGCCTTTGCATACGGCCTATCCGTAGTCAACGCGTCATATACGTCAATGATGCGGGCAACCTTGCCACAGCGGAGGATTTCATCTCCCTTAAGCCCACGTGGGTAGCCGGTTCCATCATAATTCTCATGATGTTGTAACGTTATTAAATATTCATCAGTAAACCCGTTGCCCGTCTCTTTTAGGATTTCGACACCCATTTCCGGATGCTTTTTTACCTCTTCAAATTCCTCTTTTGTCAACTTACCTTTTTTGTTGAGGATATCAGTGCTGATCCTGGTCTTGCCAACGTCATGCATGAGAATGCCTGAACAAAAATGTTTTAAGTCTTCATCCTCAAAGCCGAGTTCCTTGGCAAATAGAGTTCCTACAGCTGCGACATTCACAGAGTGTGTGTAGGTATAATATTCATGTATTGCGATCTTGAGTAAGCTGCGTGCGGCTCTGCCTTCCTGAAGAATATAATCCACCATGTTGTAAGCAAACGTCTTCGTCCTTTCGATGTTTCCGGCTCTCGGATCATTGAAGAGGTCTTTAACCAGGTTTGTAGCAGCGCTATGGACGATCTTTGATCGTTCATCTGTAGGAATCCTTGTATCAGAAATAATTTCCTGGAAATTATCTTCCAGGTACTCATTGTATTTCTGTATGTCATCCTTTTTTATAAAGAGTTTGCTGATGTTTTTTTCCCACAGCATTCCTCTATTGTTATCCCCAAAGACAGCGTCTCCTCTGCAATACAATATATACCGGCTGCCTGCACTGGATTTCACATGCAAATAAAGATCACAGCCAACTTGCGTATCTGTTTTTATGCTGCTTGAGTTAACCGGTAAATAATTTTGCACCTGTTTTACTTCCAATAAAATCCTCTCCTCAAAATTTCTATTTTCAGTCAAATAGTTTGTCAATCTGCCTGGGTTTTTTACGTGGATCGTATGGTCCTAAAAAGTGTATGAATTCAATAAGTAACTCATTGTCAAAGCAGTTGGACATTTTTTCTTTCATCTCTATAAGAGCGGCGAAAGGTCTTATTGCGTCTGCATACGATCTTTTTGTAGTTAATGCATCGTATACGTCTATTATGCGTGCAATCTTACCACATAGATGAATCTCGTCTTTTGCAAGTCCATTTGGATAGCCGGAACCGTCATCGTTCTCATGGTGCTGTAAGGTAATAATACGTTCCTCTTTAAACTCAGAGCCGGTTTCATCTAAAATTTCTATTCCATATTTCGGATGTTTTTTTATCTCTTCAAATTCTTCTTTTGTCAACTTGCCTTTTTTGTCAAGAATATCAGTGCTGATCCTGGTTTTGCCAACATCGTGCAAAAGTATTCCTGAGCAAAATCCTTTCAAGTCCTCTTCTTTCACTCCAATGTTTTTTGCAAACAGAGTTCCAACAGCTGCTACGCTTACTGAATGAGTATAGGTATAATATTCATGTACTGCTATCTTAAGCAGGCTTTCCGCCGCAATAGTATCTTTAAGGACGTAATCAACCATGTTATAGGCAAACGTTTTGACCCTTTCGATGCTTCCGCTTCGTGGATCATTAAAGAGATCTTTTACAAGGTTTGTTGCGGCGCTATGTACGATCTTCGTTTTTTCATCAGGAGAGAGCCTTGGATCAGATACAATATTCTGAAAATTATTTTCCAGGTACTCATAGTATTTCT
>CAYTLC010000208.1:0-3333 GCA_964438395.1 uncultured Candidatus Scalindua sp.
AAAGATTTTCTCTGACCCGTTCTGACTAAATCGCAACCCTCACGTTCGTTTTAAGTTGTTCTAAATATAAACATGTAGAAGATACTCATAAAATGACATAAAATCAAGTACAAATAACAGTTACAACTGATTGTTACTTAGATTATTGAATCAAAGAGTTAAGGGTTACAAGGCACAAGAGGCGTGCACGATCGTGCACATACGTAGAGGGTAAAATAAGAGACACCAATCTCCCCGGACATAAAGCACCGAGGACAAGGAAAAGGCACGAATTGACACTAATGAGAAATGACCATTGACTGCTGACTATTTAAAATCTGATCCTTTATGAATCCCATCCCCATGACTCTACTTCAGCAAGGAATGCATTATCTGTCAGATTATATCTTAGCGGGGTTATTGAGATGTAGCCGTCCTTAAGTGCATGCATATCAGTGCCAATAACATCTACCTTTGGCCAACCGGTACCGGACAGCCAGTAATATGCTATGCCACGCGGATCAGTTCGTTTCTCATAGTGCTCGTCGAAATCACCTGAGAATTGTTTCGTTATCTTTACGCCCTTAATCTTTCCCTTTGATATATTAGGTATGTTTACATTGAGCAGAGTGCCCCTTGGCAACTCCTTCTTCATGATAAGGGCAATAATGTCCTTTGCAGTTTCAGCGGCTCCCTTGACATCAGGTGCTGCCTCAGAAATCTCCAGAGAGACTGCGACAGAAGGAATACCTAAAAGCGCACCTTCGATTGCAGCGGCTACTGTCCCGGAATATAAGACGTTTATCCCGACATTAGCGCCAATATTAATGCCGGAAACCAGCAACTGCGATCTCTCCTTTAATATTTCTCTAACTGCAAGTTTAACACAATCTGCCGGGGAACCATCTATCCCATAACCGATAAAATCGCCATTGGCATATACATCTCTAACTCTCAGGGGATGACTAAATGTAATTGAATGCCCTACTCCGCTCTTCTGAACGTCAGGTGCAACTAGAGTAACAGACCCAAACGATTCCATCGCCTTCTTTAGTTCCAGGATGCCTGGCGAGTATATTCCATCATCATTTGTTACTATAATTTTCAATGAGACGTTCCACTTTCTTCTATTATTTCAGCTTTCGTTTTTTCAAACTCTTCATCACTGATCAACCCATCAAGTTTTAATCTTTGTAGGACCATGAGTTTCTCATCGAGGACAATCTTGTCTATAATAGCATTCTCTTCATCAGTGACTTTTCTTCGTGCTTCCCTGATCTTCGCTCTTCCTTCATCCGTTAGTACCAGTATCTTTTGTTCTTCCGGAATATAGTCACCCTCTTCATCTTCGTCTGGTTCATCTTCGTCTCCATCCTTTTTACGCAAACCAAACCATTTTTTCTCTTTGCCTTCTTCTTTTTTCAGCTCCTTCTCCGACTTTTTTATCATCTTATCGTATACAGTCTTTTTCTTCTTCTTAAAGTCAATATAGTTTTTAAGTACCTTAATATCTTTACCATCGAATGGAGGAGAAAACATTGAAACAGTAATGCTTGTTTCTTTGCCCGTATTCATATATTTGTGAACGGTTTGCCTTGGGATCATAACAAGCATACCCTCTTTTACAACATGACGTACGCCATCAAGTGCTAATATACCACTCCCCTCCTTGATATATAAAATTTCATCATGGGTCTTATGAGAATGAGTATCCATTTCTGATCCTTCGCTCATCTGGAATAGATATGCACTTGTACTTTTGTCACTACCCAATGGAATAATCAAAACGTTTTCATCTTCTGCAAGACTTTTTTCTTCTACAATATCATCAATATATTTTATTTCCGGCTTGAATATCTCTGGAAATGAAGTTGGATTTCTTAATGATTCGACGAACTCACCAGATTTCTTCGTAGCCATACATCCACAAACTGCGAGAATAGAAGTAGAAAGAACAAGCAATATGAGATTTTTTGATAGTGTATTTTTAAGCATATTTACGGTGTAAGACTCCTTTCCTCAGACCTTTACCAGATTTAGAGTTATGATTTTAACAGCAATATATAAGAGGGTCAATATAAATAAATCATTGCACACTTGCCTTAAATTGATAAATTTATTAGAATCGAAAATTATAAAATATTGCATTAGATTTAGTCTTATATCTGTTTGTTAGATCGATATTTATATAAATGAATAATGATTAAACACCTGGCATATATATTTCTAACGATATTGATTTCTTCATGTCATAGCTATACGGCAATCTCATCTACAAGTTTTGAAGATGTAGTGGCTGGTAAATGTACAGTAATAGATCTGACATACCCTCTAAACAAAAGTAATGCTTATTGGCCAGCTCCTGCATATGCACCTTTCTCATACAAACCTGTTGCAACACTTAAGGATAATGGAGTTTTCTCAGGAGCCTACTCCACTCCGGAACATCTAGGTACACATATTGATGCTCCAAATCATTTTGAAGAGAATCAGCCTTCAGTTGATGAACTTAACCTGGAAACCCTAATTGGCCCTGCTTCTGTTATAGATATTTCTGATAAAGTCGAAAATAATACGGATTATGAGCTCACTGTAGAAGATATTGTTGCTTGGGAGGAGATAAATGGCAAGGTACGTGAGAGATCTATTGTTCTTCTCAATACCGGCTGGTCAAGAAGATGGAATGATTACGAAAAATACAAGAATATGGATAGTTCGAATAAACTTCATTTCCCGGGTTATTCTGCTGACGCTGCCGATTTTCTTGTTGAGAAAAGAGATATTAATGGAATCGGTATTGACACGTTAAGTGCAGATTATGGGATGTCAACAGATTTTGCAGTTCATCATATTATTAATGGTAGTAGCAAATACATACTGGAGAATGTAGCTAATCTTGATAAACTTCCACCCACTGGAGCAACATTAATAATAGCCCCAATAAAGATTGAAGGAGGCTCAGGCGGACAGGCAAGGATATGGGCGATTTTGTCGCACCCTTGATATGTATGAGTCTAATATAATTTGTAATTTAGAAATAACACTAAACCAACTTACTTATAAAATTGACAAGGAGTACTTGCTATGCGAGTTGTTGACAGAAAAAGAGTATTACCGGAAGTTACTATCGGATTGGACAAGGAGGAGACTATCACGCTTTCAACTATTCTGAGCAAAAGCGAATTAGAAAAAGAGTTCTGTGAAGACCTTCTATCTAAAATTAAGGTAGTTCTCCAGGATGATGATTTCAAGGATAAAAACAACTAATCTTTTAATCATTTATGATATTGACGGTAAAGCACAGTCTTAAATACATTTTAATTGTATTCCTGATTATTCATCTTACTGGATGTG
>CAYTLC010000209.1:0-3321 GCA_964438395.1 uncultured Candidatus Scalindua sp.
CGGATATGAAGGTAGATTGGATTGAAACCGATGATCCGGGACAGGTAAAGAAAATTCTGGATTCAACACCATGAAAATTATTAATAAAATAGCCTTCTAATGGCTAATAGAAAAGGCGCTCCTGCATATCACTAACACAGGAACGCCTTTTTTAAAATACTTTTTAAAACCGCAACACTACTTACTAGTACGCTGATGAACGTTCGTTTTTCTTTATTGGAGATCTGCGTTTTTCAACCTTCTTTGAATATTTATCAGGGTTTTTATTATATGCGTCAGCACAACCCTCACAACACAAATGCACAGTTTCTCCTGCATGTTTCGTTTCTACCTGCTGCCCCTTGCTGTCCGCAGCCTGTCCGCAGACCGTACACTTTTCACCAGAACTTTCACTGGCATTAACATTCATAGCACAATCCCTGGCGTTTTCCATATTACACTCTTTACCATCTTTCTTGGCACCGCAACAACTGTTGGCAAATGTCGTTGTATTAGCAGTCGCAAGTACAAACGCAAGGACGACAGCACCCATAAAAAAACCAATACGTGTCATTGTTCTCTCCCTTATAATTATAAAAGAAATCTAAATTGTTATAAGTGTATAGCATATGTAACTTAAAATATGACTGATTGGTTCCTTAATTTCAAGCAAATAAATCTTCATAAATCCTTATATCGTTATATCTAATTGCCTTATAACATTCCTTTAAATAAATACGATACCATCACTAAGCCTCTCAAAGGTTTTGTTTGCATTCTTTATTTGTTTATGTAAAATTAACTCTCTTTTTTCGCATATTCCTTACATATTACGCAAATAACAGAATATATACTCTAAATTATTGACATGGAAAAACTTAAATTAACTATTAATGATAAAACATACGAAGCAGAGCAGGGTAAGACTGTACTGGAAGTAGCTAGAGCAAACGATATCTGGATTCCAACCCTTTGCCATGATAATCGCCTTGAACCATACGGAGGCTGCAGAATATGCCTGGTCGAAATAGAAGGGGCAAGGCAGTTGATGCCATCATGCATATCAAAAGTTAATGACGGCATGGTCGTAAGAACAGAAACTGAAGATATTCGTAAGACAAGGAAAGGTGTTCTGGAATACATTTTGTCAGATCACCCTCTTGACTGTATGACATGCGAGGCAACAGGCTGCTGTGAACTTCAGGACGTTGCATATGCAACCGGTATCAAAGGAGACCGATTCAGGAGCGATGAAAAAAGAGGCGGAGTTCTCCCTGACAAGAATGAGCTGATTTATAGAGAAACCCCTAAATGCATTAGATGCGGTCGCTGTGTGAGGATATGTGAAGAAGTAACTCAGGAACACGCAATAGCGTTTGGAGGAAGAGGGTTTCAAATGTGGGTTGCCACACCTTTTGGCGAGACAATGTTGGACGGTCCATGTGTCTTGTGCGGTCAATGCGTGTCCACGTGCCCTGTGGGAGCAATACGCGAGAAGCAACCAAGCGGCAAAGGACGCTCTTACCAGACCACTAAAACTAGATCAACATGCGGCTACTGTAGCATAGGCTGTCAATTAGATATCCATTCCAATCATCAAGAGATCAATAAAATTACCTCAGAAACAGGATCTACGCCAAACAACGGCAACCTGTGCATGAAGGGTCGATTCGCATATGACTTTGTAAACCATCCGGACAGACTTGATTCTCCTATGGTGAGAAGGAATGGGAATCTTGAGAAAGCGAGCTGGGAAGATGCATATGCTGTTATTGCAGAAAATCTAAAAGGTATAAAGTCAAAACACGGAGCAGACTCGATCTCATTTATAAGTTCAGGGCGATGTACGAACGAAGAGAACTACCTCATGCAGAAATTCGCCAGGACAGTAATTAAGACGAATAATATTGACCAATCAGAAACAGAATGTCACGCACCAACTTTACATGCACTGAAAGATACCCTTGGTTTGGGTACCACAACTAATTCAATTCAGGAGATTTCAGGAGCAGATGTCATATTTGTGATCGGTGCAAATGTTACAGAATCGCATCCCATAGTAGGACTTGAGATAAAAAATGCGCTCCGTAATGGCAAAACATTAATTGTTGCGGATACACGTAAGGTGTGGCTGGCGAAGAAAGCCCAGACGTTCTTAAACCTTCAGCCCGGGACAGACGCTTCTCTCGTTAATGCCATAATCAGCGTAATCATCAAGGAGAAACTCCACGATGAAAAGTTTATAGAAAAAAGAACAGAAAAATTTAAAACACTAAATAGCGCCATTACAAAAAACGATATTTCAAAAGCTGTAACACTGACCGGTGTCTCTCAGGATGCAATTGAAGAAGCTGCCAGAATCTACGCGAATGCAGAGAATGCCGTAATCCTATATGGAAACGGCATAACACAACACAGATCAGGAAATGACAATGTAAAGAGCCTCGTAAATCTTGCATTGCTGACTGGCAATATAGGCAAAGAGTGTTCCGGAATATATCCTCTTATGGGCCAGAACAACGGCCAGGGTGCCTTCAACATGGGCGCTTTACCTGATTTCTATACGGATTCTCAACCCGTTTCAGATATCAATGTACGTAAGAAATTAGAAAAAGTTTACAAAACAAAATTGTCTAAAAGCAAGGGACTGCAAATCAGGGAGATATTTAACGCTGCATCCAAGGGCAAGGTCAAAGCGATGTACGTTATGGGCGCTGATCCCATAATGAGTGAACCTGATACGACAAAAGTAAAGAAGGCGTTAAGTAAACTGGACTTTCTGGTAGTGCAGGATATATTTATGTCCAATACGGCTCAGTATGCCGACGTTGTATTACCGGCAGCCTGCTTTGCCGAAAAGGATGGTACATTTACTAACCTGGAAAGACGCGTTCAGAGAATAAGAAAAACCGTTGAACCACCGGGTGAGGCCAAAGCAGACTGGAATATAATATCTGAACTCTCCACCTGCATGGGACGTCCGATGAATTACAGTTCGCCGGAAGCAATCTGGGAAGAGATCAGGAAAGTTTCTCCAAATTTTGCCGGAATCAATTATCAAAGGCTCGATAACGGCGGAATACAGTGGCCGTGTCCAAAAACAAATCACCCCGGTACAAAATTTCTATACGAAAAGAAATTCCCTAATGGAAAAGCAACATTCTCCTCAACTGAAAGTAAGGTAACTTCTGAAAAAACAGACAAGAGCTATCCGTTTATTCTCAGCACAGGACGTACTCTTTACCATTTCAATAGTGGCACCATGACTCACAGGACAAAGGGAAGCACACAAAAACAGCCTTACCCATTTGTAGAAATATCACAAAGCGATGCTGATGATAC
>CAYTLC010000210.1:0-3280 GCA_964438395.1 uncultured Candidatus Scalindua sp.
GGAGATACCTGCTTAGCCTCAATTGGTATAAAATAATCCTTCATGCACTCTTCAAAGACCTTTTCCGCTTCAACTATTTTCATGATGTCTACATCAATAGTCCACTCTTTCCCTTTAAGGGCATGCCACATGGAAATGATGTCAGGTTGACATGTACCACCGCATACCGGACTCTTCGCAAGGTCAATACCAAGGTTGTTGTCTTTTGTTGAACCTCCTTCAATAGCTGCAAGATTGCATGCTACGCTTACACCTGCAGTATCGTGAGTGTGGTACCATATCAACGCATCGTCTCCAAGGAGTTCTCTTGCACCCTTAAATGTTTCATACACCT
Organism: uncultured Candidatus Scalindua sp.; assembly: GCA_964438395.1. GTDB lineage: Bacteria > Planctomycetota > Brocadiia > Brocadiales > Scalinduaceae > Scalindua. Next base: position 335 of record CAYTLC010000210.1, read on the forward strand.
TTTGGGGGTTTGCAGTACCGCTTGCATCCTTAAAACAAACCGAATCAAAAGGAAGACCTGAGTCCAGAATAGTTCTCAGGCGTTGAAGATAGAACGCAGATGTGTGTGCTTCCTCGCACTCTTCAGGCAGATCCATAAGGGTGATACATACCTGGTGGTGAAGGCCTGCATCAGTTATACATTTACCAGAATATTCGAGGTTTTGTATGTCATTTAGAGCATCAAAATTGCGGATAGTAGTCATGCCATGTTTCTTAAATAGAACGGCATGTAGATTTATAATATCTTTAGGAGCCTGAGAGAGGGCAACTACGTTAATGCCCCTGGCAAGGGTCTGTAGGTCTGCATCAGGACCGGCAAATTTTCTGAAAGTGTCCATCATATGAAATGCCGATTCGTTACAGTAGAAGAAAAGAGATTGGAACCGTGCGCCACCGCCAGCTTCCATGTGCAAAATTCCCGCTTCAGCTGATGCTTCTACTGCAGGCATAAAATCCTGTGTAAGTACACGTGCACCATAAACAGACTGAAATCCATCTCTGAATGAAGTGTCCATGAATCTAACTTTTTTCACAATAACCACCCTTTCGATAAATTACATATATTCCAAATAACTGGATAACTGATTTTAAAAATATTTATATTACAGGATAGAATATCCTATGTATTATTTAAGCATTTCTATAAGCATGAACGGCTGCAGAAATAACTGCTGTCTGTACACCAGTGTCTCCGGAAACCCTGCGTTTCTTGTTTTTCTTTCTTTTGCGAGCAAGCTCTGCTTCGGCAAGGTCAGACTCCTCCTTGCGTGTATGTTCTTTGGTGAGACGCTCGAGTACCGACATAGCAATATTCAGAAGTACAAGGAATATAAATACTATTCCCATACCAACAAACATTAGCATAATTGCATTGCCGATCATAATGATTCCCTCATTGTGTAAGAGTTATGAAACGCTATCTCTCCTGAATTCAAACTGATAGTACCTCTCTTTTCACATTTAAAAAGCAATGTGCCGTCATCGTTCAGGTCTAATATCCTTCCAGAATACGAATCTTGTTTTACGTCTGTAAAGACAATTTGTTCATTTACAAAAGCCAGCCTTTTTCTTATTTCCTGTCGATTCTGTGTGAAACCAGACTGGCATAATACATTAAAACAATTAATAATAATTTCAAGAAGTTTTTTCAACAGATCTTGACGCACAACCTTGTGGTGTAATTCGCATCGAAGCGAAGTAGCCGGAATATCAAGGCCCGTAAGAAAATTTTCAGTGTTGTTTACGTTAATGCCTATCCCCAATATTCCGCAAATCCTTTCTTCTGTTTCCGCAACCTCACATAGTATTCCGGATATTTTCTTTCCCTGTATCAACACATCATTTGGCCATTTCACAGATGGTTTCAAACCATAACCTTCCAGCATCTGAGCAACTGACAAGGCCGCAATCTGCGTGATATTCTGTCTCCGCTTCGGCTCAAGTGACGTTAATGGCAGAAGGATTGAAAATGTCATGTCCAGACCCGGTTGCGAATTCCATATCCTGGTAAAACGTCCTCTTCCATCTGTCTGATCGTCAGCCCAGATTACAGAATAGTCAGGCAAGGACGAACAATGTTGCTTAAGAAATGCATTGGTAGAATCCATTTTCGCATATTTATAAATAGTATATGCTGTTTTATCAAATTTAATGATTTCCGGTTTCTGTTCAATGCTCATAATAAATACCGTGCGAACTTCTGCTATAGTAATACTTGGTTTTATTTGTTATTTATGGGCCGCTATTCTTTTTCGTTTACGATCTGTTTCATTTAGTAGCTTTTTTCTCATACGAAATGTTTTAGGGGTAATCTCAATTAACTCGTCTTCTTCAATATATTCTAATGCCATTTCAAGGGTCAATTCTCTTGGAGGTGACAGCTTTATTGCTTTGTCTGCCGTGGCGGATCTCATGTTCGTAGCCTTTTTAGCTCGGCATACATTAACGGCTATATCCTTTTGATCACAGTGTTCACCTACTATCATACCTTCATAGACTTTGTCTCCCGGTCTGACAAACATAACCCCGCGGTCTCGTAAACCGTCCAGTGCATATGCCATTACATCACCGTTAGACATTGATGCTATAACACCCACAGGCCTGTGCGGAATGGCACCCTTAAAATATTCATATTCATGGAAATTATGATACATGATGGCAGTCCCCTGGGTAGAGCTAAGAAGTCTCAGTCTTAATCCAACCAGGCCGCGTGATGGAAGCTTAAACTCAAAATGAATTCTTCCGTTGCTCTCACGCATATTTAGCATTTCTCCTTTTCTCACTCCCAGTAGTGAAATAACCTGGCCATCGAACTCTTTAGGAACATCAATTACCAGGAATTCAATAGGTTCCGCTTTTTTACCATTAATTTCCTTATAGATAACCTTTGGTTTTGAGACTTGAAGCTCATAACCCTCTCTCCTCATACTTTCAATCAGTACAGATAGGTGTAATAAACCTCTACCTGATACGTGAAACGAATCTCTCGATTTATCATCATGCACTTTCAACGAGACATTTGATCGTAATTCTCTATATAATCTTTCTCTTAGATTTCGACTTGTTATATATTTTCCGTCCTGACCGGCAAAAGGGGAGTCGTTTACTGAGAACATCATAGAAAGTGTTGGTTCATCAATGGTTATAATGGGAAGTGGCTTCGGATCATTTATGTCTGCCAGAGTATCTCCGATCTCAACATTCTCTATTCCGGTAATTGCTACTATATCTCCTGCAACAGCCTCTTTAATGCTTTTTCGCTCCAGTCCGGCAAAAGAATAGATTTCTGAAACTTTCTCTTTGGCTTTTTCGCCATTTCTCTTAAGCCAGGCAACCTGGCTGCCAGCATTAATACTTCCGTTAACAACCTTTCCGATTCCAATTCTACCGACGTAGTCATTATAGT
>CAYTLC010000211.1:0-3277 GCA_964438395.1 uncultured Candidatus Scalindua sp.
AGCACCATGGTATTTTATCGGGCTTCAGGAACTGCTTATATATTTTGATCCATGGCTGGCAGGGGTTGTAATCCCTTCTATATTGCTTGTTGGCTTAATAGTTTTGCCTTTTGTTGATCCAAATAAAGAATCCGGTATCGGATGGTACTCCTTTAGAGTGAGGCCAATTGCGGTGTCTGCTTTCTGTTTTGGTTATGCAATGTGGTATATCCTGATAATTCTCGGACAGTTTTTCAGAGGTCCGGGCAGGGTGTTTTACTGGCCATGGGAAGATAAAACTATTGCCAAGGTCACGCCACCGGTTGAGATGGTGAACTTTCACATTGCCGGTGGGTTTGCGTTTTTCATTCTGTACTTTAGTGCCTGTGTAATCGTTCCAAAGCTTATTTTCAAAAATTTCTATAAAACTTTGGGTACAATAAGATACTATATTTTTGTAAGTTTAATGGCAGTAATGTTGTTAGTTCCAATCAAAATCTTCCTAAGATATGTATTTGATGTCAAATACATTTTATCTCTTCAGATTTTTAATACAGTTCTAAACTTTTAAACAATGGATCATTACGTCAAATTAATATGGTTGCTTGTAATATCTATCTTGATGCTGGGCATTTCGGTGGTGTGGTTTTATAAAGAGTATAATCCCGAGTGGAAGCAACACCAAAGGGCAGTTATCAAGAAAAAGGTTGCTAAAGCAGAAGAAGACTACGAGTTCTGGTCAAACCCGGAATGGGGTGATCCGAAAAAGGCAAAGGAGCTGGAGGATAAGATTAAGAGTTTGATAGTCACAAAGTTTAAGATAAAACAGATACTGCTCAAAGGTGAGGGGCTTTGGAGTAATCAGGAGAATGGGCATCGGGTAGAAAGATGTATGACATGCCATATTGATGAAGATGAATTACATGAATTACATCCGGAAGGGCTTCCAATTGCTTATGATATTTATGGGTGTACGGTATGTCATGGTGGCAATGGCAGGGCACTAGAATCTGAACGTGCGCATGAAGGGTCTCATGCAGACAGGAAAGAAATGGAAGGCCCTCGTACCGCTTCTGCCGATGAGTTTATAAAAATGTGGAAGCGGCTTCACGAATTGAATCCTGACAGTGAAGACAGGCTAAGGGTGGAGAGTTTCTATGGCCCGACAGGTGAGTACCAAATTTATGTTGGTAGGAGGAAGTGTATTAAATGTCACAAGAAAATGCATCCGGAACACGTCGAAAGGTGGAGCAGGACTAAGTTCAAGACCTTCGATAGGATCGTGAAAGAGCCTGATTACAGAAGCGGTAGTACTGATTATAAAAAGCAATGTCACAAGTGCCATACCACCGGTTACAGGGAGGACAAGAAGACATACTCTGAGCAGGGTGTTGGTTGTGAAGGATGCCATGGTCCTGGTGAGGTGTACAGCCACCTTATGGCGGGTGAGCACAAGGGTGATGTAGAAGAGGGTCAAAAACTGGCCAAAATCTCTTTTGACTTTAAGATCTGTGGTAGTTGTCATATCCCAAAAAGACATGAAATGCGTAAGGAATATTTTAAGGATGTTGCACACGTAAAATAATTATACATTTCGAAATGTGCTGGTATTTTAGAGTTCTTGACTTGCGATTAATGTTGTTATTAAGAGAGTTGTTTGTCTGGTTTTCTAACACATTTAGTTGGTTTTTAAGGCTTGAGATGTCTGTGGCTGTCGTGAATGGTGAGAGAAGGGTGTTATATGTTGTATATTATGCCTTTTGTAAGCTTATATACCGGGAAAATATTTCCTAATGCGGTATATTGTGGTTGACATGTGTATCTTCTTTTGTATCATGACGTTAGGGTTTGTAGACGGCATGTTCATTTACCTAGACTTTGTAGATTTATAATTTCAGAGTGAGAGGGGGGGCTAGATGAAGCATTTGAGGGTTGGCGTCATATCGTTAATTTGTGTGGCTTTTCTGATATTTAGCGACGTAACAATCTTTGCGCAGGGTTCCGTTAACCCATCTCCGGAAAGATTGGTCTTCCCGACTGAGAAAGGTCAAAAAGGTTTTGAGGAGTGGGTTGGTCTGGAGAAGGGTAGTGGTCCTTGGGCTGACTACTATAAGCCTACGCCTCTCCATATGTACTGGAGTCCGAAGAATCATTACATAAGGCCGGATTTAAGCGCGTTCAAGGACCTCTTTGAAGATTATGCTTCAGGGGATTGTATGGGTTGCCATGAGGAAGTTACACCCGGAATCGTGCGATCCTGGAAGACGTCGGCTCACGCAAATCCCAGGAAAAATGCTATGTTTGCAGAAAAGACGCGGGCGATTGAGGAGGCGTCTGGCATAAAGATAGAGCAGATAACATGTAATTTTTGTCATGGTGAAAGCCATGATGAACTGTTTTTGCCAGTAGCTGATGATGTATGTAAAAAGTGTCACAGGCAGCAGGTAGAGGAGTTTGCTTCAGAGATTGAAGATGGAAGACCAAGCCACAGGGCATCGTGGATTTCAAATGTTGTAGTGCCATGGTACATTGAAGGCTTCAGGAGGGGAGAGGGTTATTCATTCATTGGGTGTGATCAGTGCCATCCAGCGATGGAGAGGTGCGACCCATGCCATACACGACATAAGTTTAGTGCTGAAGAGGCAAGAAAGCCTGAGGCTTGTTATTCGTGCCACATGGGTGCAGACCATCCCGATGCTGAAACCTACAAAGAGTCAAAAATGGGTGTTATTTATGCTATGGAAGGTGACTCGTGGGCATTTGACAAAGGATTGAATGATCTGGCTCTTGGTGGGCCTGAAATGCGTGCTCCTACATGTCAGATCTGCCATATGTACAACAATACGTCAGGAAAGTGGGGACATAATGTGACATCCAAGGGCCGCTGGCGTATGGGTACTTTCCCGCCTGTTCAGGTAGAGTACAAGTCCAGTATGAAGGATTACCCTTATGGGATTACTATTCCTCCTTTGAACAAGAAGCTGGATATTTATGATGGTGCAAACAAGAGGAAACTCGAAAGATGGCTGGAGGTTTGTAGTAACTGCCATAGCGGGCGGTTTTCAAGATTGTGGTTTGAGGCTCTTGACGAATATATGTTTGCCGCATATCGGAAGCGTGATGAGGCTCAGTTGCTCGTAGAAGAGTGTTTTGAGAAGGGTTGGATTGATGTAAATGCCAGGGCTCCTTATCCAATGGGTGATGTGCTTGCCGACAAGCTGGGTATAAAGCTGCTTGGTGAAGGGGTTTTTAAGGCTCTAAAAATGTCTAAGGGTAAGATGCCTGTGGTAGGTCCTAT
>CAYTLC010000212.1:0-3240 GCA_964438395.1 uncultured Candidatus Scalindua sp.
ATATTTGTCTCTCTGTCAAAGACACTGCAAGTTTCTCCCGTCTCAACAAAGAAGTCCGGCTCCATCTTTACGCTCCTGATCCAGGATGATTCGTGGGGCGGCTTCCAGTATAGCTTGTATCCTCCCGGAGTTACTTTATCAAATGAGTAGTGCCCATTTTCATCGGTAACAGTTTCGAAATGAACTCCTTCTCGAGGCGAACCAAAAAATCCCCATTTCTCTAACAATGTTATTTTTACCTGACACCCCGGCAATGTCTTGCCTTTGTTCAGCATACGCCCCGATACCTTGCCATAGTTCTCCGCTTCAAATATGTCTTCTTTTATCTGCTGTTTCTGCTCAAACTCAAGCGTTAAATTTTCTTTAATTTTCTCTTCAATTTCAGACTCATTTCTCTCCTGTTGTCTCTCAAACGCATACATTAATTCATCTTTTATCTGCTCTTTCAACTTCTCAGCATCAACCGGAGCACTCCTGCCCTCTTCCCTGTGCAGACCAAAGTCATCTCTCCGCTTACTGTACATATCCTGCTCACTGTCCGGAAAGTCTATTTGTAACGCTGTGACCTTCTCTCTGGGAATCCGCAAGGTTATACTTGCAGGGCTTTTCGTTATTTCTCCTATTTTACATATTATACTCTTTTCCTTATCATTAACTCTTACGAGAACCGTATCTGCATATTTGTCGTCACGTTTAGACTGAACATTTATTGATCCAATCACCCTTTTCGGAAAGACAGCCTTAACGTACTCATCGTTCATTTCAAGAATTTTTACACTAATCTTTTCTTCAAAATCTTCCACCTTCAATGTATCAGCGCATAACTTTGTACATATTGTCAAAAGTAACATTATTAAAATAGAAACGGTTTTATACATCATTTTTTCTCCTTTTTATTTAATGTCCAGGAATTTTAAGTTAAGAACACTTCGACGATATCTGGCGATAAAGAAGAGTTCTAAGCTAACTCCAATAATAACAGCTATCGCAATATAACCATAAACTGTGTAAGGGGTCGGTGTTTTCAGGGTAATATAGTACCATGGTGAAATAGACTTCAGCCCTCCGTATTCACCGTTAGAACCATCCCATGCGGCCAGGGCAAGTGGAATAAGCTTTCCTTTTTCAAACGGTGTATCGCTCTTATCTGCACTGAATAAAGGCCTTTTTATTAACACCCTCCACCTCCCGTTTTCCCATTGTCCAATACCCCTTGTTATCTGTCTCTCTGCAGGCTGTTTTTTAAGAGTCCTATGCCCTCTGGCATTATATTCCTCTATAACTATTTGATCTCCGCCTGTTTTTTCTTTGGCATTTTTCTGCCCTGTACCTTCTTCTTTGGATGCCGGAAGGGCGTTTTTCAAATCTGACTGGTATGCTTCCCACCTCAATATATAAACCTGTTTTCCTGGATCGCCCATTGCAAAGGAAGGCTTCCTTGCTCCTTCCGGTATCTTTACAGGAAACTCCAATGCGATGGCATCGGTAAAGGCTTCTACCTGTCTATCTGTTCTGTCGTTCCACTCAAGCAGGAAGGCTATGTTATCTCTGTTATATAAGGACCTGATCATTACCGAATCGATTGAAGGGTTCCACAAACCGGGCTTTATGAGTATTTGCCCGGCCAAAGGTATTTCACTCGATTCAGTTTTTATCCATAAACTGTCATCCGGAGAAAAAGGTATCTCTCCTTCTATAAACCCTGATCCTATCACTACCTTGCTCTTCATCTCGTGTGAAATAGACCTCACATAATGTGCAAGGCACCATCTCTCTTCATCTGAAAGGTACTCTTTATAAGCGCCCATCGGCGTCATATTAAAACCCGTTGAAATAGTACGATATATATCTCCGGTGCTGTTTCCACCTTTATATAACCATCTTTTCGTCAGGTCTCTCGCTTTATACGGCATGTTCCATTCTGTGTTCATTGTCACGGTAATTTTGCCATCGCCCCGTCCTTTATTACCATGACATAAAAAACATTTAGCTTCCCTGAATAACTTTTCTCCTTTTTTTACTGTTTCAGATGTTTCGGGTATTCTCTTTACTATTTCAATTTCTTCACGCTTATTGTTTAAAAACCCCTTATTAAAAGTCTTTATATAATCAATGACCTGCCACCTGTCCTCTTCACTTAATGTTTTCCAGGAAGGCATCGCCGTGCCTTCAATCCCACTGGTAATAATTCTGAAAATATCCTCGTCTGTGGGAAGTTCGCCTAGTTGAGTAGAACGTATTTTATATTCATTAGTTGTAAAATCTCTCGGTTTAGGATCCAGCCGTGGTGATACAGACCCGTTACCATCTCCCTTTATTCCGTGGCAATAGTAGCATTTTTTCTCATAAATCACTTTTCCTGCAATAATTGTGTCAACAGTTTCCGGTAACTTTCCGGAAACTTCGTGGGTATAAGTACGAAACCTTTGTACAGACTGCGCAAATGTATTTACTCCAAATAGAAAGAATATAAAAGAGATCGCTAACAAAAATGATAATATTCCTTTATATTTGAAGGCCGGTGCATTCATAATGTTTTGCTCTCTTTTTGCATTGTCATCTCTTCCGGAAAATTCATGAGCAGGTCTTTGATCGCTTCAATCTGTAATTTCGGCGGCCCTGGAAAAATATTCTGAAACACGCCCTCTCTGAAAAACCTTGGCATCTTTGTACCGGGTTGTATTAACTGTGGGTCCATTAGCCATCTTTCTATCCATTTCGGTTTTAATCTTGTACTAGCTAATGATAAGTCAGGCGCCCAATCCGATGGGGCGCCTTCAGGTGTCGAATCTCCGCGAACATGACACGAGCCACAATTGACGTCCTTAGATTCAAATAAAGACCTCGCCTTTTTCAAATAACCAGGTATCTTCTCCTCCTTTACTACAATATAATCCCGGTCGGTCTCTCTAAAAAACTCAAAAGGATATTGTGCGCTGTCCATTTCAGCAAAATATCTTACAATGGATTTAATCTCATTATCATGAAAGTTGAAAGTTGGCATTCTTACTTCGAGCCACGGCCTCAATGTTTCCGGTTTCTTGAGAAATTTAAATAACCATGGGAACTGTACTTTCTTACCCTCTTCATAAAGTACAGGAGGAGTAAAGACCGTTGCCTCTTCCGGAAAGCTTCCCTCTACCTCAACATGATAATCGATGATAAACGAACTGATATCACCCCCTTGAGACGCCACCCTTCTCTCTATCTCTTCATTCGCTACCTGCACCGTATCACCGG
>CAYTLC010000213.1:0-3222 GCA_964438395.1 uncultured Candidatus Scalindua sp.
GATGGCACAACATCTCCACACAGCGATGATAAACGTGCTGCAAAACTGATACGTAACGTTGATAAGAATATCCTGCTGGTAATCAATAAATTAGATGCTGCAGATATACCAAATCTCGATGCAATTATTGCGGAGTATAAAAAGCTTGGAGATTTCGTAGGTGGTGTTGCTGTTTCTGCCATAACACAAATTAATATTCCAATATTGATCAAAAAGATATTTGAACTGATGCCGGAGAATCCTGCGTACTATCCGGAAGGCACCGTAACAGACCAGCAGGATAAGCTGGCAATTGCTGAGCTTATCCGTGAACAGGTGCTGTTGTCTGTAAGGCAGGAGATACCCCATGGTGTGGCTGTGGTGGTAAAGGAGTTCGTATCAAGAAGCGACGAGCTTGATTACATATCGGCGGAAGTATATGTGGAGAAGCAGCGTCATAAATTGATTGTTGTCGGTGGAAACGGGCAAATGCTGAAAGAGATAGGAAGAAAGTCGCGGGAAGGAATCCAGGAACTTTTAGGTAAAAAGGTCTATCTGGATCTCTGGGTTAAAGTCAGCGAAAACTGGCGCAAAGATGAAGCGGCTCTAAGTCGCTTTGGTTATAAGTAAAGGAACACTTAAGTGGAGAAGAAAAAACATTGTGTGAGGATTTGTGTTTCTGTAATAGCGCTTTGTCTGGTTGTCGGATTATTCTGTATACCCAATTCTTTTGCAAGCCAGCCGTGTTTTAAATGCTCTGGAAGTGGAATATGGCATGTAGACAACAAAGTTCCCTGTGATGAGAATAGTTGTAACTATTGCATAAAATGCAATGGTTGTGGTGGCTCAGGGCAGATTTCAGATTCCGCAAAACGTTGTGAAGCGTGTAATGGATTGGGGCAGGTCCATAAAAACAGTGAAAGTGTCTGTATCGGTGCAGGGTGTGGTGATTGCTCCTCATGCAAATCTTGTAAAACAAAAGGTCGTAGGTGAGTTAAAGTTGTGGTAAGAAATATGATAACCGTATAATAAAGTGAGGAGTTGAAAATGAATTGTTGCATCAAGATTGTATCTGCTGCATGTTTGACCTTATTCATTGTGTCTAATGTATTTGCAGATAATATAAACATAACTATGTATCAAAGATCGTTTATCAGGCCGGTTAGTTCGGCGTTGATAAGGTTGCCAAATTTCCAGGTACCGTTAGATAGTGTTCTGACGGGTGGTCAGCCGACTTTTGACCAGATAATACAGGCTGCTGAAACTGGATTTAAGGCTGTCGTTAATCTTAGAACTGACAAAGAATTACCTGATCCTGCTCAGGAGTTAACCTGGGTAGAAGGCGCTGGAATGAAATATTTTCATATTCCTATCTCCGTTCCGGAAGGACTTACTCCTCAGAAAACAAAAGTATTTGCAGACGTGCTCTCAAAGCAGGAAAACTATCCATTAATCATTCACTGTAAAAGTGGTGAACGTGTTGGAGCAATGTTTACGCTTAAGGCGTTTCACATTGATGAAATGGAGATAGAAGAAGCACTCTTAATTGGCGGGAGAGCGGGGTTGATTAAACTTGCTCCTACAGTCAAAAAAATTTTAGAGAGCTATTAATCTTGCATTCCTGATATGGATTATGAAACGCCAGGTTATTTTTTTAGCTGTCGTTTTGAGCGTCATAGAGGTATGAGCTTCTTGCTATCTGGAAGGAGATTATTGAAGATAGTGTGGCCGGAACTGCATAGTCTGCTCCAAAAACTTCTGTACCAATTATTGCAGCAGCAATGGGAGCATTCAGACTTCCTGATAAGACACCACTCATTCCGGCAACTAATAATGCGTAATAAACTCCACTATTGGCCTGAATACCAAAAAATTGTGCCATAGCAGCACCAAGAAAGAGGCCCATAATAACAGAGGGGCCAATAAATCCACCACTAAGCCCTGAACCAACTGTTATAGAATTAGTTAATCCTTTCATGACGGCGAGAAGAATAAAAACAACAAATAAAATTCTTCCTTCAAAGATTTCGGCAAAAGGCCAATCACCGTTTCCAGAAGTCAAGTCTCCAATATAAGAGAAGCTGACACTCAAAAGATTTTGATGTACCAGAAAAGCGATACCACTAACTATGATTGCACCGATCAACATATTTATTGTGCTGAGAGAATCCCTCTCCATGAATTTGCGCATCCAACCATAAAACTTTACATAAAGAATTGAAAAGCCCCCGGCTATAAAACCCAGGGCTATAATCCATAATATATTTTTCGAAAGAACAAAATCATCTTTAACAATAGAAATATTAAAAGGAAAAATGTCAGGTAAATTTAAGTGTCGTATTAAAGTAACACATAAACATGAAGTTATAATAGAGGGAAAGAGGTCCAGATAACGCATATTTGCCCTCTTTAATATTTCTACAGCTAGAAAACCTGCTCCGATAGGGGACTGAAACGCAGCAGCACAGACGGCAGATGCTCCGCAAATAGTAATAATTCTACGATCTTCTTCGGTAAACCCAATCTTCATGAAAAGGTTCCCAAGGCTTGCCATTATTCCGGAATTAACTCGAACCATTGGGCCGATAATTCCACCACTACCACCGAATCCCAGAGTAAATAAAGTTGCAAAAAATTTACACACAGTGGCTTTAAGTGACAGGTTTCCATTCTCTGTGTTTACTGCCCGCATATAAGCTGGCATTCCCTCACCCGCCGAACCAGGACTTGTTCGATAGATAATCAAACCACATACGAGAGTTCCAAATACTGGCCACAGGTATAATGAAATACCTGAATAATGTATTAATTCGAGGGTTTTTAGCAATAAATACTTGAAGGAATAGATGGTTCCTATCCCAAGAGTGGAAGCACTAGCCGCAAAAACGGTCCATTTTAATAGATATGTGATGGATAACCGAAACACAAGGTTTTCCTTTATGAAATTATTAAGGCATTCTCTGAACAGATGGCTACAGCAGCCGACAGTTATTCTTAAATATTTTCTCGTGTTATTTATACAGAGACCTTTTCAAAGCCAATTTCATCACCTTTAATTATTGCTTTGATTTTATCGCCAGCTTTAAATTGTCGGTTAACAATACATAAGGATAATTTATTTTCAATTTCACGTTCAATAGCTCTTTTAAGCGGCCGAGCGCCATACTGCGGTTCATATCCGTCTGCTGCCAGTTTCTCCTTTATTCCGGAATCTATTTCTAGATATATTTCCTCTTCCTTCAG
>CAYTLC010000214.1:0-1945 GCA_964438395.1 uncultured Candidatus Scalindua sp.
TTATTTAATTTATTCCTTATTCTTTTTTCCTGTTTCATTTTTCCCTATTGCTTTAGTATTAAATTAACTGACCAGTTTATGCAGGTATGTAGTGTTCACCCAATTTTCTCTCCTGTACTTTTTCTTGTAATGAGCAAGCAACTGTTTGATCAGATCATTCACTTCCAGCTTTTCTACTTCATTGATCCTGAAGTAATTCCATTCTGGAAATACTCTAAGCCATTTTTTCATCTCTTCCTGAACATTCTTTATCTCACTAATACCATACATCTCTTCTTCAGCATACCATTTAATTAAATTGCCTTCCAATTCCCTTTCCCACTGTTTCATGATTTTGATTCTTCCAGCACCTGCCCTTATACCTCTATTTGTCAACTCAACCACCTGACTTCCATGCGCAATCATTTCATGATACATAGTACCAACTAGTGATTTTTCACTCGTCTCTATAAATGAACGGGCAACATGCATTTGATGTACCGTCTTACCGCACATAAAATATGTTAAATCAACATAATAAGGATGGTAACAGATCTCACGTGTTATATGATTGTACTCTTTGTTAAAATCAAAAAGTATTTCGTAACACCTTGGAGCCTCGCGTAATTTTTGAATTACATTTTTATACGTTTTGAAGAAAACCTCATTTGTCGGTTCCCAGTCGTATCGCTTTAAACTGCCAATCAGTTTATACTCTATATCTGAATCTCTATATGTCTCCGCTGGAAGCACCCCTCCGGCTGCCAGGCGTAATTTTTCCTGCTCTACTCTTACTTGCCATTCACCATTTTGTTTTAATAGTTTTTGCTGCTCATGAAAGCCCGGATAATGTGCCATTTCAGAACCTGATGCCAGTCCTGTCCCAGCCAGAAAAAGTTCAATTGCTGCTGCAGCAATGCCAGTTTTAACAGCATATCCGGCTAACACTGCACCTGGAATATCCTTGATTAGGAATTGTCTTCTTCCCGGATTTAAACCTGAAGATCGATTTGATTTATAATCAGACATGCTTACGTTAAAAGGAATTTAATTACTTACGTGGATGCGCCTTGTCATAAACATTTTTCAACCGCTCTGTAGTAATGTGCGTATATACCTGAGTGGTAGAGAGACTTGAGTGTCCCAGCATTTCCTGAACGGATCGCAGATCAGCTCCCTTATCCAGCAAATGAGTCGCAAAACTATGCCTGAATGTATGTGGAGATGTGAGCAGATTAATTCCGGACGCCTTCAAATATTTGTCAAGAGATCGCGCAACACTCCTCGCCGTCAGGCGGTCACCATATTTATTCAAAAAGAGAGGCTCACTCCTGCTCATACTCTTCTCTTCCTTTTTTTTACTCCTAGGCTTAGAATTAATATATTCGTTTATAGCATTAATCGCATGGCTCCCGATTGGAACCAACCTCTCTTTCTTGCCTTTTCCCTGTACCTTTATCATCCCGGAAGTGAAATCTATGTGACCCTCATCTAAACCCACCAGTTCACTCACCCTTATTCCAGTACTGTAAAGAGTTTCCATAATGGCCATATCCCTCAATCCCATCATAGAGGAAGAGTCTGGTGTTTTCAGCAAAACATCAACATCGGTTATGCTTAAAAATTGAGGGAGTTTTTTGTCCTGTTTAGGCGTTCGCAACATCTCAAACGGATTTGCAACAAGTTCACCTTCACGAATAAGAAATTTGAAAAAAGATCGTATTGATGCAAGTTTACGGGCGATGGTTCTCTTTGAATAATTCTTTGATCTCAAAACAGCAAGAAACCGCCTTAATAGAAGGTGATTAACGCTTTCTAAACTACTGCGTTTTTCGGCTTTCAGGAAATTATCAAATTGCAGCAAGTCTTTATGATATGCCCTCAACGTGTGCTCAGAGAATCCCTTTTCATGTTCCAATTTAGCGACAAAATCTAAAGATAATTTTTCAATCATCAGCTCTCTTCC
>CAYTLC010000214.1:2045-3166 GCA_964438395.1 uncultured Candidatus Scalindua sp.
CCCTGTCCATCAAAAACTACTATTAATTTGTGCTTCCTTTTTTCTTTGTATTGCTCCAGCATAGCAAGGAATCTATATCGCAGAATCTCAATATCACACTTTTCAGTAGTATACCCCAGCTCAGAGATTTTAAAGATCACGTTATAACCGTCTACTATTATGTCCATTTAACGTTTTTTGCCTTCCCGACATTACTCCAAACAATTTATCTGTTTACAGGCGTTGCTTTTAGCGATAATAGTAACATCTACAAGTACTCCTGACAATAAACTTCCTATTGATATTTACAGTTTCTTACGAGATCTCATTTTCTTCTTTTGTCTCATTTCGGACGACCAGCCATACGTTTTGTTTGGCTGGTGCGGTAAACATCTTTTAACGGACACTTTTCACACTGCATTTTTGGCTTACAATAATGCTTACCTACCATGACAAAGAGAGCATGATACTCATTATAGAGAGGCACCTCTTTAGGAAGGTTATTCTCAAAAACCTCCTTTATCGCATCATAGTCATAATCCTCAGTTATCACGCCGTGCCTGACAAGTACCCGTTTCGTATACGCATCTACAACAAAAGTAGGTTTCTCTGCCGCATATAAGATTATGGAATCGGCAGTCTCTTTCCCTATACCATTAACTGAAAGTAACTGTTCGCGTAACGTGGCAAAATCCAGTTTAAAAAGCTTTGACAGACTTCCGTTATAATTCAGGAAAAGCCACTCTATGAAGTGTTTCAGTCTTTTAGCTTTGACATTAAAATAACCTGACGGTTTGATAAGCTCAGCAAGCTTATCATGATCAATTTCATGTAATTTCTTTGGAGTAAATATTTTTGCGGTCTTCAGGTTCTTAATCGCCTTTTCTACATTGGACCAGTTTGTATTTTGAGTAAGTATGGCACCAATTACTACCTCAAAACCGGTGTCGCCAGGCCACCAATATTGCTTTCCAAATGATTTAAATAATCTGTCATAAATTTCAGTAAGTATCTTTGTCTTATTCATGCGCATTATTCTAACAAACCTCAGATCACAAAAGCAAAATTTAAACTATCCTCATGATATTTCATTTTACAACTTTCATATCAATCTGATACCATACCAACTCATATAAGAGATA
>CAYTLC010000215.1:0-3140 GCA_964438395.1 uncultured Candidatus Scalindua sp.
TATCTGATATTGGGTTCTAACAGTGAGTCTGTTTTCCTGAATGAAGAAGAAAAACTTGAGATAGTCAAAACAGCAAGGAAGTCAATACCACTGTCAAAGAAGATGCTGGTTGGGACCGGTTTAGAGTGTACGAAAGGTACGATAGAATTTACAAGGAGAGCTGCTGATTGCGGGGCTGATGTTGCTGTTGTTATCACTCCACATTTTTTTAAAAGTAACATGTCCCATGAAGCATTCATGAAACATTATTTGATGATTGCCGATAGTTCCCCTATTCCTGTATTTCTCTATAATGTTCCGTCATTTACCGGCCTTAATCTGGAAGCCGGGACCGTATCCGCACTTTCATCGCATGAGAACATAATTGGGATTAAGGATAGTTCAGGGAATGTTGAAAAGCTTTCTGAAATTATCAGTTTAACCGGAGATAATGAGTTCAGCGTCCTCACAGGCAGCAGTATCGTACTTTACCCGTCCATGTGTGTTGGAGCGGCTGGTGGTATTATGGCAATTGCATGTGCATTGCCGGAAAAATGTTCGGATATAATCAGATTCTATAAAGATAGTAATCATGCAGAAGCAAAGGAATTGCAGATGCGACTGATTGAACCAACCTTAGCGGTGACTTCAAGGTATGGCGTTCCGGGGTTAAAGGCGGCCATGGATTTAGCCGGATACTACGGTGGACGTTCAAGATTGCCGCTTCTGCCTGTTACCAGTACAGAAATCGAGAAAATAAAAAATATATTCACAGGTGCCGGTTTTATATGAAGAAAAACACTTTAGACGACAACTATTATATGGGAATTGCAATCCGTCTTGCCAGAAGGGGTGTTGGTAAGACCAGTCCAAATCCCATGGTTGGTTCCGTAATTGTTGCAAATGGAAATATCATTGGCCAGGGTTATCACAAAAGATGCGGTGATCATCATGCCGAAATTAACGCCATAAACAGCACAAAGAAAAACATCAAGGGTTCAACCTTTTACGTTACTTTAGAGCCGTGCAGCCACTACGGGAGAACGCCACCATGTGTCGACGCGTTGATACAAGAGAAACCAGGAAGAGTGGTAGTTGGTTCTCTTGATCCTAATCCCGAAGTAAATGGCAAGGGGATTAAAATTCTGAGATCGAAAGGTATTAAGGTTGACGTCGGGATACGTGAATCCGAGTGCATACAGTTAAACGAGCACTATTTTAAATTTATTAAGACTGGGATGCCTTACATAACCGTTAAGTATGCTCAGACCCTGGATGGAAGGATCGCGACCAGGAGCGGTGATTCACAATGGATAAGTTCTGAAGCGTCACGAAAGTATGTCCATCGTCTTCGCGGTATAAATATGGGAATTATGGTTGGTGCGGGAACTGCTGTTGCTGACAATCCACAATTAACTGTAAGACATGTAAAGGGAAAGAACCCCTTTCGTGTAATAGTAGATAGTAAACTTCGGATACCTGTCAAGTCGTCCGTCCTGACAGACGCCAATACGCATTTGACAATTATAGCTACAACATCCAGTGCACCTTCCGGGAAAATGGCAGCAATAAAGAAGCAGGGAGTGGAAGTGTTGGTAGTGAAAAAAGAAAGAAATGGCAGCGTCAGTCTCAAAGACCTCTTAAGGAAACTCGGCAAAAGAGAGATTGTGTCAGTGCTGGTAGAAGGCGGTTCGGAGATAATCACTTCTCTGCTCAAAGCGGGTCTTGTAGACAAGATGATAATACCAATTGCTCCAAAGATCGTAGGAAAGGGAGTGGAAGCAATAGGAGACCTCAATATAAATAAGATAAACAAATCAATCAAATTTTCATCTTTTAAGACAATGAAAAAAGGTGATGATATTATATTTGAAGGAACTATATAGCGATCTATTTTATTTTCATACTAATCTGGTAGAGTATCAACATATAGATATTAAGGAGATTTTAAGATGAAAAAAACAGCAGTTGTTTTTATTATTCTATTTCTTTTCCCTCTCTGTTTGTTTGCCGATGGGGCGGGCCTTTCACGTTTTTATCGGGAATATACAGAAGTCAGCCATTCATTGATGAGTGACCAGGGGTGTGTGGATGAGTTGATGGAACTTCAGTCACTTGACGTGAACGCGGCAGACAAAATTGCTGATTTCTGGATGTTTAAGTCGAAGAGGGAGTGTTACGATTTTGTAGAAAAGATTAAGTCTGATGTTGATTTCAAGGATCTATACAAGGAGATTGATTACTTTATCGATAAGAGTACTACTAATGTATCAGGCGGGGAATATGAAGAGATACAGAAGAAAGCCTTGAAAGAGGCTGAACAGTGCCGATATTGTATTTACTACGATAATTGGGATGATATTAATAAGATGATTTTGGATAAATTGAAGGCAGTAAAAGAGGAAAATCAGAAGAAAGAACAGCAAGATAAGTAGAAAAAAACTTGACAAAATGACTTTGAATATCTAAGATACAAAGCGTTTGAAAAGCCAAACGAGGGGTACTGTATATTGTACGGGCCTACGTTGCTGCTGTTACATATTGAATACTGAGCATAGTTTAAAATTTTTTGAGGAGAAAATTGTATGCTAGCTAAAGTAACATTCCCTAACAGAAGACGAAGAAAGAGGCTTGATGGAGGATTCGAAATATCGTTTCCTGATCAGGTTAAAGGCAGGACAAAAAATGTCAGTTCAAATGGCGCTTCTTTCGAAGTGATAACTAATGATATCAATGCATTTCTACTGGGAACAATAATCCCTCTTGAGATAACAACAGCCAATACAACACTTGATTCTAAAATGAAAAAACTTTTCCTTAGCGGAAAAGGTCTGGTTGTTAGTAGAGAGGTAGAGGAAGCCACCGATTGTGGAATTAGATTGAGCATAGCTGTTCAATTTAAGGAAAAACTCAATTTCTGGGTGCCTTCTAATAATTAGAATCCAAACCCGGTTGACCTAGAACCAAAAAGGTGCCGGATTCGTACAATTACGAATCCGGCACGGATAGTTGTCTAGTATATTCCCTCCCAAAGTCCATACCTAAAATATGTAATCTGGTGGTATGTACGAGTTAAAAAATCCTTGTCTGGTTATCTGAAAAGCATATACTACCTAGGCCGCAGCAAAGGATACCGTTGCCTCTCTGAAAAACGATTTGAC
>CAYTLC010000216.1:0-3114 GCA_964438395.1 uncultured Candidatus Scalindua sp.
CTCCGTCTCGCCGGCTTTCTCACAAAGAGTATGCGTATTGTGGTAAATAGTATTATTCCTGATACAAAACCTCCTATGTGTGCCCACCACGCTACACCACCACCTGATGCAGATGCAGTTGAAGACATCGTGCCGCTAAAAAATTGAATCAAAATCCAGAAACCAAGAACGATCACTGCCGGGAGCTCTATAATTTGTATAAAAATGAATATTGGTATGATCGTTGTTACTCTTGCACGCGGAAAGGTTATCATATATGCCCCTAGTACCGCAGCAATGGCCCCGCTTGCACCGATACACGGTAATTGTGACTCGCTGTTAAAGAAGACGTGCACAGATGATGCGATGGCGCCGCAGAGGATATAAAATACAAAATATTTAAAGTGTCCCAGCTTGTCTTCAATATTATCACCAAATATCCAGAGAAACCACATGTTGCCAATAAGGTGAATAAATCCTGCATGTAAGAAGGTTGAGGATAAGAAGGGAAAAAACGTATCAATTAGTGTTGAATCGCGAGCTTGGAAATAGTGTGTCGCTTTTGCCGGCACTACTCCATACTGATGTACAAAAGTGGCTAAATCTGAACCAAGGGAGAGTTCATACAAAAAGATGCAAATGTTTAAGATGATGATCCCTATCGTAACATAAGGAAAAGTACCGGAAGGATTTCTGTCTCTTACAGGTATCACTTAAAAGTTACAAGTGCCTAAGGTGCCTAAAGTTAAAAACATTTTCTAACAAATCTATTTCAACCGGGCCAGCAACTTATTATAAGGGAAGTGCTTGCCGGGACAAACCGTCTTTCGAAAGGTTTTGTGCATTATGACATTATCTTTATGGATGTTACAACGTTTCTGTAAATAATTTATCAAATACAAAAGAGATGAAATCTGTTGATTTGTGGGCTGATCATTATCAAAGTTGCCAACTAAACAGATGCCTATACCATGTTTGTTGTATTCAGGATTTCCGGCGTGAGCGCCATCTATCTGCTTATTCCATCTGTCTCCAACCTCAATCTGGCCATCTCTTGCGCCGTTTCCGTTTCCAATAAGGAAATCATAACCCAGGCCGTTAACCCAACCCCTCGTCTCCTTGTGATATTTGCCGATTGAAGCAGCATCACCTGAATCAGAGGCACTATGATGGATTACAATATACTTCCACGGCCTGATCTTGAATTGGTTCAACTCTTTTCGCACGCCATACGGAACAGCAACAGGCCGAGATTTCCTGGGACTGTAGGTTGGCAATGTTGATACCTGCGTAGTGTTGCAGCCATACATGAAAGGTATAACAAGGGTTAGTAACATCAAATAAGACCATTTACATTTGATCACTATCGTCTCTCCACTAATATAAAGAAACCCGAACGCCGGGCGTTATGTTCGTAAAATATTGATAATAATTGGAAAATGTGATGCCTGAAAGAGTTGGACTAAACAAAAGAGAGTGCATCTAGTTGAGAAAATTGATATCAGGCAATGATAAAAGTACGTTACTGAAAGCAGTGGTAATCGATTCGATGTGGGTGATACTTTTCCAGTGAGGAGACAATGTTAACAACTAATTGTGCTAAAGTCAATAGATAACTTACATTACTGTTTATAGCCATATCTGCGTAAACACAAACCTATTTTATTCATCCACACTACATCTGATAAAGGTGGGGGGAATATCCCCGGGAGAGAACTGTTTGGTATATTTCTCGTAATATATGGTAAATAAAGGAGTTGCACCAAATATTCGTAAATGATCCTTGCAAAGGTGGGAATGAATCCCTCATTTCGTAAACGTGAGATTTGGTGGAGAAATCTCTCTCAATCATCTTATTCTTAATATTTTAAGTAGTTTGTTATCAATATGTTAGCTCAGTAATTCGCCAATGATTATTACAGTACTAAAGCCTTTGGCACACTGTTTGAGATAGCAGTGCTCTGGAAATAGAAATAAAACGAAAAAGATCAATTAACATTTTTTAAGAAGGAGAGAACAGATGAGTGCAATAAGTAGTGTAAGTGGAAATGCAGTAGCAGCTACTAAAGATGCATTAGCTGCTAAATTAGCAGCAGAAAAAGCAGCAGAAGCTAAAGATACACCACAGGCAATGCAGGATGCATCTGTAGCATCCAAAGAAGTAATCGCAGAAAAGGTTGAAAAGACAGTTGAAGCATCTAAGGCAGCAACCAGCGCAGCCATAAAGCTTGATTCAGTACAAATTAGTGAAGAGGCGAAGAGTGCAAATAATAATACTGATAAATTTAATAATGCAGCGGCATCAACTAAAGAAGCAGCGGCTGCTAAATTAGAGGCTGCTAAAGCAGCTACAAATGGAGGTTCTACACAAGTTACTGATAAAGCAGTGAAAGCAGAGAAAGCAGAAAAAATAGCAAAATCCAAAAAATCTAGAGTTGCCAGAGTAGCCAAAGCCGCTAAAGCAGTGAAAACAAATAAGGCAGAGATGGCAGCTAAAGCAGATAGGGCAGCTAAAGAAGGCAAGGCGGAAAGGGCAGCTCAAGCAGAGAGAGCGGAGAGGGCGGCTAAGGCAGAGAAAGCAGAGAAAGCAGAGAAAGCAGAGGAGGCACCTCGCCAATCAATATTTGCAAAAAAGGATGAAGCTCAGGAAGCTTCAGCACCTCAGAAATCAATATTTGCAATGGAGGATGATGCTGAGTCGACTCTTGTTGACAAAGCAGCTGACAGGAACGAGGAGAAGAGTGAAGGGGCTAAGGCAGCAGCTAAAAATGGGGAAAAGACGGCAATGGCAGCAAAGCCGGCAATAGCAGCCGACTCTAAAATAACAGAGAAGAGAGGAAACATTGCTGAAGATGTCGGAGATCATCTAACTACAACTACTGAAAAGGCAGTTGAAAATAGCGCACTTAAAACCGGAGATACACATCCGGGTGAAAAAAGTACTGGAATAGGAAGTGAAAAAGCTAACGGTCCTGTGACAGAGGTGGAAAGCGCAGATGAGGAGAGCAGTTTAGGCGAGTTCATCAATGGACTGAAGGAGATGTTTGGCAGCGAGGCTGGTGTTGAAGAGGAACTCAGCACATTAGCTTAAACTATATCCTCCCCCCAGGGATAGAGACATCCACGGGTCAATTG
>CAYTLC010000217.1:0-3088 GCA_964438395.1 uncultured Candidatus Scalindua sp.
AGGGAACCGAATTGCTGGAACTTTTGCGTGAAACAAACATGGACGTAAATGTAATAGTGATTTCCGCAAATATTCAGGACACGGTCAAAGACAGGTGTATGAACCTCGGCGTTTCTGAGTTTTTCGGTAAGCCTCCTGATAAAGAAAAGCTGAAGCTGGCTATAGAAAACATCCTGAACAAGGGGGGGCATGGTTAGTGATAAAACCAACTGATGAACAATTAGATGCCCTGAAAGAAATAGTAAATATCGGGATGGGAAAGGCGGCCAGTATACTTAATGGAATGCTGGAGGCCCATATTGAATTAGAAGTGCCATCTATCATCATGTTTGATCCGGAAAACCCCGGTGAAGAACTGGCAGATGTAAATCACGACGGCCTTTCCAGTGTCCAGCTCGACTTCTATGGGCCATTTTCAGGAAGCTCAGCACTTGTTTTTCCTCCGGAAAGTGTAGAAGAACTGGTAACCGCACTCACAGGTGAAGAACCAGACTCAGAGGGTTTTGAGGAGGCGACATCAGGGGCACTGAATGAAGTTGGTAATATATTAATTAATGCGGTTATGGGGTCAATTGCTAATTTGCTGACTGCAGAAATAGATTTTTCACCGCCGAGTTATAAAGAAGGAAGTTTTGCTGACCTGATAAAATTAAAAGATTTGAAAGGGGACTTAGCATTTTTGCTGATACGTGCTGACTTCAAGGTCCAGGAACCTCAGATAAGTGGAAATGTTTTCCTGGTGTTTGAGCTTGGTTCTTTTACAGAACTTTTAACCGCAATTGATAATCTTTGAGACCCAACAGTCATACCCGCATCCTCTGTCCTGTGCAAAAAGAGAATCAACAAAAACAAAAGCCTTAAAATAATTCACCAGTTACGCCAGAGTTTTAGAAGTTTCTTTGGGCACAAACTCCATTTATTAAAATGAAAGTGTAATTGACTTACCGTGTAATTTTAGATATAAATAACCCCTGCTTTCCTTTAATCACTTTATAATTTTGATTTACTTATGTTGTGGTTGATTGATGCATAATAATATTCAGGGATTTATCAGTGTAGAAAGGGGCAAGATTGTGTTGGAAAACTTGAAGAGTAACTTAATTGCTATACTAACAATTTGTATGATAGTTTCAGGGGGATTTCTTTACACTGCCAATAATATTATTAATGCGGCAGAGGGGAAAAAACAGACAATCTATATCTGTTACTGTGCCGGTGGATGCCTCTGTGCTTTTGAGACGTATGAACCCGGCGGTAGATGCGTGTGTGGCCTCGCCACGATACCATCAGACAGGGAAGAGATGAGTGATGAGTACGAATACGAATGTGATTGCGGTACCATGTGTGAATGTGGAACAGTGGCCGATGAACCGGGCCTGTGTCACTGCGGTATAACGGAAATGAAAGAGGTGGAGTAACAGGGTCAAATTAACGTAATCCTACTAAGTCCTCTTTGCAAAAAGAGGACTTAGTCTCTTAGAAAGAATGTTTTAACCAATTTGTCAAAAAGATCCGAATATTGAAATCAGAAATTCGAAACAACTATAAAACCCAATGATCAAAACTTTAAACTCTCGGCCTTGAACATGTTTTTTTAGAGCATTTATTTTTTTGACATCTGGATTTGTTTCGTTTTTTGTGCCTCGGATTTCTGATTCTCCAGCTTGTCTGGGTCAGAGGCTTCTACTCAGAAAAATCCAGCGTTCTTCTTGCAAGCTCCTTTTCAAGTGCATGCAAATCACCGTTCAAGTCTTTGTACAGGACTCTTTGCAGGTCTGATTCACTTCCCTGTTCTATCATTGTTCCGGCAAAATCAAGGTGGTGTTCAGCATGAAGATCTTTTGCCTTGGGTGCAGTCAATTCAATTAGACGTCTGAGTTGTTCGCTGTTAGTTGTAATCTCTCCTGTTTCCGGTTCTATTATTTTAGCATTCAGTCCATATCTCATCGCCTTCCACCAGTTCTCTTCGAGATATCCGGAGTGCAACTCGCTCGCCGGTAATCCCTCAAAAAACCTGTCCTGATATGTGTCTACGGCAGCCTGTATCAAGGCGGCAAATGCCCCGATACGACGGACAGATGTGGGAATATCAAAAATTCTAAATTCAACTGTGCCTAGTGGCGGCTGGGGGCGAATAATCCACCATAAATCACCGGGACGCGTAATGTCTCCGGCAGCAAGGAATTTTTCGTAGTAAGCGACAAGCTCTGAAAACGATCTAAATGGTGGGGCGAACTTGGTTCGAGGCATAGAATGAAACAGGTGAGCGCGTGTAGAGACCAACCCGGTATCTCCTCCATCGTAGTAAGGAGAATTTGCGGACATGGCTAAGAGGGGATATGTCCAACGCCGCATTTCGTTCATTATATATATGGCAGCTTCTTCGTTTTTTACTCCGACATGTATGTGAAGTCCAAAAGCCAGCATGCGGTTGGAGATATATCCGTGGTTATCATGCACCCATTTATAGTGCTCATTGTCTATGATAGGCTGTTTTTTCCAATCGGAAAAGGGATGGCTTCCGGCAGCAACAAGATACATATTGAGTTTTTTACAACTCTCCGCAAGGGTAGTTCTGCCGTTTGCAGTTTCCTGAATGAGATCATCTACCGTTTTATAAACGCCTGTACGCGTTTCTAAGACGCATTGTAACAGTTCATAGCACACTCTTTTCCGGAAATCTGGATTAAGGGATGCCATAACTTCGTTAACAGAAGGCATGAGTTCTGCCGTCTCTGTATCTACCAGATGTAGCTCTTCCTCTATGCCTAATGTAGGAAAGTCATTTGTCTTAAATGGTTCCATGATTCCAGCCTTTGTTTATCCTAATACCGTACATTTCAGGATATCTTTGGTGGCAGTGTAAATCAAGCAAAAGTTAATATATAAACCGAATTCTGTGGTTCAATAGATTCAGTAAATTTTTTAGTAAAATGACTAAAGAACTGAGGGATTTTGCCGATAATTGTGAATAGAAATTATCTTGTCTCTCAAAAGGTTTGGTGATAGACTCCGGCAAAATTAATTTACTGTAAATCAGGTAGAGGAGAAGAATGCGTAATAATAAACGGCTTTTTCCAAGGATTGA
>CAYTLC010000218.1:0-3083 GCA_964438395.1 uncultured Candidatus Scalindua sp.
GTCTCTCCCATCCCGGCACGCTTAGTCGTAATTTCATCCAGGATTGCAATATCATATGCATTGACAATAACACCAATTGTCTTATTATCATGCTTGTCGGTCAGAGGTGATGAAATAAATATGCAGTCCACGCTTAGAAAAGGAGTACTATAACTATATGACTTACCGGTATACGACTCTCCATAGTTCTTAGTAACGCAACTCCTGAATATATCCTCACTAGACATATCCATTCCAACCCATTCATCAGTAGTGGATGCGACAACCATGCCATTAATATCCAGGACCGCTATTGACGTTAGTTGAGAGTCCAAAGTTTTTTTGTTCTGCTTGAGGTGCTTAATCAGGCGAGTACATGCGCCACTTTGTAACCCTCTTACTGAGACAAGCTCAAGGCTGTCTCTTATAAAACCATCAGAACCAAAGTCTATAACACGCCCTTTTTTTGAATCTAGAAAAGACAAAGTATGGGTTTTTTTAGATTCTGCAACAGCCGTCAGCCAGCTAAGTGTCTGTTTCTCGATTGTTCCCCTGGCATTGAAATAGTATAACGCTGTGATTATGGAAATGGGTATCAGTGAAACGCAGAATGCAAAAATGAGAAATTTGGATCTAATCGTCATGAAACGTGGCCTTATGAAACACCTTTCATATTATTTAGATTTAGGTAGAAAATGAACTGATATTCTTAGTTAGAAAGTAAAAACTACCAGATATTGCTGACATTTCAAGAATAAATTAACCCAGGATTACATCCGGTATGGGAACCATGGCTACAAAGATTGCAGAGTAATTCTTGTTCTGAAAACTGAAGATTATTTTGAGGCTGGGATATCATATTATATAGCTAATTCCTGCTCTACATCATCATAGCGGACTCTTACATCCAGAAAATCTTTTTCTGCACTGACAAAGGCATCTACCACATCTGGATCAAAGTGTTTATCGCGACCAAGAACAATAATTTCAAGACTCCTGGTATGAGAAAAGGCTTCTTTGTAACATCGCCTGGACGTCAGCGCATCGTATACATCTGACAATGCGAGAATTCGCCCGACTAAAGGAATCTCTTCACCGGCAAGTCCATGTGGGTAGCCTGTACCATCCCATTTCTCATGATGACTTTCGGCAATCTCTATGCCTACTTTGACAAAATCGTTACCAGAGTGCAGCCGGTTGACTTCTCTAAGCGTTTCTGCCCCTATGACTGTATGTACCTTCATCTCATCAAATTCTTCTTTCGTAAGTTTACCTGGTTTGAGGAGTATACTGTCCGGAACCCCAACCTTACCAATATCGTGAAGCGGACTTGCAGCACATATATTTTCTATATAATCATCATCTATTATTGCCGCATATTTTGGGAGCAAACAGAGTTCCTGACAGATAATTTTGACGTATTCTCTTATTCTTAACAGATGTTCACCTGTTTCCGGGTCTCGTGATTCAGCAAGTTTAGCCATAGCGAATATCGTTGATCGCTGTGCTGCAGTGATCTCATACACCTGTTTACTAACACGGTCCTGGAGATCAAGATTAAATTTTTCTATCTGACCCTGGTATTCATTTTCTCTATCATGGAGTCGTTTTCTTTCCAAACATGCATTAATTCGTGCTTTAAGAATGGTGTGGTTGAACGGCTTGACCATGTAGTCGTCCGCCCCATTTTCGATACAACGTACAACACTATCCATATCGTCTATCGCAGAGATCATTATGACAGGAATTTGACATAAGTGAGAATCATTCTTCATATACTCCAGCACCTGGTAGCCGTCCATATCCGGCATGCAAATATCCAGAAGGACAAGGTCACAATCCTGTTTCTCCAATGTGGACAATGCGTAAAGCCCGTTTTCCGCCATTAAGGAATCGTATCCCATAACTTCAATCAAATCAGTAATGATTCTAAGATTAATTGTATTGTCATCAACAACAAGTATCCTGGCTTTATCAGGTTCTGTTTCCTGTCCCATTGTTTTTGAATTAATCATTATTCCCCTCCTCAGTAGCGAGGACAACATTGTCTTCGTAAACACTCTTCGTCATTAATTTATTTCCATTCGTATCATCTGATTCAAACATACGTGTGCCCGCAAATGGCATGGTAAACCAGAAAGTACTTCCCTTGCCCAATACACTCTCAACTCCGATCTTGCCTCCGTGCAGTTCCACTAATCTACGTGTCAGGGCAAGTCCAATTCCTGTACCTCCCAGCTCTTCATCGCGGACACGGTCTACCTGGTGAAATTCGTCAAAGATACTTTCGATTGCATCTTTCTCGATACCAATACCGCTGTCACTAACTTCAAACCTGGTATACTTGTTTCCGGATTGTTTAGCGCTAATCAATACTTCACTCTCATTGGGCGAGTACTTTACCGCATTTGATAACAGGTTGAGCATTATCTGCTTGAACTTTCTCTCATCAGCCCTGACCACATCAAGTTCAGGATCTACATTAATCTTCATTGTTATTCGATTTCTCTTTATCAGACCGTCTATTATATATTGTTTATTCACCATATTGACGGAAGTCTGAATGACCTGCTCTATCGGTATATCTACTAATGAAAGATCCACTTTTCCGGAGTCTATTTTTGTTATATCAAGAAGATCATTTATGAGTTCCAGCAGGTGTTTACCACTATCGTCAATTTGATTTACATATTCATGCTGTTTGTCATTAAGCTTCCCAAAATATTGACCCTTCAACAGGTCTGCAAAACCCAGGATACCATTTAGTGGGGTACGGAGTTCATGACTCATTGATGACAAAAAACCGGATTTCGCCTTATTGGCGCTCTTCAACTGCATGTTTGTCTCTTCGTGCCTCTGAAGAGATTCATTCAGTTTGACAGTCTCTTCACAAAGATCATGAGCCATAATATTAAAGCTTTCAGCCAGATCGCCCAATTCATCTCCACGGATTACTTCAACCCTGTGCTTAAGGTTACCACCCCTGAATTTGTCAGCGGCAGACTTCAATTCACTAATTGGTTTTGAGAAGGACATGGTAAAGAATACGCCTGCAATGATTACGAGAATAGAGCTGATACCCGCTGTGCAGAGAGCTATGACAC
>CAYTLC010000219.1:0-3050 GCA_964438395.1 uncultured Candidatus Scalindua sp.
GCCCAGTTATAAGTAAAGTCAGATTGCCTTCAAAAAAGATATTTGACAAAAAAGAATATTTAGCTCAGAATACCACAAAGCAATATGAACATAAAGTTGTCCAAGCAAATTACAATCCTGTTATTTAGTGGGCAGCTAGCAACAAAGTAATTAAAATGGACAGCAAAAGTAAAATAATCAAAATTCTCTATGTTGAGGATGAAATTGACCATGCGATTCTTATGGGCGAATTTATCAAAGAGATTACAAACGTTCATTATAAAATGACACATGTACAGCTGCTCGATGAAGCATTATTGGAACTTGATACTGAGCGTTATGATGTTGTCATGCTGGACTTGTCTCTGCCTGACAAACAGGGAGTAGATACAATTTCCACGGTTTGCGAGAGGGCACCGAACATTCCGGTTGTAGTGATGACAAGCATGAATGATGAATCTATGGCCATTAAGGCACTGCAAAAAGGGGCCGAAGAGTTTCTGGTAAAAGGTGAAATAAACAGCCATGCACTTTCACGTGTTTTGAGATACGCCATCATGCGGCACAAGGGCAGGGTAGAACTGCAATCTCTCTCGCTTGTTGATGATCTGACAAGCTTATACAACCAGAGAGGCTTTATGCTTTTCGCCCAACAACAGTTAAGCATCGCAATACGAACTAAACGTGGAATGATACTCTTTTTTATCCACATTGAGGGTCTTAATGAGATCAATGAAAAACTTGGCAATCAATATGAAGACCTGGCTAAAATCGAAACTGCTAATATCCTTAAAGAAGTCTTTCGAGAATCTGATATCATAGCCCGCCATGGCAGAGATGAGTTTACAGCTATAGCAATAGAATCATTCGATGCTAACAATGAAATTATAATTACCCGCTTACAGGATGAATTAGAAAGCCGCAATAAACAGGAAAACCGCCAATATAAACTAGCACTGTGTATAGGAAAGGCATATTACGACACAGAGGAATTGTGCACTATCGAAGAATTGATAAATCGTGCAAGAGAGTCAATGATTGAACAAAAGAAGAATATATTGGAATCCTGATTCATATATTAAAATACTACTGATAAAGCATACATGCGTCAAATCAACACAGAACAGATCACAGACACCGTCGAAAAACTTTGTACGGATGCAAATTATAACCTGGGAGATGATCTCATCACTTCATTAAGGAGTGCCTTGGACAAAGAAGAATCCCCTCTGGGCAAAGAAGTAATTACGCAACTATTGGAAAATGCAGAAATTGGCAGAAATGAACAAGTCCCAGTTTGCCAGGATACCGGCTTTGCCATTATATTCATTGAACTTGGCCAGGAAGTAGTTCTCTCAGGTGGTGATTTGTTGGAAGCTGTTAACGAAGGAATAAGACGCGGCTACAAGAATGGCTTACTACGCAAGTCAATTGTGAAAAACCCCATAGATCGTATCAACACTGGTGACAACACCCCGGCAGTAATCCATACAGATATAGTTCCCGGAGACAAATTAAAGATCACTTTTGATGCAAAAGGTGGCGGATGCGAAAATATGAGCCGTTCTGCTATGCTGACACCTGCACAGGGCAGAGAGGGTGTGATAGATTTTGTAGTAGAAACGGTAAAGACAGCAGGCGCAAACCCGTGTCCACCGATAATAGTGGGAGTTGGCCTAGGAGGGACATTTGATTATTCTACCCTGTTAGCCAAAAAAGCAATATTACGCCCGGTGGGCAGTAACAATAAAGACAAAACCATTGCCGATCTGGAAATTGAACTTCTGGAAAAGATCAATAGACTGGGCATAGGGCCTCAAGGACTTGGCGGAAGGACAACGGCTTTAGCCGTGCAGGTAGAAACATTTCCCTGCCATATTGCCAGCTTACCGGTAGCCGTAAATATTGAGTGCCACTCACACAGAACTAAGACTGTTGTGATTTAATTGTATGAGAATTTCAAAAGAAGCTCACTAAAAGACAATGAAATATCTATTATGACAGAATATATTGATCTGAAGACACCATTAGAGAGTTCTACTATTGAGAATCTGAAAGCCGGAGATAAGGTCAGAATCAGTGGAGTATTATACACAGCCAGGGATGCTGCTCACAAACGGCTATTAGAGATGGTTGAAGCAGGTAATGATTTACCTTTTGATATAAAAGGACAATTGCTCTATTACGTTGGCCCTACTCCTGCAAAACCCGGACAGGTAATAGGGTCTGCCGGCCCCACTACAAGCTACAGAATGGACACGTATGCTCCTACTCTTATAAAAATGGGTTTAAAGGGAACGATCGGAAAGGGTAGTAGATCAAAAGAGGTAATTGAGGCGATGAAAAAGTATAAAGCCGTCTATTTTGCCGCAGTTGGTGGCGCTGCAGCCCTGATTGCAAAGACAATAAAGAAGGTAGAAATTATTGCATTTGACGATCTCGGGACAGAAGCCATACGTAAGATGGAAGTAAAAAACTTTCCGGCAATTGTCGTAAATGACACAAATGGTGGTGATTTATACGATATAGGCAGGGAAAAATACAAGACGCCCTTATAACTCTTTTGATACACTCAAAATATCAGAAGCTGTGAATCAAAACCTTGGATATCTTGTGAAATCAAGGAAGCCCCCCCTTCTGGATCCTTACAATATTTTTTCCAATTCTGAAGCTGCAAATCCTACAATTGCAGAACAGAACTTCCTTCTTTCAGGAGTTTTAAATGTTCCTTTTTCTCTCCATGTACATGTCAATCCGCTACAATCCTGTTTCTTATATCTTTCATTAAACTTCGTTAAAAAATCATTAACCTTTTCAAAAACCCCTGTGTTATCGTCCGCAATATCTACTCGTCCATATTTTAAACCAATTGCTATAACGGAACCTGTTATCGCACCACAGATATTCCCAGAACCTCCCATACCTGTTCCAAAACCTGTAGAACATTTAAGAACCTCTTCAGGAAATTCACCAATAATGTTTTCCTCCTTAATCGCATGAAGTATACTTTCGGCACAGGCAAAACCCTTCAGATAATTCTCTTTAGCCTTTTCAGGAAAAGACATATTCAA
>CAYTLC010000220.1:0-2990 GCA_964438395.1 uncultured Candidatus Scalindua sp.
CATCGTTTTTTGTGTAACTTCAATGTATCTTCGATCACCTTGCTCATCACCAACAGTGTTTTCCTTGATGTTGTAAAATGGCATTCACCATCTAGAGAGTCAAGGTGCAAGTCATCAAAAAGAGGAATGGGATTGTGAGACGCTGTTAGCGTTCTCACCTCCACTATGAGATCATGAAATATATTATTTTTATCTAACATAAAATGAATAACACTTTACAACCACCTGATAATGAGATGCTACTCCTCTATCTCGAACTTCCCTTGCTTATGTTTAAACCTGGGATTATCCAGGTCCTGTACCAATTCCGTGTACTCCTGTACTGAAACATTATTATGCCAGTATCCGGTAAATCGTGCGGTATTCATAAAAACTACAAATAGACCAACGACAAGACCTGCATAGACAGCATAATGAACCTTCTTGCCAAATCCTAAAAGTTTCATATCGAGCGCTCCATTTACAGGACACGAATCAACACAATCATAGCACCCCAGACACTCTACATCGTAAACAATATTCTTTTTCTCAACTTCTATATACACCGGGCAGGCAACCGTACATTTACTGCAATCAATACACGTTTTTTTATTTCTGACTATTCTAATTGCACTGGCCCACCCCAGAACCCCTATAAATGCACCATAAGGACAAAAATATCTGCACCAGTAATTTTTATTGAAAATGGAAAAAAAGAATATCAACGATAAAATGATTATCGCAAGCATAGAAAGGTTAAGGAAAAAATTCATCATCTTTATATCTGCAACCTTCATATACGGAGCTTTTGCAAATATCATCCCAATCTGAACAGCAGACATCTTTATTACAATGTTCACTGCAAAAAAAGCCAAAAGGGTATACTTCCACGCGCGTGCGATAGAGTCTTCCACTCGGGCTGGCCATATCTTCCTGGGAAGGACAAAGGGTATGATAATGGCCGCAATCATGAGAGGGAAGATAAACTTCATGCCCGGTGATTTAAATGAGGCAAAAGTTATCATATTCAGAAGCATCAAGGCGACAATCGGTGTTGTTATCATGCTGAGGCCGCAGGTAAGTTTCACCGGAAACTTTTCCAACCAATAGCTAACCCTGCTGTTAAATTTGGACTTAACCCAATCACCAAATCTCCACGCCCACTCAGACATTGTTCCAACCGGACATATCCAGCTGCAAAAACCTCTCTGGAAGAGAAACGAAGTTACCAAAATAGAAGCAAATATAATAAAGCCTGCAGGATGTAATGGATCCACCGAACCAGTGCCCAGAAAATACTTAAGACCCATAAATGCGCCAATAGGCAAAAATGCCTCTATCCCCGGTGGCCTTGCCACATAAGTACTAATACCGCCGGATTCACAATATTTCACAAACAGATAAAACGACCATCCAATATATATTGTTAAGATAATAAATGAAATCTGCGATATCCATCTGAATCTGAGCGAAGTCATCCATGATGACTTCTTCTTTTTCCCCTCTACCTTTGATTCATCATCATTCTGTTTAAAATTTTCTATTTGTACAGCCACAACACTCTCCCATTCCAGTTAAGAAGTGCATAGTCACTTCAAGCGTATATGCACTGATAAAATTCATTTAATTCCCTTGTTTTTACTAAATTATCCACAAGTTTCATCTTTAAAACCTATGATAAACCGTGATAATAAAGTGTCAAGTATTTTGTTTAAGGCTCATTATTTGATAAATTTAACTCTATTCCTTTAAAAATGTACCAATTATAAAGATCCTATCTTGACTAAATTCAAGCCCAATATAATAACTTGAGTTTATATAATATGTTGTTAGAATGGATTTAATTAAATACGATAAAGTTAATTATAGACTGCTTTTAAATGACAAATAGACGTAAATCAAGGGCTGTCACAGTTGGTTCTATAGAGATTGGTGGTAATGCGCCAGTCGCTATTCAATCAATGACAAATACCCACACAGATGACATAGAAGCAACAGTAAAACAGATCCACGAGCTGGAAACACTCAAATGCAAGATTATTCGAGTTGCCGTTCCTGATGTTAATGCGGTCAAATGTCTTGGTGAAATTAAAAAGAGAATAAATATACCGTTAGTTGCGGATATACATTTTGGACATAATCTCGCCATTGAAGCCATTAAGCAAGGTGTAGATAAGATCCGTATCAACCCCGGCAACATGAAGAAAAGGGACAAGCTTGAAGAGATTGTACGCCTTGCAAAGGACAAAGGAGTACCCATTAGAATAGGCGTTAATTCCGGCTCTATCAGAAGTAACAACGGACACGATGAGGACCTTGTACCCTTAATGGTCAAAACAACATTAAGCTATTGTGAGCATTTCGAATCATTGGGGTTTAAGGATATATTAGTCTCATTAAAGGCATCTGATGTACAACAAACAATGGATGCATACCGTTCTATAGCAAAACAGTGTGACTATCCACTGCATCTGGGTATTACCGCAGCAGGTGCTCCTGACGATGCAGTAATAAAATCTGCAATCGGCATTGGAGGTTTGCTTTCAGAAGGAATTGGAGACACACTGAGAGTCTCTTATAC
Source organism: uncultured Candidatus Scalindua sp. (assembly GCA_964438395.1). GTDB lineage: Bacteria > Planctomycetota > Brocadiia > Brocadiales > Scalinduaceae > Scalindua. Next base: position 2,561 of record CAYTLC010000220.1, read on the forward strand.
AGGCCCCCCCCATCAGGAAGTAAAGGCGGGATATAAGATCCTTGAAGCACTTGGACTATCAAAAAGAACAGATGCTGAGATAATCTCGTGTCCGACTTGCGGTCGTTGCGAAATAGATCTTCTGAATATTGTTAATGAAGTGAAGAAAAGACTTCCTGAACAAAAAAAATCTGTTCAGATTGCTGTTATGGGGTGCATCGTTAACGGACCTGGAGAGGCAATGGAAGCCGACATAGGAATTGCTGGTGGAAATGGAGTCGGATTCTTGTTTAAAAAAGGTGAAAAGATAAGAAAGATTCCTGAAAGTGAGATGGTATCTACCTTACTAGAAGAAATCGAAACAATATAATTATGAAAAACGTAGTAATCCTCGGCTCAACAGGTTCAATAGGCAAAAGCACGCTTGATGTTATAAGAAATCTTGAGCACA
>CAYTLC010000221.1:0-2921 GCA_964438395.1 uncultured Candidatus Scalindua sp.
ATATAACGACAGAAAAGAAAAAAAGAGATTCTTTAGTAGTCTATCCGGAACAAAGTTAGGTTTGAACTTTGCTAATATTCTTAAACCAAAGCCATCAGGTATTGGGTACAAGATATCTCGTGGCGCTAACAGTACATCCAAAAACAAAAAGCGCGGATCAACTTATAAGTCCAAAAAGCCTGATACTGCTTCTGCATTTTATATTCATTTTGATACTGATGGTAGAGTGACTGAACCGGGAATCTACCATCAAACACCAGATATCTCTACAGAACAAAAGCAGATAAAATCAGGCGAACCACTACCAATTACCGTGGACGACGTCAGGCCGGCTAAGATTAATGAAATTGTGGTAAAGGGACCTAAGCATGTTTATGTTGACAATAAAGGTGTATGCCACCGGCCCTATTGCAGGAAGATTATAGGGATTGAAAAGCAAACAATGCAGAGATTTGAGACCCTGGAGCAAGCGTTAGAAGATAAAAACGAGAAGTGTGATTCATGTATTACGTTGGAAAGTAAAAAAGTAGAGTAGAGAGCAGAAGAATTCAGCCACGGATTAAAAAGCGAATGATGAATATTGAAGAAGGAATTTCGAATGTCGAAGCAAAAGCAAAATGAAGCTGGTCTTGTACCACAGGAAACAATAGAAGGTAAGATACTGCTCATCAGAGATAAGAAGGTGATGCTTGATAGGGACTTGGCCTGTCTTTACGGAGTAGAAACAAGGGTACTGAACCAGGCGGTGAGAAGGAATATAGATCGTTTTCCAGAGGACTTTATGTTTTCTTTGACACGACAGGAAATCAGGAACTTATCACAAATTGTGATAAGTTCAAAAATCAAACACTCTCACCGCTCCCCGGACTGGAAAGCGCCGAGGACAAGAAGACGCAAAGAGCGCAAGTATATACAAGATAAAGCATAAAACCACGAAGGACACTCCCCAGACAAAAGGCGCCGAGGACAAGGAGAACACGGAGGGATAAAGTTAATGTCAAAAGACCAATAACGAACAACAAATGACTAACTTAGCCACGGATACACACGGATTAAACACGGATAAAAGATGAGTTTGAAATATGAAAAAATAACAGATGTCATTATCGGTTCCGCTTTTGAAGTTTACAATGTTCTTGGTTACGGTTTTTTGGAGAAAGTTTATCAAAAGGCATTACAGGTTGAACTTCTGAAACGGAATCATGATGCAGAGCTGGAACATGCTATAAAAGTTAAGTACAAGGATACTGTTGTTGGAGAATATGCAGCAGACTTACTGGTTGATAGGTCTGTCATTGTAGAATTAAAAGTTGCTGCAGAATACAATCCAAAAGACGAAGCCCAAATACTAAATCAATTAAAAGCAACAAGAATTAAAGTCGGTTTGCTTATAAATTTTGGCAAAGAAATAGTTAAATACAAACGTTTTGTTTACTAAAAATCCGTGTTTGATCCGAGTTAATCCGTGGCTGATTATATGTTTTTCTCCTTTTTCTTTTGCTTTTAACATCAGTGTATATCTGTGCCTTTTTCTCGCCCTCGTCTTGTCCTCGCCGCTTTCCAGTCCGGGGGAAAATCCGTGGATAAGTTATGTATTACCAGTGATTATAATGTTAAAAGTGACTAATTAGTTGTAATTAGGATCTGTGGTGGTTTTTTTGCGTTTTCGGGGAAAGCGTAGAGTAGGGTGATTTTGTCGCTAAGTTTTGTGATCTCTCCAGTGAGCATGTAGTGTTTAAGGAACTGTTTCTTGTAGCAAATGGGTAGCTCCATATAGTCCGGGTTTTCTAATAGCATCAGGGTGCCGCTATAGATGGTATTACTACCAAAGGCATAGCCGGCTAAAAAAGCTTGTCTGGTTGTCTCAGACCACATGTTCCAGAGCTTAGCATAGTCAAGCTCTTCCTCCGCTTGTACCGGTGTAATTGATATACCGATTACAAATAGTATTAACAGCAGAAGTTTCTTCATTTTGTTTCTTCTTTTTATAATCTAGGGACACCATACCTGATATTTTCAGTATTAGCATTCTCATGGCAGAGGAAATAAGTATAGTGTCCCCTGATCAAACAACAGGTAAGCTACATGGCAGTGGGTCCTTATTGCTCTTAGCGTTTCGGCTTTTTGAACTTTTGCTCACAGTAGTCAGTTGGCTATCTTTCACTGCATAATTATATAAACGCTATTAGACTTGATTCCCAATTACAGTCAACCAGTGAAGAGTAGGTACATAATAGGTATGCTTTATACTTGGTTCATTTTGTAGTATCTTTCCTTCGCGTTTCCGCGGTGAATAGTTTTTTGTTTTTTTTCCTGAGTTCCTGCTTTCCTCAGCTAAATAATCCTCTTTTTGTCTTTTACATCTGTGTATATCAGTGTTAAGTACTCGGCGCTTTCCAGTCCGGAGAGCGGTGACTAGTCTAATCTTTAAAATCTGCGTTTGTCTGCGTCCAACTTTCCCTATTTGCTTTTTCTTATCAAACGAGTAAAATCTGTTCAAGGTGTAATAAAATGAGTAAAACCAAAATAGAGTGGACAGGATCTACCTGGAACCCCGTAACCGGCTGCACTAAAATCAGTGAAGGCTGTGATAACTGTTATGCTGAGAGAATGGCAAAAAGGTTAAGAGCCATGGGACAGCAAAATTATGTTAATGGCTTTGAAGTTGCGTGCCATCCCCGTATGCTGGATGCTCCATTAAAGTGGAGAAAATCGACTATGGTTTTTGTAAACTCTATGGGTGATCTCTTTCATGAAAAAGTACCTCTCGGTTTTATAGAACAGGTTTTTGGTGTAATGAGCAGTGCAGATCATCATTTTTATCAGGTTTTAACAAAGCGCGCAAAACGGTTACTGAAATTATCAGAGATGATCAAATGGGACAGTCACATCTGGATGGGGGTTACTGTAGAGAGCAAGGC
>CAYTLC010000222.1:0-2899 GCA_964438395.1 uncultured Candidatus Scalindua sp.
TGATAATTCTGCTATTCGTATGCAACTACGCGTATTAACCCCATTGTGCTGCCATCGGCATTAGCCGTTGAGGAATCGCTTACAGAGACAACCTGTTGGATTTTGTTTTCCTCTATAAAATCATTCACCGTCTTATCAAGTGTGTCCAGTTCTTCTTTAACATGAAAAATTCTGAGTTGCGTACTGAATGTTTTTACTTTTACCATTTTCTTTCTCCTTTAAAAAACAGGTTAATGATACTAATCAAATACAAATAAATATTTTACATACCCTTAAGACCTTTTTGGGCATTAAGGACCTCCCACCCACGAAAGTTCAGCTCAAATTTCTTCTTTTTATCGTGGCAATCAAGGCACTTCTTATTACCTTTTTTTGCCCATCTCTGCAATATCATCGCTGTCTTTGCAGTCTTCCCTGCATGAGTAAATTTATCTTTTCCCGCATGGCAAAAATTGCATTCTACATCCATCATTTCTGCCAGTTTAATCATTTTGACTGCTATTTCTGATTTCTTAGTAAATTTCTTTTTCCCGGCATGGCAGAAGTCACACTTTACACCGAGCGACACTGCCGCTCTCATCATAAACTTTGCCTTTTTTCCTTTTTTCGTAAATTCAGAGACTTCATCATTGTGACAGAAAGAACACTTTCTACCTAGCGCAGGCGCTACCTCCTCACTGCATTGCTGATGCTTCGCGTCTCTGCTTCCAACCAGGAATGTTTCCTGTAACTCGTCAGGTTCGGGCAGATCTAACTCTTCCGCTCTTAACAATCCTGACAAGAAGACAATTAAAAAGACGATACTAATGACATTCAAATATTTCACGATTTTTATCATTTGTAACAATCCTTTTTTAAATTCAAAAAGTTAATTTTTCTCTAGCGCTATAGACGAACCTGTTTCAAATGCCATCTTCATAGCGTCAGGATGGTTAAGAATATCACCCTTGTTTTCTATATCTTCAAAAAGCAGCTCGCCTGTGTATTCTATATCCAGTGAACTGAAGATAGCCTTTACTGTGAGAATGGCACCTTCAAATACTCTGCTGTATCCTTTTGTCCCTGCCGTGGAAATAAAATATCCTGCACGCTTTCCTCTGTCAGGGCTTATCAACTCCTGTTTAAGGATATATTTTCGAGACCACAGGGTCTGGCAGCGGTCAATAAACGATTTCAATTGAGCGCTGACACCTCCAAAGTAAATTGGAGAGGCAAAGACTATGCAATCCGCTTGCAAAAGCTTTTCATGCATCAACTGCATATCATCTATAATAATACATTTACCGTTCTTTTGACAAGAACCGCAAGACGTACATGGCGATATTTTTAATTCGCTTAGTATAATTAATTCAGCTTTGTGACCGCCGGACTCAGCACCTCTGATAAACTCCCTGATGAGCAGTTCACTGTTTCCGTTCCTCCTGGGACTACCTGATATTCCCAATACCTGAGCTGGTTTCATAAATAAGTTTTAATATTATTTTGAAATAAAACCTGGTTTAGTCATAGATATAGGTGAAAGCAGTTCATCAAGCTTCTCTTCGGACATTAATTTTTTTTCCAGAATGATTTCCTTTATAGATTTACCGGTCAACAGCGCCTCCTTTGCTGCTTCTGCCGCCTTTGAATATCCTATATATGGATTCAAAGCTGTTACTATCGCCATACTACTGGTAGCGTATTGATAGCACCTCTCTTCGTTTACCATAATGCCTTTTACGCATTTATCTGTGAATACCTTCAAAGCGTTTGTCAGGATTGAAACTGAATCCAGCAGTTTGTATTGCATTACAGGCATCATGACATTTAATTCAAATTGCCCTGCCTGGGATGCCATAGTAATAGTAAGGTCATTTCCTATTATAGAGAAACAGACCATGTTCAGCATCTCTGCCATTACCGGATTAACCTTACCGGGCATGATCGAAGAGCCCGGCTGTACCGCAGGAAGGGTTATCTCGGCAAAGCCGGTCTTTGGCCCTGAACTCAAGAGACGCAGATCATTTGCAATCCTGATCAGTTCTGTTGCCAATACTTTCACAGCACCAGAAACTTCTGTGACGGGAGCATTGCTCTGCATCGCCTCAAAATAATTAGAAGCAGCTCTTACATCCAGGCCTGTGATTTTTTCCAATTCGCTGATAATTTTTTGAGCATAGTCAGGGTGTGTATTAAGTCCCGTCCCTACCGCTGTGCCACCGATGCCCAACTCCTTTAACGCGTCACTTGCACTTCTCGTTTTTTCCAGCGCCTTTGCAACAGCTGACGCATATCCTGAAAATTCCTGGACAAACTTTATGGGCGCCGCATCCTGAAGATGAGTTCTGCCGGATTTTATAACGCTATCAAACTCTTCAGCCTTTTCACTAAGCGCATTCGCCAGCTCACTTACTACAGGAAACAGTTCCTTTAATAAGGACAACGCCGCAATCCTCATTGTCGTAGGAAAGACATCGTTTGTCGATTGTCCAAAGTTGACATGGTCATTCGGGTGGATGACAGAATAGTCTCCCTTGTCTCCACCCAACGATTCAATCGCGATGTTGGCAATCACCTCATTCACATTCATATGAAATGATGTACCGGCGCCCGCCTGATAAACATCAACAACAAATTGATCCTGAAACTCTCCTGCTATTATCCTGTCAGAAGCATTGATAATCGCTTTGCTCTTTTCTTCATCCAGGCACCCGAGCTCGCTGTTTACCTTTGCGGCAGCCCGTTTGATATAAACCATGGACCTGGTAAAAGCCGGATGAGACCTTATGCCGCTGATTGGAAAGTTCTCCAGTGCTCTGACTGTCTGAACACCATAATATGCTCCTATCGGCACATTAACCTCACCTAATGAATCTTTTTCAACACGGTACTGTTTTTTTTCAATGTCCATTGAAATATA
>CAYTLC010000223.1:0-2876 GCA_964438395.1 uncultured Candidatus Scalindua sp.
TATAAGTACAAACTCTAACTATGAAGGTGGTACTAACAATGGGGGCAGGTCATCTGTTGGAAGAATTTGTGATTTGGTATAATTGTTAGCCCTCAAGCACTCTATTATTTTCTTTAAATTCTTTTCCCGGTTTTCCATTTTAATCTGAATCGCAAACATATAAGTAAATTCTATAAATTACTTACTGTTACGAAAACTAATATGGTTTTTGTAAAGAGAAATAGCTGGTTGCCATTTGACGCAAATAAATACGGGGCTGACAATATCGCTTAAGAATTATTCTATTCAAGTTATAGACATTTGCACGTAAAGAAAACAGGTAAAACTATTTTTTATTTTCTAACAGACTCTAGAAACAGAGAAAGTGTAAACACATATTTAGAGAAGTTACCCCTCCAGCCAGAAACCATCTCTTCATTTATTCCAATTCTGTTTAGGCCAAACATATCGGAATTTTTTGAAACAAAACCGACTCTGGTTGTACATGCCGATTTGTACGATTTCGAGGCAATCCTTCTTATCTCTTCATTATAATTTCCGTTTGGATAACAGAAATGAAAAACATCCCTCCCTGTCTCTTTCTCTATTATCTCCTTCGATCTGCAAATCTCATCTTCAATTATATCTGTTTGTTCGTTGGTTAAGATTGGATGACTGACGGTGTGAGAGCCGAAGGAGATATTTGGATCTTTGATACTATTAATCTCGTCCCAGTTTATAAATGATCTAGGTTCGTATTCACTAATCATTATGGAGTGTTTTTTAAGAAAATCTTCCAGGTCAGAAATAGTTTCTGAAATTATATCATTAGTAAATTTTTTAAGATAGTCAATAAACTTAAATATTATCGATTTGCCATCACTCTTTGATATCAAATTTTTTAGTTTAAGGTTTATCTCTGGTATGGAAACAATATTGTCTGTTTCCAGGAACACCTTCTTGTTTGCCAGTATCGGTGTGAGTAAACTATTTAGCCGTTCCTGCCAGTAACTGCATTCTGATGATACAAAACCGGTAGTCAAATAAACTGTCGCAGGGATTTTTAAACCGCTTAAAATTGGATAAGCGGTGTCATGGAAATCTATCCATCCATCATCAAAAGTGATTACAAAGCTGCCATCAGGTATTCTCTCCCACTTGTCAAAATTTTGTGATAAGAAATCCATTGATATTACTGAGTGGCTTTGAGCAACATATTTCATACACTCCTCAAAAGTCTCTTTTTTAATCAGCAGACTGACGTCAAAAAAGTAACGGCCACACGATGAAACATCAGTATGGTAACCTTTCCTTTTATAAAGAACCTTTTATAAAAAACAAAGATCCCGGAATAATAGAAGAAGAAGGCAACGACAAACTTTATACTCCTTCTAAGGCTTAACAAAAAACCTCCTTGTAGAATGGTTTTGTCTTGATGTAAAAGAAGTGGGTTTATGAGGATTAAAAAAAAGTGATCAGGTTTTCTCTCGAATTCTCCAGACTATCACACAAAAGAATGCCACCACACATAGCCATATTTGGGTTCCAATAATGTAACCGGCAGCACAAATCCATATTTTATTTATACCGGACGCATACCACTTATCCTGAATAAAATACTTTGCACTGCTGAATGGCCTTGCTGAAGTATAAGTTCCATGGGCCTTTTTCTTCTTATGAAAAACACGCTCATCTGCTTCGTGTGTTTCTCCTGTATAACCCTGAAAGATTGAATGAGAATCACCTCCGCTGTCGTGCTTTGTTTCATGTCTACTCGCTGCATGCTTATCGTGCTTTGTTTCAGCATGTGTGTCGTGCTTCGTTTCATGTCTACTCGCTGCATGCTTGTCGTGTTTTGCTTCAGCATGTGTGTCGTGTTTCGTCTCATGCCTCGCTGCATGCTTGTCACGTGTTTTATGAGTATCCGTGTGCTTCGGTTCATGTAATGATTTCTTTGGAGCAGCATGGGATAAAGTTTTTTTCGGAGTGTGGTCCGCCTTTGCATGCGAACTGGTGTGTGATGCCTTCTTATGTTTTGATGAACCGGAGCTTTTCCCTCCTTGAGATAACTTTCTGAAGAGAGTTTTCTGCTTTTCCGCTTCACGTGTCATTCCCAGTTTACTATAGGCCAGAGACAGCGAATAATGCACCTTTGCATAATCAGGATTTATATTTATAGCCTTTGCATAAATCTTGACAGCATCATCATACTTTGCCTTACAATAATATGTATTTCCCAGCCCATAGAGAGCATAAACGTCATTAGGCTTTAATTCTATTGCCTTCTTAAATTCTTGTCCGGCCTGATCATATTTACCCTGTTTATAAAAATCGATACCTTTATTATAAAATTCCTTAAAATTACCGGAGGCATATGTCGATGTTACAGAGAATATCAGGAGAAAGGCTACGAATAGTATTCGCAGAAACTGAAATTTTTTCATTATGTAGTACCTGAAAAACGGTTTAAATGAATAACATCTCTTAATTTACCAAACAAATAATTGGCTGTCAAGATACAAACAGATCATCCGGTCTATAAGCAGAAGCATCACCGCAGAGACGCAGAGAACGCAGAGGAATACTAAAAGAATTAATAATTACTAATTGATAATTGAACATTGATTCTAGGCGCTTTGCAAGCATTTATGCAAAATGGCAGCATTGCCAAAATGAATAAATAGCGGTCTGTTGATCGGGAATCTAACCTTACAGGTTTGTCAAACCGGCAGGCCTGCCCCTTACTATCTGTTTTTAATATTATATAAATAAACTGCTATGAAATATTGCCTTATGACAATTTCTTTTTACTTACGGTAAAAATAATATATAAATAATTAAATATATTAACCCGGCGATTAAATACGAGAATATATTTCTCAAATATGTTACAATTG
>CAYTLC010000224.1:0-1695 GCA_964438395.1 uncultured Candidatus Scalindua sp.
GTTAATCTTTTCAATCACCAATCACCAATCGTCAATCAACAATCATCAATCTCTTTTTTCGTGATTTTTCGTGCTTTTCCGTGGTTAAGCGCCTTAATCTCTTTATATCGAAAACAGCCCACTATATGATCATTAACCATTCCCGTTGCCTGCATATGTGCATAACAGATAGTAGAGCCCACAAACTTGAACCCTCTTTTTTTCAGATCCTTGCTCATCGCGTCAGACTCTTTTGTTGTTGCCGGGATTTCCCGGATAGACTTAAATCGGTTAGTGATTGTCTTTCCATTAACGAACTGCCAGATATACGCGTCGAATGATCCAAACTCTTCCTGGACCTCAAGAAATCTTTTAGCGTTACTTATTGCGGATGTTATTTTCAGCCTGTTCCGGATAATTCCCCTGTTCCCCATTAAAGTCTCTATTTTCTTGTCGCCATAGCGGGCTACCTTCACAGGATCAAAATTGCTGAATGCCTTGCGATAATTTTCTCTTTTCTTTAAAACTGTTTCCCAGCTCAACCCGGCCTGCGCACCCTCCAGGATGAGAAACTCAAACAGCGTTCTGTCATCGTGTACTGGCACACCCCATTCATCATCATGATAATCAATATAAAGCTGACTGACAGTTCCCCATTCACAACGCCTTTTAATTTTCTTTTCCTTCATGATTCGAAATTCCTTGTTCGATATTCGATATTCTCTTTTTCTTGCTTCTTTTTTTTCATCTTCTTAATGACCAATGACTAATGACTTTTATTTTTTTACTTCCTTCTTGCTTCTGTTTTTTCAATCAACAATTGCCAATCGTCAATCATCAATCCTCTTTAACTCTTCTCGCTCAGCTATAGTGCCCGTATTACCACATCTAAATTTTCGTGCAGGAGTACAAGGTGTTGTTCAGGTACCTCCGTCCACTGTTCCCGCAGTTTTGTTATAGGCTCAGAAGCGATGATTGCAAACTTTTTCTTGTTTCCTGATACTATCTGACAAGCACCCTCACTGCAACCGAACGATTCCCCGGAACATAAATATAACGAGGCCGGCTCATCACCGGTAGAGTAGCGCGTTGCAACGACAGACCTCCCATCAGTCACTGCAAAATTGAGAACTGATCCTGCCGCGGTAGAAGACTTTTGACTTAAAGTGGAAATATACGAAACAGTCTCCGCGAGGGTATCCGCCAACACTTCTCCCGATAACTGTTCGTCGGCATCAGGAAGAAGATTCAGAAAGAGTGCGAAGGCGTGCTCAGAATCGGTGGTTCCGTGCACTGCGTGATAGTACTTGTCTTTCAACTCCCTGCGCAGCGTTCGTTTAATATTGCGAAAATCACCAATAGTGCCGTTATGCATCCAGATGTACTGTCCGAACTGAAACGGGTGACAGTTGAGATCGTTTACTTCAAACTCTGCCGTCGCGGCCCGGACATGAGCAAAGATACACGGTGACGCTGTCTTTGAAGCGATACGGCGCAGATTCATATTCGCCCAGGCAGGGGTTACGCTTGTAAAAAGACACGGTTCGGCACTCACTTCAGGCACGTACCAACCGAGGCCAAAACCGTCACCATTTAGCGGCTCCCTCCGTTCCCTGGCATGAGAACTCTGATTGATGAGAGAGTTAGAAGGGTTAGTCACGAGATCCGCGAGCAGTATCCGCTCTCCCTTGTAGGCAATAAATCTACACATATTCG
>CAYTLC010000224.1:1795-2867 GCA_964438395.1 uncultured Candidatus Scalindua sp.
TATTAACTAATTTCCAGATACATCGATTTAGCTGAATTGCATATAGGACATGAATCCTGCGGCATTGTTTCAACAACGTTTCCACAGTGTCGACATACGTAGTAATCAACTTCTTCTTGATTTCCTAAATTGTCTAGTTCTTTTTGACAAAGATCGACATGTCCTTTTTCTACATTTTTTATATGTTCAAAACCCTCTGCGGCTTGTGTATTGCCCTCTTTAACAGCCTCTTCAAGCATTTGTGGATACATCTCCGTGGCGACAGTTGCTTCTAAATCACGAGCATAAGTTAAATTCTCTTTAGTACTGAATACAGCCTGAATTTGCTTTAAGTGGATGTTTGCGTGCGCTGTTTCTGACGCTGTCAATGCTCTAAAGAGCCTGGCTGCCTGCTTGAAACCCTCTTGTTCCGCTTTTTCTGCAAAAGCAACATATTTTCTAATAGCCCACGATTCCCCCTCAAATGCCTTTACTAAATTATCCATTGTAGACATATCCAACTCCTTTCCTCACTTATTAAATATGAGTAACATGCAAAAACAGAAACCCATCTTCGTATTTCGCCGATATAATATCAGCCTTATCTCTTTTTCCAAATACGACATCAACCCCGGGCCTTATCACACTCCACCATGATGGGAAAAAGTCAGACTTTTGTCTTTCTCTCTTGAGATGCCTGTTCTTTTCAGACATTTCATTTAGTTTGTCTGGCAACAAACCAAAGTATTTCACATAATCTGAAAATTCATCTTCTGTGACCTTTGCCCGTAATAAATAAGTAAAATCAACTACTCCGCTTCTATACTCTTTTATCTCTGATGCTGTTCGAGGCAATGCCCGTCTGTAAGGAGATTGCGGTAGAATATTACAACCTACACATATAAATAAAAACAGAAAAACGATTAATACCTTCATACCTCTTATCTCTTTATCTTTGTATCTTCTTTAACTTTAGTCACTTTCGCTCACTTACCTTCTCTTGCTTCTGTTTTTCCCTTCTTGTCCTCGCTCGCCCTCGCTTGTCCTCGGCGCTTTTCAGTCCGGGGAGCGCTCTTCCTGTCCTCGGCGCCTT
>CAYTLC010000225.1:0-2787 GCA_964438395.1 uncultured Candidatus Scalindua sp.
GGCCCGTGAAAACGTTTAAGCAGGAATAGTTCTATCAAATCTGCAATTGCTGCGTTAACTGCTACAATCAAAAACGATATACCGTATACACCGGTAATGTCGGCAATCTGTATCAAAGGTAGATGTGTGTATTGACTATGTCCGACAAAAAACCATGGGAATCCAAAATATGGAAATGATCTCAAATATTCAAAAGTCACCCACACAAACGGGGCTATAAAGAGATACGGCAGCCGCAGCCTCTTGCGCAATAAATGTATGACAAGGCCAAACACGTAAAAGTAAAGGGCTAAGAAAAGAGCTAACAATATCCATCCAAAACCTGTAACAGACCATAGCCATGTTAAGTTGAAAACAAAAAACAGAAAACCGGTTATATACGAAAACAGACCCGTTCTGTAGCCAGTTGAAATCATTATGAACCACGGCACCAAGGCAATCCAGGCTAGATAGCTTATACATGGTGATGGGAATGAAAATGAAATGAGAAGGATTGTCAGAAAAGAGAGAAAGAGGTTTACGTAAAAAGGTTTTTTGTACAATATGTGTTTCCTGGTAAATTGTCTGTAGTTAATGTTGCGAGTTATACTCCAGACGTGTATGTTTTAAAACCCGCAACTCGTAGCCCGAAACTGTCACCTTTAAAGCAATCCGTCTGTCAACATCACCTCTACCATATCGCCTTTGTTCAGTTTGTCGACTGACTCACTGATAATCAGAAGTCCATTCGCCTTGGTCAATGAAAACAGATCCCCGGAGCCATGCCAGTCTATGAGAGAAACCTTCCAGCCCGAGCCTTCTTGCCTTAATAGAGCCGGTCGGTATTCGCGTCGCTTTTTCTTGATCTTAATCACTTTTTCCAACTCAGCATGGATGATCGGATGTTCATAAGACGTGTATCCCATCATTTTTTTGATGCATGGTTTTACAAACAATTCAAAAGTAACAAAAGTTGATACAGGATTTCCCGGAAGTGCGAAAATTAATTTATCACCCTTCATACCAAATACTGTAGGCTTTCCAGGCCTGAGGGCCACTTTTTCAAAAAATATCTTAACACCAAGATCCAGTAATACTTCCCTGACGAGATCGTATTCTCCCATTGATACTCCACCGGAAAGTATCAATATGTCTTTCTTTAAACCTTTTTGGATCAATTTTCGTATTTCACTTTTTTTATCATTAACCCTGCCAAGAATCTCGACATCTGTGACAATCTGTCTGGCTTGAGCAGCCAGTGAGTAGCTGTTACTATTACGTATCTGATATGGTTTTGGTTTGCGGGTGATATCTACCAGTTCATCACCGGTTGAGATAATCCCAACGCTCGGTGTTGCATGCACATTAACACTGCTTTTGCCAACTGCGGCGAGAATACCCGTCTCCTGTGCCCTTACTCTCGTTCCCTTTGAAAGGACGGTATTGCCGACACGAACGTCTTCTCCTTTCCTGGCAATATTTACACCTTTTCTTATCTTCTTAAGGATACGCACCCTTTTGTCATTGTCTAAAGGCCTTGTTTCCTCTACCTTTACAACAGCGTCTGCACCGGCTGGTACTACTGCACCAGTCATAATCTTTGACGCCTGTCCTCTGCCAACTTTCTTCTTCGGATTATATCCGGCACGTATACTCTCTATAACTTCAAGCTCTACAGATGGTTTTATATCTTTCGCGATTACCGCATATCCATCCATTGCAGATCTGTTAAATGGCGGCATATTTAAATCAGACTTAATGCCCTCTGTAAGGCAAAGTCCTGCCGCATTCTCCAATTTCACTTTTTTCGATGGCAGCTTTTTCCCTTTTCTTAGAACGATCTTTAATGCTTCATCAACACTTATCATAACTTCTCCTTTTTATTTTATGGTTCCGTAAGGGCAATTCATGAATTGTCCTTACGGGTTTAGTTATATATTGTTTCTGTAATGGGAGTTTCTCTAAAAAGAAATGTACTCGTACTAATACTAATTCTTTAACGAAATGTTGTCAATGTTGTTTTACTTTTAGCCACAAAGTCACTAAGACCAAGGCATCTCTATGTAGCTTTTTTTTCTTGTTTCTAATCTATTTTTATCTGCGTATATCCGTGTCCTATATTTTCTTGTTTCCTTCAAGATTTCTTTGCAACAATGACAATTTCCAGAGATTCCGGGCTGATGGTTGTACCGGTAACGTCTGAATAGAACCCTTCAACCTTAAAACCATTCTCTTCAAATTCTTTCCTGAGAGAGTCCTTGCTGTAATATTGTAACCAGTTGTATACAATACGTGTTCGTTCCTTTTCGATAATCGTGTACTTGTCCAGTACTACTTTTTCTTTGTCATATTTGAACGTGCTTTGAAAGCAATAATAATTTTCAGGTGACCAGAAACCATCGAGTCGACTGTGCTCATATGTTTCTGTCTCTTCTCTCTGGTTGAATGCGTTCAGCGAATACACGTCGATCAAAACAGAACTATCTGGCTTGAGAAATTTATAAAACTTCTTCAACATTGTTTTTCTCTGTAACGGGCTCAATGCACAGAAATCACACAAAAGCAGTGTTATCAGGTCGAACCTTTCTTCTGTCTCAAACTCAAGATAGTTTTGCAGGACATAGTTAATATCCAACCCTTTCTGTTTCGCTATTTCCTTTGCATGTTGGATAAACGTTTCAGAGAAATCTATTCCGGTAACGTCTGCTCCTTTTTCTGCAAGCTGGGTTGCATACGATCCCATACCACAGCCAAAATCTGCAACCCATCTGTTTTTTCCTATCCCGAAATGAGCGACTATCCAATCTA
>CAYTLC010000226.1:0-2785 GCA_964438395.1 uncultured Candidatus Scalindua sp.
GTCTGAACAAAATAGAGGCACAGGCACTGTCTCTCGGGTATACATATGGATAACGCGACTCCAATATGGTTGCCAGCAGTACGGTCCCCTGTTCGGTAGGAATAGAGCATTTAGTAATGACACCCAGATGCTTAGATAGTTTTTCGCAAAGGCTATTTTTGTCCATAACATAAATAACTTCCAATCAGCAGTATCACTTCTGCTTCTGAGCTATAAGTGCCTCATAGCACCAGGTACATAGAATACGTGGAAGTGGTTTTGGCAGAGTTACCTCTTCTTCGCCCAGCCCCCATTTGTATGTCTCTTTTACCGGCACCTGCTCACGAATCTGGTGTTCTTCACAAACAGCGATCCCGCAGACAATACATATTGCTATCGCATCAGTTTTTTTACCTGCTTTGTTACAGATATAGCATTTCACCGTATCACCTCCTTGTCTGGCAATTTCGCAATAATATTAGTAATTTAAAACCAGCAAATTCATAATAAAGACTACGATTTATAATTTATTTCCGGGTTTCATCTTTCCCCGGAGAATATGAAGCATAAATATTCTTTAGCATGTTAAATTCCTCAGCACCTATTGAGTGGGCGCAATCTTTATGCCTATGAATAAAACATTTACAAAAATAAATTATCAATGCTGCATAACTACTTTATTAATAGGGCCTTACAATCTTAAGGTGCAATTCAGGGGATAAGCATACGATTTTGTGGCACACGTGCAAAACGAATAATTTGCGATACTGGCTGCTTTTTACACTTGACTATTCGAAATTATTTCGTAAATATTAAGAAAAACATTGAGCACGGAGTCTCCTCTTTTTTTGTACAAAACTATAAGTCACTGTAGATTTTAGGCTTATGCCTTGCCGTAATTTTTTGCGTACGAAAAAATATTATTGGTATGGGCATTGCAATATTCATAGTTAGAAAGTAAACAATTAGTAATGTCTAATACTTAAGAAAAAAAGAGGGAGGACTCAAAGTGGATATATATAAGTTTGCAATGCAAATGGAATTGGATGGCAGGCATTTTTACCTGGATCTGGCAAAGAAGACAGAGAATGCGGGTATTAAGAGTGTACTGACGATGATGGCTGAATCTGAGGCCAAGCACTATAACGTAATCCTGGATATGCAAAAAAATGATAAAACAGAATATTCGAAGGATGCTGAGGCGCTGACAAAGATAAAAAATATTTTCACGAAAATGAAGGAAGAGAAAGAGATTGATCTTGATGTTTCTCAGGTAGAATTTTACAAAAAGGCTCTGGAGATTGAGGCAAATAGTGAAAAATTTTATCTTGAGAGGGCTGATGAGGAGAAAGACCCACACAGAAAGGAAATATTTTTGACGTTAGCAAAAGAGGAAAAAGGCCATTGTATTCTACTGGAAAATATAGTCAATCTAGTGTCGCAACCTGACAGTTGGATTGAAAACTCTGAGTGGTACGATATAGACGAAGTTTGAAGTATCGAATGCCGCCCTTTACAAAGTAACAATTTATAAGGAAAGAGGTTACTCAAAATGCCTTTTCTAAAATCGGTCTTAAAACAATATGATCTTGTTGCTGATGAGCTGGAACTGCCTGGTAATGTTCTGGAAAGGTTACGATATCCCAAACGGTCATTGTTAGTTTCTATTCCTATTGAGATGGATAGCGGAGCAGTTAAGGTATTCAAAGGATTTAGAGTTCAGCACGATATTACATTGGGGCCGTCAAAGGGAGGGATACGTTATCACCCCAACGTTAACCTTGAGGAGGTTACTGCTCTGGCCATGTTGATGAGCTGGAAATGTGCGTTGATGCAACTTCCATACGGTGGGGCAAAGGGAGGAGTTTGTTGTACTCCCGCAGTAATGTCGCTTAAAGAGAAAGAGCGGCTTACCAGGAGATTTACATCCGAAATTATCTGGGCTATCGGCCCGGAAGAAGATATACCTGCTCCTGATATGAACACTAATATGCAGACAATGGCATGGATGATGGATACGTACAGTATGCTGAAAGGACATACTTCCTTAGGGGTTGTTACCGGCAAACCGTTGGTATTGGGAGGATCTTTAGGAAGAGAGGAAGGGACGGGAAGAGGAGTCTATTATATGGTAGAAGAGTCAGCAAAGATTATTGGAAAAGATCTGAAAGGGCTCAGAGTTGCCATACAGGGATTTGGAAATGTAGGCTCAGCAGCTGCCAGATTACTTTGCGGGCAGGAAAGCAAAGTAATTGCGGTTAGTAATAGTAAAGGAGGAATTTATAATGACAATGGAATTGACATTGAAAGCCTGATTCGACACGTTAAGGAGGACAAGGCAATCGCAGATTTTCCGGACGTTGAGATAATTACAAATGAAGACCTTCTTACCCTGGATTGTGATGTCTTGATTCCTGCGTCGATAGAGGGGCAAATCACCAGGTATAATGCGGACAGTGTTAAAGCCGGAATAATAGTTGAGGGTGCAAACGGTCCGACTACACCAGAAGCAGACAGAATTCTGTCCGAGCGAGGTGTTCGCGTGATACCTGATATCCTCGCAAACTCGGGCGGTGTAGTTATCTCATATTTTGAGTGGGTGCAGGATCTTCAGTTCTATTTCTGGAAAGAGAGAGAGATACATCAGCGTTTGAAAGAGATAATGTCAAACGTATTTAATAGTGTTTTGGAGATGTCACAAGAGAAGAAAATTAATATGAGAATGGCGGCATGGATGATTGGTATCAGCCGCATTGCGGAGGCACAGAAAATCAGAGGATTATATCCATGATAAATTACTTTTTTA
>CAYTLC010000227.1:0-2749 GCA_964438395.1 uncultured Candidatus Scalindua sp.
AGCCTGTTGCTATCCCCGTATACCACAATCTCAGATTGTGTTAAATTCTCTATTACCTCAATGTTTTCGCTCTTCATTGTATATCCGATCATTGTTATTACTTCTTCTACTACTTGATTTACGTCAAAAGTTTTCTTTGGCCTTGGAGTTTGCCTTGTAAAATCAAGTAAGCTGTTAGACAAAGTGGCTATACGTTCAAACTCACTTATAAGAGTTTCATAGGTCTTTTTTTTGGGGTCCGTATCTTGTGTTTCGACATGGAGCATCTGTAACCATCCAGATACATATGCCAGAGGATTATTAATTTCATGGGCAATGCCTGGAACAATTTTCCCAAGACATGATACTTTATTCATAGATTGTGTATAGCTATCTCCTTCACAATTCTCTTCTACTAAAATATGAAATTCTAAAATACTTCCTTCCTGATCATAAGAAGGAAATACAGATAACTTTTCCCCGGATTCGCTCAGTCTGAAAACTTCATGGTTTCTTTCCTCTTCAATATGTATCTCTTCAACCGGTATCGAAAAAGCATCGTGCCACTTTGTACCAACCAAACTGGATGGCAAACTTCCATTGGTGCGGCTAATCGACTTTATAACCCCATCCTTGTCCGCCACAACAATGCCCATTATTTTATCAGACTCAATCATTGCGTTTAAAACCCTCTTTACTATTTTATGCACAGAGAATGACAGACAATACCCTAATATTATTTCGGGTTTATTTATTTTTTCTGTATTCTCTGTGCATTTTTTATTCGTAAGAAAAGAACCAAAACAGTTCAGTTCAGTGCAATACTACATTCTAAATTTATTCTACCGTTCTATTGTCAATATAATATTTGCATAACTACCAAATATGTATCTCTTCTTCCAGAGAGACATTGTATTTTTCCTTGATGGTATCTTTAATTATTTTTATCAGTTCAAGTATATCAGCACTGGTAGCGCTCCCGGTGTTAACTATAAAATTTGCATGTTTTTCGGAAACAACAGCTCCTCCCACTTTTATGCCTTTGAGATTTGCTTTATCAATAAGTTCTGCCGCCTTATATTCGGATGTATTTTTAAATATGCTTCCCGCGTTAAACGTTCCCAGAGGCTGACTTTCCTGTTTCTCATTATAGATTTCATCCATCTTTTCCAGAACCACTTCTATCTTTGATTCATTAAGCTGGAATTCTACTTCAATAACTATTTGTCCACTTAGATTACATCTACGGTATTCAAAATCTACTTCTTCACGCATGTACTTAATAATAGTCCCGTCTAAAGTCATTGTAGTCAGAGACCTGATAGTGTCGCTTATATCTCCGTATTTCCCCCCTGCGTTCATCATTACTGCACCGCCAACAGTGCCAGGGATTCCTGCTAATGCCTCCAACCCTCCAAACCCACTTAAGGCTACCGTACGGATAAGCTGAGAAAGGTTTACGCCTGCCCCGCACAACACATATCTACCGTCTCTTTCTACATTTTTAAAATTTATTCCTCCTAAATGGATAACCACTCCTTTAACACCATTATCACCAACAAGGAGGTTGGTGCCTTTTCCAAAAATATATATCTTTTTCTGCTCATCTTTACAGAACTGGAGCACTCTCTGAAGCTCTAAGGCACCCAATGGCTCCACAAATATCTCTGCTGGCCCTCCTGTCCTGAAAGATGTATATTTTTGCAGGGGAACGTTATGCCTGAATATCTCACTAATAATTTCCGGACTTTTTATCATATTCACTTTCGAGAATGTTTTAAATTTCAGAGCATTTCAAACTAAACAGGACTAACAAAACTAAGCACATTCTTCTTCGCCTTTTTCTCTTTGAGTGTCTGGCATATCTTATCGACAACCCTTGCAGCAGCAAGAGGCTTGTTCAGACTTCTATTTATTTTCTTCATGTTATCCAGCCTTTCATCGTTCATGAGCAATTCAGATACAAGCTTCGTGACTCTTTCAGGCTCCAGTTCTTCCTGCTCAATGATTAGAGCCCCACCCGCACTTGACAATTCATAAGCGTTCCAATACTGATGATTGTCTGTAGCATATGGATAGGGTATAAGAATTGCCGGAACACCCACGGCAGTAATCTCTGCGATTGTATTTGCACCGGAACGGCTAATAACCAGGTCTGATAATTTATAAGCTGCACCTATATCATTATAGAATTCGGAAACAAATGAATTTATCCCTGTACAGTTATAAACCTCTTTTGCTTCTTCATATCCATGTTTTCCTGTCAAATGTATGATTTGCAGACCGGGAACCAATGCCTGAAGCTTCGGAATACTTTGCAGCATTACTTTATTTATAGCCTGTGCGCCCTGGCTACCACCCATTATTAATAATGTCTTCTTTTGATTATCAAGCCCAAACGGATTGTCGCCTCCAGCAGACTCGTTTTCTATAATACCACTCCTTATAGGCACACCAGTAACCGCAACATCTCCCTTTTTAAATCGTTCTTTTGAACTTTCCCAATGGCATAGAACTGCATCCGCCCATCTTGACATTTTTAAATTGGCCCTTCCCGGTACCGCATTCTGCTCTATCAAGACAATTGGAATACCACTGATATATGCAGCAACTACAGGAAACGCTGAACCGTAACCACCCAAACCAACAATTATATCCGGCTTAATTATTAAAAGATTAATTAGAGAATGTGTTATCCCGATAAGAGAGGCAAATATAAATAGAGGTAAGCGAATAAACGATGTTGGCTTACATGCCATAATAGGTTTAA
>CAYTLC010000228.1:0-2718 GCA_964438395.1 uncultured Candidatus Scalindua sp.
AAAACGCTGTGCGTCAAGCTCAGTCCTGGCACAATATACATTCTTTTCATTGATCAGGCTATTTCGAAAATCCTTCGAAATACTACTGATAGCGCGATACGCCTTAACAGATCTATTGGATATCCTTCCGTTAACTACGATGACGGGGATGTTTTTCTTAAAAGCTGATATTAAAAAATTCGGCCATATTTCAAGTTCGACCAAGAGAATAAAGTCTGGTCTTTTTTTAAGAATGACTTTTTCTGTTACCCAGCTTAAATCGAGAGGAAAATAAAAAACATTCTTGTTTGAGAAATTTCTCTCAGCGACAGAAAACCCTGTATTTGTAGTTGCCGATATAAACGTTTCCCATTCAGGGAATTCCTCGTCAATCCTCTCAATAATACTTTTTGCAGTAATAACTTCACCCACAGATGCTCCGTGCACCCAAATTCCAGGTTTGCTGCTTAGTCTTTCCGATATTATCCCAAATCTTTGATTCAACCCGGAACGATAACGCTTGCTTGTTAATATTTTAAATAATAAATATGGTGAGCCTAATAAAGATGCGGTTAGATAAAGTGAATCAAAAATTAATGGCATCTTGTTGCATTCATTGATATTTGAATAATAATTAATATAGAAATTATGGTACTAATAGCTGGTGCCGTTGACAGTTCATCAGTTTTTGCCACAGCATTGTTTATATTTTTTCCCACTCCCACATGGGCAAGGCTGATTCCTGCCGACTTTAGCAGCGGCACGAATTGGTGCGGGTTTCTGTTCAGCCTGACCGGTATTTGTTGTCATTGCCTCGTCTCTTCTCATTTGCGGTTGAGGGGCTGGAGCTTCAGGAATGGTATTCTCAGAGTCCTGGTAGACAAAGTTGTCAGCGTTCCATACGTTCTTACTATCTATTGTTTCAGCCCTGACCCGTAGCTTAAATATGAGATCAGTAACTTCTTCCCTGATAGACGCCATCATGCTTTCGAACATTATCAACGCTTCACGTTTGTATTCTATCTTCGGGTCAACCTGTGCGTAACCTCTCAGTCCTATACCTGATTTCAAATGATCCATTGCATAGAGATGATCTTTCCATTTAGTGTCAACTTTCTCAAGCAGGAGAATTTGTTCAATTTTCCTGAGCTCTTCTGCACTGATCTCCTTCTCTTTCTCTCCATAAGCTTCACAGGCAGTATCAAGTAACAGGTCTTCAACATTATCCTTTGTTTCTATATTGCATTCCTTTAAGTCAATTATTATACCAAATTTCTGTTTATACCAGTCAAGCAGGCTGTCCATTTCCCACTCGTCAGTGTGTAATTTTGGATCGATATAATAATCTACGGTCTCTACGATACTTTCTTCAATCATTTTAATCAAATCTTCCCGGAGGGCTTCCTGTGCAAGAACCCTTTGCCTCCATGCGTAAATGGTTTTTCTCTGTTCGTCCATCACTTCGTCATACTCAAGAAGATTTTTTCGTATTTCGAAATTATGCTGTTCAACCTTTTTTTGTGCTCTTTCGATTGATTTGGATACCATGGAGTGTTCTATTGCCATGCCGTCAGTCATGCCGAATTTCTTTAGTATTCCTCCTACTCTTTCAGGTGCGAAGATGCGCATTAGGTCATCATCAAGCGAGACGTAGAATCGTGATGAGCCCGGATCTCCCTGACGCCCAGTACGACCCCTCAATTGGTTGTCAATACGTCGCGCCTCGTGTCTTTCAGTTCCTATCACATGGAGGCCTCCCAACTCTTTCACTCCTTCGCCAAGTACAATGTCTGTTCCCCTTCCAGCCATGTTCGTTGCGATAGTAACATTTCCCCTTTGTCCCGCCTTTGCAATGATTGCGGCTTCACGTTCATGGTTTTTTGCATTGAGAACTTCGTGTTCTATGCCACGTCGTCTGAGTGCAGTGCTGAACATTTCAGACTTTTCTATTGAAATCGTTCCGACCAGTATCGGTTGCCCCTTCTCATGCACTTCAGCTATCTCTTCAACTGTGGCATTCTCTTTCTCTTTTGATGTTCCATAGATTCTGTCCGGATAGTGTTGGCGTTGTAGAGGTTTGTTTGTTGGTATTACATCAACTCCCAGTCCGTAGATTTTGGCAAATTCAGCCGCTTCGGTAAAAGCCGTACCAGTCATTCCTGCAAGTTTATTATAGAGACGGTAAAAATTCTGAAGTGTAATTGTGGCAAGTGTCTGGCTCTCTTCTTTTATCTTTAGATGTTCTTTTGCCTGTATGGCCTGGTGAAGTCCGTCGCTCCACATTCTGCCTTCCATCAATCTTCCAGTAAATTCATCGACGATGATAACATCTTTTCCCTGGACAACGTAATCTGTGTCTTTTATGAATAGCGAGTGAGCACGCAGAGCCTGTTCAATATAGTGAGGCCAGTCCATGTGGATGTCAGAATATATACTGTCGACTCCAAGTTCTTTTTCTACAACACTAATTCCTTCATCAGTTATATTTGTACTCTTTTCCTTCTCTTTTACTTCGTAATGTTTACCAGGTTTCATCTTCCTGGCAATTTTGTCAGCAGTAAAGTATTTTTCTGTTGATTCATCAGATGGCCCTGAGATTATGAGAGGTGTCCTTGCCTCATCGATCAGGATACTGTCAACCTCATCAACGATGGCGTAGTTTAATGTTCCCTGTACCTGTTCTTCAAGGTGCACTCTCATATTGTCCCGCAGGTAATCAAACCCAAACTCATTATTGGT
>CAYTLC010000229.1:0-2695 GCA_964438395.1 uncultured Candidatus Scalindua sp.
ATTGCCAAACAGGAAGAACAGTCTTCCACAATCAGGTTTTGATCCATCTGATACGATGATCTCATCAGTATCCACAATACCGTTATACCAGTTCTGTGCAATTCTGGTTTTCAATTTGTCCAGAAATGCCTGGGCCTGTGCATCATCATCATATCCGGTGTATCCTTCAGCTGTACCAAGTTTGTTTACTTCTTTGTTAAGTCCTTCAACAATATGTGTAGTTAGAGGCTCGGTTGTATTTCCGATTCCAAGGCTTATTAATTTGGCATCCGGCTCTTTTTCTAAAAGAGCTTTTTTACGTCTTCCAATCTCAGGAAATAGATATCCTGCCTGTAGTTTTGCAATGTTCTTATTTCTTTGTACCATTATAATTTCTCCTATTCTCTTACGCTAATCACATGTTCCTGTCAGTATGATTTCAATTTCTAAATTTCTCTAAAACAATAAAACTATTTCATTTCCCGGTTGGCCTAATCACAACTTTCTTACCGATCGGGCTCTGTTTTGCGGTAATCTCTTTTACATCAATTACTAGTACATTTGTTCTTTCTGCCGCGTCTGAAGAGTGGGGCAGCCTCGGTGCCTCAGGAGCATATTTTTCAATAAGCTTGTTTAAGGCATCAGTTTTCTCATCTATATCAACAACTACCCTTATATCGCCAAACACAATTACACTCTTATACTCAGTTGTGGATCCACATGGCATGCGCATGCCGGGAATGATTGATATAATCTTGTCTATCTCAAAGCACACCTGTTGATTGTGTCTTATATTCTCAATTTTCCGGCCTTCATGTGCGCTATGAAAATATATCTTATCATTATCATAGACGTAATTGACAGGTGTTATATATGGAATATTATTGGAACAGGTACCTAATCTTCCAACTAAAGCATTTGACAGTAACTCTTCTACCTCAGCATAGCTGGCAATCTCTTTATCTCTTCTCCTCAAATTTCTCTTCCTACAGCTTCTGCAACCGCAGCTGCTTCCTTCATCAAGTCTCCAAAACTATCAATAGTCAGTGCCTGGGGGCCGTCAACATATGACTTTTCAGGGTCTTGGTGAACTTCCAGTATCAATCCGTCAGCACCAACGGCGATTGAGCCCTTGGACATTGGGGCTACCAGCTCCCGCACACCTGTGCCGTGACTTGGGTCGGATATAACAGGTAGATGCGTCAATAGTTTGAGATGCGGAATAGTACTTAATGACAGTGTAAACCTCGTATGTGTCTCAAATGTTCGTATCCCTCTTTCACACAAAATAACATTCGGGTTGCCGTGTGAGAGTATATATTCGCCTGCAAGTAAGAACTCATCTAAAGTTGCTGACATTCCACGTTTTAAAATCACAGGCTTATTACATTTGCCGACTGCCTCCAGCAACAGAAAGTTGGCCATGTTTCTCGTTCCAATCTGCAATACATCAACGTAGCTGCTTACCAGGTCAATATGTTCCGGGCTGAGTATCTCTGTGACTATAGCCAATCCTGTAGCTTCTCTTGCTTTGGCCAGATATTCAAGCCCCTCTTCTTTAAGTCCCTGGAAGGAGTAGGGGCTGGTCCTGGGTTTGAATGCGCCTCCTCTAAGTGCAATAGCGCCTGCTTTCTTTACTCCCTCTGCTATAAAATTAATCTGATCCTGGCTCTCTACTGCACAAGGCCCGGCGATTACGCCTATTTTTTTGCCTCCTAAAGCCTGATCATTAATCTTGATTTCAGTATCAACTTTTTTGACTTCACGACTGGCTAATTTGTATGGTGTCAAGATCGGAACCGCTTTTTCCACACCGGGTATAGTGTCCCAGTATTCAGGTGGAATATCGCGTTTATCACCGATTACGGCAATTACTTTCCTATTGGTACCTTCCAATAGTGTTGTTTTGCATCCAACTTCCTCTACCTTTTCAACTACATGATCTATCTCACTCTGATCTGCAGTTGGTTTCATTACAATTATCATAGATTTACCTCATAGTGCGGCATAGCCAAAGTCAAGTTTGCCCGCCCGGTCATACCGTTCGGATGGGAAGTGACTAAAGCGAACTAAAATGCCTAAAGTTAATGTAACGTGTTACTTAATTACCGATAGCGTACAAATGATTATCATTTGAACCAAAATATATTGTGCCGTCTGAACCGATTAATGGTGAAGACTCAATCCAGCCACCTGCCTGATAACTCCACTTCAACTCTCCTTTTGTGTCTATGGCATAAAGATTGCCATCGGTAGAACCGATATAGGTAGTTCCCTCTGAGTCTACTGCCGGTGATGACTCAATCCAGCCGTTAGTCTTGAATTTCCATTTAAGAGTGCAGTTGGAGTTGATCGCGTATATCTCCTTGTTGTATGAACCGAAATATATTGTTCCATCTTTGTCCAATGCCGGTGATGATTGAATGCTCTTTCCGGTATTGACCCTCCATTTTATCGTACCGTCAGGGTTAATTGCATAAGCAATACCATTTTCTGATCCGACATAAACAACCCCGTCTTCCCCTACAACAGGTGAGGAGAAAGACTGATAAATATTACTCCCAATCCTTATATGCCACTTAAATTTTCCATCCGCATCTAAAGCATTAACAATACCTTTGCTTATGAGGAAGTAAACACTCCCATCAGGACCAATTGATGGTGAGGAACTAATAGAACTGTATGAGTTGTTCATAAAATTCCATTTCAGGTTTCC
>CAYTLC010000230.1:0-2691 GCA_964438395.1 uncultured Candidatus Scalindua sp.
CATCAAGAAGTTTACCGGTATTATCCAACGCTACAATTTTACAACCGGTACGGAAGCCCGGATCTATTCCCACAGTATGTAGCCCTCCTCCCGGAGGGGCCAGGAGTAAATTATTAAGATTGGAGGCAAATGTCTCTATCGCTTCCTCATCAGCCTTGTCCTTGTTTTCAAGGCGGATTCTTGAAATTATGGATGTTTTCATCAGACGATTATAAGAGTCTTCAATTGCTTCTAATACAATATCTGCAGACCTGTTCTTTTTATGCCCTATGATACTGTTTCTCAGTTTTGTAAGAATCTCTTCATCCGGTGCTTCAATGGTAAAGGTAATCACTCCTTCGTTCTCCGCACGTCTCAGGCCCAGCATGTTGTGACTTGAGATAGTGTCTACAACATGATGATAATCATAATACATATTATATTTTGTATTCTTTTCTTTATATTCCTTCTTTACTTTAGAAGTATATTGACCTGCTTCATGCATCTGTTTGTAAACGATGCTCCTGTGATCGGCATTTTCTGACAATGTTTCTGAAATAATATCCCTGGCGCCGGCCAGTGCCTCTTCGACACTCTCTATCTCCTTAAACTCTGACATCGATTCTGTGGCTGAGTTAACAGGATCAAAGCTGTCTTCCATTTCCAGTATCTTAAGAGCCAATGGTTCCAATCCCTTTTCTCTGGCTATGGTAGCACGGGTTCTTCTTTTTGGTTTGAAGGGAAGGTAAATCTCTTCCAGTTCGTTCTTGGATAAACAATCACGGATAGTTTTTTCAAGTTCAGGAGTCATTTTGCCCTGATCAACAATAGTTTTAGTTACCGTGTCTTTACGCTCCAGAAGTTCTCCCAGATAGATGTTACGTTCTTCGATCTTACGGAGAACAACTTCATCAAGGCCACCGGTTACCTCCTTACGGTATCTTGCTACAAAAGGGACAGTGTTACCCTCGGCAAAGAGGGATAGAACTTTGCTGACTATTGGTTTTGACAGATTAAGCTCTTCTGCAATAATTTGTGCAATATCCATGTATTTATTCTCAGGGGTAAAAGATTCGTTAAAGTGATGGCATGGACAAATATGTTGTCCACGCCATTCGGAGAAAGGTATATATTTATTTATTTTCCTTGGTACGTACAGGATGTGTTTTAGGTAATTCCTCGGCAATTTCAGCAGCAGCAGGAGAGCACTCCTGGTGGCCCCACCCGCTTACACTGGTATAGCCGGTTATGTCATAAATGATATTGTCATCTTGAGTGGGGCTGACACCTTTAGGAACATAATCCAGATTGAGTTTGTGGCGTAACTTCCATGCGATATTGTGGTCTGCACAAGAGCTGTCACCGCTAACACCTATTGCCCCCAGAATTTTGCCACTGCTGTCGTATAATGCTAATCCACCACCAAATACATTTACTCCTCCAATCTTGTAACCTACCATAGGGTCATTTAACGTTCCAATATTTTCAGATGGCCCTCGATAAGCCACTTCTGTATTAACGGGATTGCTATGCTGAAGGCCATATAAGCTGCTGAGCGGTTGGGTTATTGCAAAGAGGTTGGCGGTAGATAATGCAAGCTCAGGTAGACTGAAAGCATTTGCAGTATTTGCCTTTTGTGCGGAAATTATACGGCTTCCCGGCCATTGGTCACCCCTATCGTTACCAGAGAACACTACGGATTTCACAACTCCGTCCCTGTCAACCACTGTTGCCCACATATTAAGACCGAATCCCCCATTCTCCTCTCCAACAATGCTCTTCAATGCTTCCTTTACCTCTGAATGTGTTGGCAGGTCGCTGGCAAAAGATTGAAGTGAAATCATTGCCGAAAACAACATAACTACGAAAGTGGTTAAAACAGTTTTATTCTTCTTCATAATAACAATCCTCTTATTTTAAATAACAAAGATAAACCACCGGTAATATTTAGTGGGTTTCGCCTTATACAGCCCTGTTTAACTATAGGCGGGAATGGAGCTTACGGTAAATCATATATGTAAGGTGTATTGCCAATCAGACCGAGAGCGAAGCAGGTTTTCATTAATTTTTTAAATGAACGGAATGATAAAGATACATATTATTGAAGTCAAGTGAAAAGAAGTTAGAATGATTTTCCAGGCCTACTGCCCGATAACATTTGGTACTCACAACTCTTTAATATAGAAACAATTAAAATATAACTTTATAGTTTTCATGTGTGACAATAAATTGATTGACAAGATAATCATAAAGGATAAGATCTCAATTTATCACTACAACGAATAAGTCTAGTTAGAAATCTGATGGCAAAACGAAAGAAGAAGAAAACAAGGGCACAAAAAGAGGCTAAGGCGAGGAAAGCTGAGAAAACAGCAAAATTAGCTGGAAAGGAAGCTGCAGCACACAAACCAACAGAAGCTAAAGCTAAGTCCGAGGCCCAATCCAACCATCCTTCCGATACTGAAAATCCTTTGGAACAAACAGAAAAACCCGTGGATATTCCAAAAGAAGTAGATAGCGGAAAATCTGATACTGACACTCTTGCTGAGGGTTTGGAAGTTTCACAGACAGATGACCATGAGGGTGATGTAACTGAGTCAACTCTCGAAGCTGCTGCTGAGACAGAAAAACCTGTGGAAGAATTAGAAGGTTTGCAGGCCGAAGATACGCTTGGTGCAGAAAATCCGACTGAAAATAATGCTGAAAGCACCG
>CAYTLC010000231.1:0-2688 GCA_964438395.1 uncultured Candidatus Scalindua sp.
AAATTGGTTCAGCTTTCAAATTAGAGGAAGAACTTACAACAGAAGTTAGAGGCCGTGATGCCATTGCCGGATTACCAAGAGCAGTCACTATTACATCGGAAGAGATAAGAGAAGCACTTCTTCCAGCGACAGACGCTATTTTAGATGCCATAAGGAAAACGCTGGAAAAAGCATCTCCTGAGTTATCCTCCGATCTGTTAACCACAGGTATGGTTATGGTTGGTGGTGGTGTAATGTTGAGAGGTTTAGATAAATTAGCTGCTGAAGAAACCGGACTTCCGGTAGCGATGGCAGCAGAACCTATCACAGCAGTCGCAAGAGGAACCGGCATACTTCTGGAAGATCTTGATCTATATAAGAATGTTTTGTGGGATAGGGAACTTGAGTCCTGATTTTGGCAGATCCATTAAAAGCAGTATAATTTATATTCTTGTCATAGTATCCATATCGTTTTTAACCATTCCGGCAAGCATAACAAACAACATCAAAGTTACAGTTGCGTCACCCCTTGCACCAGTTCAAAAAATAATATCTCAAACATCTGATTTCTTTAAGAGTAGGTTTAAAAAGCTGGCATCAATAGCAAGCAACGCTCAAAAAAACGAAGAGATGGAGGAAGAAGTCTTCTTCCTTAAAAACAAAATAGTAAAACAGCAAGATGCTATAAATGTATATGAACAAAAACTGGAATTTGTATCAAAATTTAAAAAGAGCAATTATGGTGATGAAAAACCAATAATTGCGGATATCATAGGTTACGATGTATCGAGCTTCAGAAAAAGTATTACTATTGATGTCGGAACAAAACAAGGCGCTTCAGTTGGCGATATTGTAGTTTTTGGAAATGCACTTGTAGGCCGTATCTCAGCTATAGGACGCTCATCCGGAAGGGTTATTCTAATTACCGACCCCACGTCCAATGTTCCCGTGAGATTTTTGCAATCAAGAACGCAGGGAATGGTTCAGGGAACTGCCGATGGCACATGTATAATGAAATATGTACCCAGACAAACAGAAATAAATGAGTCTGACAAGGTTGTATCATCTGGTATCGGAGGAGCATTTCCGAAGTCTCTCTATGTTGGCGATGTTATTGAGGTCAAACAGAAAAATGCAAAACTGTTCAAAGACATTAAGATCAAACCAAGAGTTGCTATTTCAAAGATAGAGCATGTATTGGTAATTAGTAAGCAAAGTATAGAGCATATTTCTGATCCCGAAGTAAATCATCAATAAATTGAGAAATACCTCCCTGATGAAATATGTGATTTAAAGACATTTTTTAGAGTTACAAAAAAATCCCCATGCCATGGTTTGCCATAATAAGTGTTACTCTTTGCATATCACTAATCCAGACGACATTACTACAACACATAAGTGTCCTGGGCATACAACCTGATCTCTTTATCATTTTTCTTGTTTATCATTCATTAAACTCTAAACTAGACCGATCATTACATGCAAACTGGACAATGGGCATTGCTAAGGACTGTTTTTCTGAAGGCCTGTTCGGCTTAAATACCGTCTTGTTTGTCATCGTTGGGTATATGATATCAATGATCAAAGATAATATATATGGCAGACATCTGGCTACACAAATTTCGGTTACGTTTATAATTTCAATAATATATAATTTTCTCTACCTTTTTATGTTCTCAATATCTTTTACATCTGCAGGCTTATTACCTATGGTGTTGAAATGCCCTCTTATCGCTATCTATAATGCAATAATTGTTCCTCCAGTATTCTGGTTGTTCAACAGGTTCTACTCTTCATTCGGATTTCCATCTTTAAGAAGAAAAATAAGATAATGCAAAAGGCTCGTTTTAAAATATTTTTTGGGACTATATCAGTACTATTCCTGGTTATCTTCTGCAAACTGTTTTACATACAGTTGATTCAAGGGGGAAAATACAGTGGTATATCTAATAACAAAAGAATAAGAACTGTCGACATTAACACATTAAGAGGAACAATTTATGACAGGAACGGTTCGATTTTAGCGGTAGACAAGCACTCTTTTGAACTCACCGTTATGTATAGAAAGCTGTTTGACACAAACTCATGCTTTAAACAAAACATATTACCCAGAGCATCAGAGGGGAAAAAACGGGCATTAAACCATAACCTCTGCAATGAATGTCATATTGATAAGGTAATGTGGGTGGAGAAGATCGCTGGATTACTTGAGATTCCATATATCAATATCTTCAATAAAGCTGCAAAAATTGTGAAAAAAGTAGAAAATATCAAACATGCCGTTGAAAGGAGAAATGAAAGAGAAATACGTATCAAAGAAGAAACAATACCACACTCAGTAGTCTCTCACGTACCCTGGGAAAAAGTTGCAAAGTTTGAAGTAGAGATGATGAACCTACCAGGCATACAGATAGAAACAAATCCGGTAAGATGGTACCCCAAGGGTGATATGTCTTCGCATGTAATAGGCTATGTTGGAAAGATGGGTGAAAAAGAGATACAAAACTATAATTTTAAGAAAAAATGGTTTGACGATCTTAAAAAAAGTGGTGAATCAGAATCAGAATTTTTTACTCAAAAGTCAATTTCTATGGATGCCCTGATTGGAAAAAACGGAATTGAAAAAATTTATAATTCAAGGCTAATGGGAATTCCGGGAGAGAGATTTGAAGAAGTAACTCTTGATACTATGAGTGTTAACAAGCTTAT
>CAYTLC010000232.1:0-2657 GCA_964438395.1 uncultured Candidatus Scalindua sp.
TTAATACGAGATATGGAGAGCTCTTCCCTGAGCCTCAGCATCTTCTATCAAACGCGCCCAGGATCATGGGACTGGACGGTAAGAATAAGATGAGTAAGAGTATGAATAATTACATATCTCTTATCGAAGAACCGGAAGCTATCTGGAAAAAGTTGTCAAGAGCAGTAACCGATGAAAACAGGAAAAGAAGAGATGATCCGGGAAACCCTGATATCTGTAACGTCTATACCCTGCACAAATATTTCTCAACAGATTCAGAACTGGACAGAGTCAACAAGGAGTGCAGGTCTGCAGAGATAGGCTGTGTTGATTGTAAAAGAATACTATCGGACAACATGGTTAAAGAACTTGAACCAATAAGAGAGAAAAGCCTTGAATTAATCAACAACCCTGCCAGTGTAATAGAAACCCTAAATGCTGGTGCAGAGAAATGTAAAAAGATAGCTGAAGAGACGATGAAAGAAGTGCGGTCGTTGATGGGACTGAGATAGATTGTTATTTTTAAATCCATTAAATCTTCCCTGCCCGCAGGCCTGCAGACTGTGTCGCAATGTCATTATTTTGGATTAAAATCGTAATTCTAAAATCATAAATCGTAATTTTAGACTGCCCTCCCTTCTTATTTCCCATAATTCAATCTGATAATAGTTAGATTATTGAGGGTCATTTAAGCTGAGGTTAAATGAAATATAACTTATGAAAGTAATTGCTTTCAACGGAAGTCCAAGAAAAAAATGGAATACGGCAATGCTGCTTGAAAAAGCTCTTGAAGGAGCTGAGTCACAGGGAGCGGAAACAGAACTAATCCATCTATATGATCATAACTTTAAAGGATGCACGAGCTGTTTTGGCTGCAAAATAAAGGGTGGCAAAAGTTATGGCAAGTGTGTAGTAAAGGATGACCTGGCACCAATCCTGAAAAAGGTTGAGGATGCCGATGCCATCATCTTTGGCTCCCCTGTCTATTATGGAACCGCTTCCGGAGAGATGAGATCATTTATGGAGCGTTTAATGTTCCCATATTTGACATATACAGATCCTCTAAAGTCGCTTTTCCCCAAAAAGATCAATACGGGGTTTATTTTTACGATGAATGTTACAGAGGAGCAGATGGAGGAATATGGTTACAATCACCACTTCGGTCTTAATGAAATGGTACTGAAGATAATATTCGGGGCTTCAGAGTCACTCCTTAGTTTTGATACTTATCAGTTTAAGGATTATTCAAAGGTTGTTTCTGACCGTTTTGACCCTGAGAAGAAAGCAAAGAGACGCAAGGAAGTATTTCCGGATGACTGCAAAAAAGCCTTCGAAATGGGTTCCAGGTTTTCTAGTTCTCAAGCTGTGGAACATGGGAACGAGAAAATTAAATGACAAGAAACAATGGTAGATTTATATCTACATCTATAATCCTGTTAACATCTGCTAACCTCTTTAACGATTTCTATGCCGGTTTTTTGATGCCTCTTCTCTCCTACTTTCAGTCGCATCTCCATCTGACAATAACACAGGTATCCATATTGCCTACAATATTAGCTGTATTTGGTTCAATCCTACAGCCTGTTTTTGGTTTCCTGGGTGACAGGTTTAATAAAAAACTCTTTGTTGTCTCCGGTGTTCTCTGTTCAGCACTGTTTCTGAGCTGCATAGGCCTTGCTCCAAACTTCACTCTCCTTATCCTTATGCTCGTTATCGGTGCATCCGGAGTAGCGGCATTTCACCCTAATGCAGCGGCAACTGTAGCCAGACTGACCCAAAACAGATCAACATTTACGATGTCCATCTTCCTTATGGTCGGGTGCATAGGGTTAGCCACGGCACCATTTATTATTACATCAATTGCATCAGCAGGCGGTTTTAATAAACTATGGCTGTTGTCCATACCCGGCGTAATCTTGGCACTGATATTGATTAAAACACTAGCCATAGATCACGAAAACAGAAGCAGTACAAAACTGTCAGATTTTAAAATACTTTTTGACAGAAAGTCGCGCCCTCTCTGGATTATGTTCTTGATAATGTTCATCCGTTCATTAGTCATTACGAGTTTTATGAGCTTCATGTCAATTCTCTTCACTGCAAAAGGGCTTTCAATGCACAAAAGCGGGATAGCCATATCCACGTTTCTGATTAGCGGAAGTGCAGGTGGCGTAATAGGCGGATACCTGGCAGATAAAACAGGCAGAAAGATTATAATCGCAGGCTCATCGATCATTGCCTGCCCGCTGCTTTTATGGTTTTTGCAGGCAGACGGGAATTTTGCCATGATACTACTGGGTTTGAGCGGTATGGTTGTACTTGCCGCCTCCGCTGTCAACGTACTGATCGTTCAAAGATTATGCCCTGACATGGCCGGCTCTATTGCAGGTGTTTCTATGGGGCTTGTATGGGGTTCTGCGGGCCTCATGCTTCCGGTAATCGGATACATTGCAGACCATTACAGCATGGAAACATCCTTAAGAATCACAGCGTCCATGCTTCCGATAGCAGGAATGTTGGTTCTGTTGCTGCCGAATATTGACAGGCCGGCAAATGATCTGAGTAAAGAGTAGAAAATTCTGAATATTTAGTTTATTATCTCTCTTACAAATATTTTTTTACAATACTAAAGCACATTCAGACAGGAACAAAATGGATATATTTATAAAAAACATAGT
>CAYTLC010000233.1:0-2646 GCA_964438395.1 uncultured Candidatus Scalindua sp.
TCCCATTTGTTATTAGTTATTAATCCTTACTATCCTGTTATCCTGTCTAATTCTTTACCTTTGTGTTCTCTGCGTCTTTGCGGTGAGATATAATCCAACTAAGGAAAAGTCAATCCTCTCTCTTTTGCCATGGATTTTACCCATAAGTCAAACATCTCATTCATGTGTGAAGTGGCAGATTCGGAATTTCCTGTTCCAAGTTCATCCAGTAATGAAACAACTGCCTGAAATGTACATAAGTTCTCTTTCTTAGGTTGCTTCCTCAAATAGTATTTCGAAGGTGGTACCGTTCTTAATCCGATTTTCTTTATTTCCATAGACCCCAGCTTGTAGAGCCATCTCCTTGCACTACTCCAATTTGTATCCAGAACAATAATATTCAGTGGCTTTCCTTTCTCTTCGACTATCTCCTGCCCATCACTGAAAGGTGTCACCGGGAAAAAGATAACCGGCGTGTATTCACTCCTGGATATCTCATATTCAACTTTATCCTCCCACCCCTTTTCTCCAATATAAATAAGAGAGTTGTTTTCCAGCATTAATCGAAGCAGCCTTCCGGTATTAGAGTGGATATGCTCTTCTCGCTTATTTGTCAGCAAGGTCAGTCTATGCTCTGTCCGGAAAGAGTTAATATCAGTACAAATACACTCTTGAACTACTAACCGGCACTGCAAGCATCTTTCCTGTCTTGATTTACTCATAATCTTAACCTAAATTAAAACAATAATCACACAAAGGCACAAAGGCCACTAAGAAACAATATTTAGAAAAGTGAAGCAAAAACTCTTTTTCGTATTTGTTATTAGTTTTCTTAAATCCTTTATTCATTAATTCTTGGAATCTGTGTTTTATCAGTGAAAATCTGTGGCTAAAGTTTTCTAGTTCCTTGTTCTTAATTCTCTGTGGTTTCGCATGAGAATATTTATTATAATCCCATGCATGGTATTGCTCAACGGAGAATTTACTAAATGGCTGTAATAAAAAAGCGAGGCAAAAAGCGTACGGTGTTCGGATCATTCGTAAAGCTTATTATTTTACCTTTAATAGTGGTCGATACTTACGCCTACTGGAAGATCCATCACACTTCACAATCCCTGCTTGCCGGGCTCCTATCGTTATCCGAGCCGCTATCGCAAGTTGCGATTATCCTTACAATTAATATTGTAGTCATCATCATCCTGCTTCTCTATATTGCAGTCACGAACCGGTGACTTTAGATTGAATACTGACGATTGAGGATTGGGTTGCGAGTTACGAATGACTAATGATAAACAATATGGACAACATAATCACAGATGATCGCTTGATTAATCAGCGTACTATCTGGGCTGCAAACCGTTTCTGGATGGAAACTGAGAATATGAAAAGTAAAAGATACGGTGGAAAGAGCCATCACCACTGGTATCTATTATTGTTCTTTCTAAGGGCATTCAGGGTTCTCCTTAAGCTGGTCGGAAAATATGAGGGAGGATTCAATAATGCGAAAAATATCGTACAACGTGAACTCGAACTTAAATTTCCCGATCTTCCCTCTAGGTTTGAATCTTTTACAATCCTGCATCTTTCCGATTTTCATTTTGGCTGCATACCGGAACTAGAGAACATTATACTTAAACAGCTTAATAACCGTGAGGTAGATATCTGTGTCATCACAGGAGATTACCTGGAAGGAATTCATGTCCCGATAAACAGCGCTATCGAGAGCCTTAGAAAGATAACAGAAGGTATCAATACACGTCATGGATTCCTCGGAATACTTGGTAATCACGACACATGCCATATGGTGGCACCAATGGAAGATCTGGGAATCAGGATGTTAATTAACGAAGATTACAGGCTGAGCAAAGGCAGTGATTGTATACAGTTTATAGGGACAGATGATGTTCATTACTATTATACTGACCAGGCCATGCACGCCTTGGAGAAATCAGGATCAGATTTCTCTATTGCTCTCGTACACTCACCTGAAATATACGATCTTGCAGAAAAGATGGGAATCAATCTCTATCTGTGCGGACACACTCATGGTGGACAGGTTTGTATACCGAGAGGAACTCCTATAATCAAACATCTGAATCGTGGGAAAGAATTCTATAGAGGACACTGGAGATATCGTAATATGCAGGGAGTTACAAATTGCGGCGTTGGAACATCCGGCATCCCAGTCAGATTCAACACGCAGGGAGAACTGTTGATATTGAAACTACAACGTGGTTAAAGCAAAAGTTTAAAGTGCCTAAAGTTGTGGGTTACGAGTTGCAGGTTGCGAGTTGAAGATTAATTCACGTCTTTTGCCTCTTGCCTCTTACTTCCTGCTTCTTGTTTCTCGCATTTACTATCCGTGTTTTATCAGTGAAAATCCGTGGCCAAATTCTTTTATCTGTGGCAATAAAAAAGCCCCCGATACTTTTAATAGATATCGGAGGCTTGTACGTTATTATTATAATAATATTTTACATCTATTCTATATTAATTGATCAATACAACTCACTTTCGATAAATTATACGGCAAAAAATATACTAGTATGCTATAAAATATTTTTATACTTTAACAACATTTGCTGCTTTAAGGCCTTTTTCGCCCTGTTCGATTTCGAACTCTACCTGGTCACCGTCTGAAAGGCTTTTGAATCCTTCAGCCTGGAT
>CAYTLC010000234.1:0-462 GCA_964438395.1 uncultured Candidatus Scalindua sp.
GTTCCGGAAGAAGGGGCGGAGCCGTATGAGGGTAGCTGTTCATGGTATGTTTACCATGTCGACGCTGAAGGCAATCCGGTAGAGCAATATATTGATGTCAGTTATTACAACCCAAGCGGTACTTTTACTCTTCCTCCCGGTCACTATCAAGCTACTATTACAATCGGAAAGGGTAGCGCTAAGACAGAGTTCGAGGTTAAGGTAGCAGAGACTACAGAGAAGAGTGTTGTGGTTGAGGTCGGATATGCCAGGTTAACAGCCGTTTCGGAAGAAGGAGCGGAGCCGTATAAGGATAGCTGTTCATGGTATGTTTACCCTTTCGTATCTGATGGCAGTCTGGCAGAGAAATATATTGATGTTAATTACTACAACCCAAGCGGTGTGTTTACTCTTCCTCCCGGCCGCTATCAAGCTGATCTTACAATTGGAAAGGGTAGCGCTAAGACAGAGTTCGAGGTTAAG
>CAYTLC010000234.1:472-2638 GCA_964438395.1 uncultured Candidatus Scalindua sp.
AAGGTAGCATAGATTTCAGAGAAGTGCGTTGTAGTAGTCACGAATTTAGAAGAGAAAGAGTAAAAATTTAAAACCTCATTTTGTTTGAAATATCTGAAATGTAATGGTGCAGAAAACGTGTGCTTGCAAGCTGGGAGGGTGCCGATGTACGGAACCTGTCGTATTCGATTCAATCTTTTGCGAATATTGTAATGACCACAGCTTTCATCATCATTGTATAAAGTGCACAACTAAGTATATCCCAGGTAGTGATTCAGATACTTTGTGTTCTCAGTGCCAGAGTGCATGAAAAAGAGAGAAAATAAGATGAAACATTTCTTACTATTTGGAGTTGCTCTTCTGTTGTCATTTTTTTTGTGTATTGCCGCATCTGCAGGAACAGCTGAGGATCTATCCATTGATGAGCTTTTGTCTGCTCATGAGGAGATCGAGATCGACGATCGCATGTATGCCCTGGATGCCTTTATCTGGCGCGACTTCATGCCGTTCTGCCCGCCCAACGGTAGACCGCTGATAGCTTCTGTCAGTGTTACGGCTACCGATTCATTAGAGTTTCCTAAATCTATAGATGCTGATCGTATTTGGATAGTCAATGGCAGTGATGTATGGGAGTCAGGGTTTTCTACTGAAGAAAGGACCAGGCATTCTTCCAGCAATCATCTGGAAAAGATTGCCAGAGGAGGGCCTAAGTGGCAAACTGGCATTAAGGTCGATGTTGTTGTGAGGGTTATCGATGGAGCGGATAACATATATCTGCTAAAAGCCTCGGATCAACCTATTAATAGAACCGAGTAATATTAACTGATTCCCATACGGTAGAGGCAGAAAACAATTCTTCAGATCAAACGGGCTTGTTGTCCTTGTAAGTCCTTATCACATCAATTGTCATCTATATGGTCATGTCTTTCAAAAGCAAACAATTGGCAATAAGAGTTTGCCTTTTTATTTGAAAATTGTATTGAATATCTTATGATTGGATTTTATAGGTGGTGCGCAGAATATTCGCAGAATTATTTAGCAAAACCTAGGGATTATGCAAATATTTCGGAATTTATGCTTTTCTTTGTTATCAGAAGCTAATAATACTATTTGTAGTACCACTGTAATTCATTAGTGTGAAATGGTTTATGGTTTCATGTTGCACTTGGAATTACCAGAATAGCCTAATGGTATGAATGTTGCTATACAAAACGGAAGTATCTCTTATATTATACTTTTTTAAAAGGAGGAGCTTAATGTTTTATTCATTTTCAAACTTTATCAAGGTTGTTTCACGCGTACCGAGAAAGTGCCTGGCACTGCCATTTTTATTTGCTGTTATTGTTTGTCTTGCGACTACAGCAGGTGCTGCTGAGAAGTTAATTGTCGGCGATGAGAAGGTAGCTGCTGATTTCCACAAATTACATGAAAGAGGTGAAATAGAGAAGGAGTTTCATATCTATGTAACAGATGGATATATAGAGATGGCTGATGGTGAATATATCTATCAATGGGGTTTTACACATGCACCGGATTGGGCAGACGTTGGAGAGATTTCGACTGTTGAGGAGAGGGATGCAAAACTATTACCAATTCAGGTTCCTGGCGATGAGATGCGTTTTCATTCCGGAAGAAACTATATTGTTGTCCTGCACAATGCCGGCTGGTATGAAGCTGAGGAACACTCCGGCATTCAGCATGTGGCACACACCATTCACTGGCATGGCCTTGATCTAATACCGGCAGTAGATGGTATTCCAAATATTCCTTATCCTTCTGTTTTTCCTCATGAGAAATTCAGATATTTTTTATCAATACCTGACGATATTGAAGGTTCATATATGGGACATTGCCATGTAGATTCTACCAACCACATAATGGCAGGTCTGTACTTTCCTATTGTCATTGAAAAAGAGAAAAACGAAATTTATGGATATAAGTATGACAGGGAGTATACCCTGTTTTTCTCTGAAATAGATAGCGAATATATGGAGATGCTCAGAGATAAGGGAACGATTACGGACGGTTTGAGCTGGAAATCTAATTACTTTACCCTGAATGGCAGGATCTTCATGGATAAGCTGGACAACCCTTTGTCTACGATTAATGATCCTAAGACCAGGCTGGTTGCATATGATGGCGAAACTGTCCTGGTACGGTTAATGGCAATCGGATATGATCACATAT
>CAYTLC010000235.1:0-2634 GCA_964438395.1 uncultured Candidatus Scalindua sp.
CATCGTGTTCCTTGACCCCGTCATAACATATCTAGCAGTCTGCATCATGAATGAGTATTAACTTCAAATTTCCACCTGGAACTTTAAATATAAGTTAGATGTCATTGGAATATTTTGTATAATACTAGTGTAAATTGATTTTAAAAACTTTTTTGGATGTGGAGTATTTATGAAACGCAATTATTTTACCAGGATGAAATTGATTATTGGTGTATCTTCTATTCTGCTTATGTTTGGCGTATATCTGTTTATAAATTTTGATGATATATATTTTAATTATAATCCGAAGAAGGCAACATTTTCAAAATTAGAAAGTATCAGGGATGAAAAAAGAACTAAAGTAACACATTATTTAAACCAGCAGAAAGCTAAAGGTGTACAAATATGTCAAAATAATGATATCAAGAATTATTTTACAAAACTTCATCGTCTTTATAGAAATCAGAGATATAGCGGTATTGAATACGCTTTGCTGGAGGAATCTATCAGCAGGTTATTTGTAACTGAGTTGGATAAATTCTATGATATTCTGTTTATAGACAGCAAGGGAGATATTTTCTTTACTGTCAAAAAGGAAGATGATTTTCTGGGAAATATACATGAGGATCGCTTTGATGGAGTTGCATTGTATGAGAAAATAAGGAAAACTGAGGTTAGAGAGACTGAGTTTGTTGATTACGAGTATTATTCTGTTTCTGATGAGCCTGCTTCTTTTTTTATCTCTTCTGTGATAGAAGGTGATAAAGTACTTGGCTATTTTGTTCTACAATTGCCGATAAACGATATTAACAGTATCTTAACTGACCGGAGAGACCTGGGTAGAACAGGTGAAGTTTATTTAGTAAATCAGAAGCAGTTAATGATAACACAATCAAGATTTATCGATGATAATACCATAATAACTAAAAAGATTGATACAGATGCGGTAAGGAGTGCATTACTGGAAAAAAGAGGGAATAAAATTATCGAAGATTACCGCAATAAGAGGGTTTTCAGCTCTTACGATCAATTTAATTATGAGGGAACGGAATGGATTATTATAGCGGAAATAGACGAAGATGAAGTTATTACAGAAATATATCGAGGTAGAGAAAAGGAGCTTTTTGCAAAAGTAACTGATTATCTGTCAGACTATTCATATAAGAATGGTAAGAGGAAATTGTTTGAGCAGGATTGGGCACATAATAACAACGGTATAAAGGTTGATTTTAAGGAGTTTCAAAAGAGCAAAAACAGCCAGTTGTTATACACTGAGGGAGTTGCTACGTGCACGGCTATGACTATCAGTTATCCAGGTAAATTTGGCTATTTACTCCATATTACCCCGACTGATGGTTCCTACAAGAACATTGGATTCATAACCAGGTTATTATTAAGAGACAACTATACGGATTTTGTAGATAGTGTTATGAAAAGTATAAACAGATATGACATTCTTCCGTGTGAGAAGTCTCTGTTGCAAATTGGAGTTGTTGCTACACATGATGCCAGCTTTAAAAATATAATTCACAAACTTATTGTCAATGAAGTTGAATTATCACAAATCAAGGTGCTTCTTAAGAAGAAAAGTCAGAAAGTAGATGTTGTTTTTGATTATGAGAATGATAAGGTGTGGACTCAGTGGGGAGGAAGAGGCTTT
Source organism: uncultured Candidatus Scalindua sp. (assembly GCA_964438395.1). Classification (GTDB taxonomy): domain Bacteria; phylum Planctomycetota; class Brocadiia; order Brocadiales; family Scalinduaceae; genus Scalindua. The sequence goes on from CAYTLC010000235.1 coordinate 1,640, forward strand.
AAATTGATGTATACTGATGAATATGATTATGCACCTGATTTTGGTGAAATTATCAAACAATTGAGTAACTATAATAGCGCATAATATTCATTTAATAAAAGATTGGAAAAGATATGAAAGCACATTGGCTCATAGTGCCGTTAATAATAGTACTGATTCCACTTTTTTATTTCTCCAGAGAGCAGTTTGTAAGCCAAGTTGAGATTTCAGATGAGGGTCTGGATTTAAATGAAGAGGAGATGGAGATGCTGGTTCATGATGATGGGAAAAGTTCAATTTATGAAAGTGTATCGAGATTCAGGATGCATATGAAATCCTTAGATGAATATGACGATGCGCTGGCAGAGGCGATTGAAATACAAAATTGGGATGATATAAGTAAATATGCTTTGATGTTAAAAAATACTTCGCCGTTAATTTTTACCGGTATGAGAAAAGTGGAGTTGCCAAAGGATTTTGTCCTACTGGATACCGCATTTCACTTCCAGTCGCTTGCTGTTGTAGAGGCGTGTGTATCGAGAGAGATGGTCAAGATGAATATTGAGTATGAGAAATTGCAGAAGACATGCGATGATTGTCACGAGAAGTATAAGAAGAAAGAGTAGACTTACATAAATACTGCAAGGAGAATACCGGCTGCAACTGCAGAACCGATCACACCAGCCACGTTTGGACCCATAGCATGCATAAGAAGGAAATTGTGAGGATCCTCGTCCAAGCCAACTTTGTTCGAGACTCTGGCAGCCATTGGAACAGCCGAAACACCTGCTGATCCGATCAGCGGATTAATTTTCTTTGATGAGAACATATTCATGATTTTCGCCATAATCACACCGGCAGCAGTACCAAGTGAAAATGCAAACAGGCCGAGCACAATAATACCCAGTGTCTCAAGATTGAGGAATTTGTCAGCAGACAATTTACTTCCCACCCCAAGTCCAAGGAAAATTGTTACTATATTGATGAGCGCGTTCTGTGTAGTATCACTCAGGCGT
>CAYTLC010000236.1:0-2617 GCA_964438395.1 uncultured Candidatus Scalindua sp.
ATACAGTAACAGACCCTGGGGCCGTCTATGTCACCAACTATCAATCCTGCGTTCTTCAACTCCTTCAGGTGCTGCGATACAGTAGATTGAGACAGGGGGAGTTCATTGACAACATCGCCGCAGATACACTCTCTCTTTTTAATCAGAAAGTTGATGATTGCAATCCGCGCCGGATGGGCTAATGCCTTACAGAGCGTTGCAATCTTCCTCTCTTTTGAGCTGAATTCACTGACTTTTGTTATAGCCATAATTTTTGTATATCCTATATCGCAAATATACGATAATACATTGTGAAGTCAATAGAAAATTTAATTGAATATTTGAAATTTCCTTATCTCAATTCTTATATCTGGTATCTTACTTCTACTCTTTTCTTTCTGCCACTAGTGTCTTTCCGTAATTAATTATTCCTTTTGTTTTCCTTTGCGTTCTCTGCGCCTTTGCGGTGAGCAATCTTTTATATTGCAAAACATCCCTGCTCGTTTATAATGACAAACAATGGCTAGTGCATTGATCAAATAATAGGGAGATACAATTGGTAGAAGACAGTGTAAAAATGCAACCAGATAGACGAAGGGGGCCGGATCTTCTGATTAAGATACTTAGATGGCTTGGTATTTTCGGCTGGTTTGTAATGATAGTTGCCCTGTATATTCTCGACCTGGCAAAACCGGAAGAGGAGAATATGTTCACCAAGACTGCAGACGTAAACGTGCGGTCAACATGGGATCCGAAGCTGATTCATTATCTTTTCTGTCTATTGATCTTCGGGCTTTGCATAAGTGTCATTGGTATTATTATCAATTCCAGAAGGCATCATCGTAAAGATGACAGATTCAAGTATATCCTGATAACGCTGGGAGCAATATCTACATTCGGCATAATCAAATATCTATTCAAGTTTTAGTGACGGATGGGTAAGTGAGGCTAGTCATTAGCCATTTGTAATTCGTCAATATCTTTTCCCTGTGCCTTTACGTGAAAAAATTATTTACTTAAAAGGAGGATTGAAATGAAGAAGAATTATTGCCGGTTAGTGCTTGCAACTATATTTGTAGTAGGTTTAATGTTTTCAAGCGTATTCGTATGTGCAGAAGAGAATGTTGCTGAAACACAATGGGAATATAAGATTATGAATGCAAAAACTAAAGGAACGATGAAACAACAAGTCAAACAAGACCAGCCTGTCCTTAATGCACTTGGTAAGCAAGGATGGGAACTTGTCACTGTTCAATTTAGTAATTACTATTTTAAAAGAAAAATCAAAAAATAAAAAAGCTGGGGGTTAGGGCTTTTCCGTGTTTAGATTTTCTGTATTTTTCTCTGTGCCCTCTGCGATCCCCATGTCCTCGGCGCCTTTTGTCCGGGGAGCGTTAAACTCTGTTTTAAAAATCAATTTTGAGATCAGGATGTGTGCCGTCAACTATCTGCTTGCCTAAATTCAATGAATGTTCATCTGCCTCTTCCTGGGTATCAAAAATCTCTTTACAATAAAACGCCTTAGTTTTATAGCCATCGGAACTAAGTTTGTTGATATGAACAGAAGTCATCCATTCATCTTTACCGTATGATTTTGCCGGTAAAGAATCCAAATCGTAATCTTTATATCGTGTATTCATGAGTATCCTTTTAATAAATTTGTTAATGCTGTAATAATTAATGCATCCTACCCAATATCATGCTCCTGTCAATTGAAAATGCGTATGATAGCATAGAATTGTAGCAGAGGATCTGGGTAGAAAGCGACTGGGAACAGTGAATAAGCCGTAAATAAGGCTACTGTTTTCTTAAAGAATATGCGAGAATGATTTTATTTTAACACTTTGGTAAAAACAGAGGAAGGTGTATATGGCCGGGTTCCTGGATAAATTTAGAAGTAATGTAGTCACATCAGTATGGAAAGACAAAGATGATATACCTGAGGTAAAAGATATAGACGATAAAATTGCCTTGGGGGCACTGTTATGGGTTGTCGCTGAGGCGGATGATAAGTTTCTGGCGAAAGAAGATGAGAAGATCAAAGAAATCCTCACTTTATATAGCAAAATACCGGAAGATGAGATGGCAACAGTTATGGCTTCAATTAAGGAGGCTGCTAGGGAAAGAATAGACCTGCATCGTTTTACTCGTGAGGTAGGCAAAAATCTCTCTTATGATGTCAGGAAATCAGTTATAGAGACTCTGTTTCGTGTAGCGTGTTGCGATGACGAGTTAGATCATAATGAGATTGAAACAATTAGGAAAATATCAGGTCTGTTTCATATCGCACATAAAGATTTCATTAATGCCAAAATAACTATCAAGAAAGAGTTCGGCCTGGACGTCGCTGAATAAGATGTCAGAGTTTAATCTTTCAAGATGACAAACTATTCAATCTATCATTTCGGTCTTTAAATAGCATATATTTCCAGTTTCCATTGCACCATTTGCACGGGGAGCTGTGATTAATCTATTAATTGCTCTTTAAGTGCCAATTTATGCCCGCCTGACAAGCCTTTCGGGCAAGCAATTCGTGTCTAGTGTTTTTTGTCCTTCACAGAAATAAATTGGCTAGTTATCATATTGACCTGCTCCCCAAAAACTGATCCAGTTGTAATGTTAGTATTTAGCTATATAA
>CAYTLC010000237.1:0-2549 GCA_964438395.1 uncultured Candidatus Scalindua sp.
GTATGAACAGGAAGATTAAATTTGGATTTAAGTGTTTCAACTAACGCAAGAACCTCCTCGGCTTTTTCTCCAATAGAACCATTCATGTTTTTCGGAAGGCCAATGACTATCTCTTCTACCTCTTTTTCATTGATTACGTCTGCTAACTCCTCCAGATAGTCCAGACCGTCAATACGCTCTATTGTTGGAAGACCTTGTGCAATTAACCCAACCGGAGAGCTAATTGCCAATCCGACCCTCTTCGCTCCATAATCGATGCCCAGTATTCTCATATTAGCAGTCCCAAAAACAGTCCAGTTCCCAGGGGAATAGTAATGTTATCGTGATTTACAGGTAAGCTCTCGATTATACAAGATACCAGAGATACTATCAATGCCGTCTTTAGAGGTAGAAAAATAGCGGCACATACAAATGCGGTAATAAAGAAAGCTGCAGATCCTTCAAGGCTTTTTCTGTGATTATAAGGAATCCTGATCTTTCCATGGAACTTTCCAACAATTGTTGCCATGCTATCCGCACATGCGAGAATGGCGATCGTAACACACGCAACTAATGTCGGAAAAAGTACCAAAGATAACAGAACTCCCAAAGCGAGTGTAACCGGAGCAAATGCAAAACTCCTTCTTTCACTAGAACGAACACATGATCTTGTAATATAGCTTAGAACAGGAAAGCCGACCCCATTTATCCTGGCACATTCAGAAACTGCATACAAAAATGTTATTGCCAGTAGTAACTCTAATGTTAGCATATAGTTAACTCCTGCTAACAGAGGAACTAACAGCGCACAGGCATGAATTCCCTTACGTCTGAGTTCCTGACCCCACGATGAAGAACTCTCATAGTGCATATCTGCACTGAGCTCATCATAAGTTACATTATCATAGATAGTTATAAATTTCAGGACTTTTCTCAGGTCATTACCGTCTGCCAGGTATTTTACCTTTTTTCGAACAGGATAGTATGAATTAAACCCAATGCTGATCTTCGCAAGTTCCATTATATCCAGATTATTCCTGTCATCTCCTACAACAACCACATCATTCCACGTCATATTATGCTTTTTCAGCATTTTTTCGACAATCTGAATCTTTCCTTCACTGTAAGATAGTAAACCGCCAATCTTACCGGTGCAAACACCACTGTCTGTTTCAACTTCAATTCCATATCCACAATCGGCATGCAGTTTATCTGTAAGATCCTTAATCAGGATATCTGGTACACCACTGCTTATTAGTGCAACAACATGGCCTTTATTGCGAATTTCACGAATAGTCTCCTCAGCGTTTTGCACAATCTTCATTTTAGAATAAACACGCCATAACTCTTCCTCTTTTAACCCCTTTATATTAATGTATATCTTTTCAAGCAAAACACGTATGTTTAAAGAATTAATGCAGAATAAAAAACATAAGTACAGAGCTTTCAGGTAGTTCAAAATACCGGAATACCGCGAATAACTTAGCAAAAGCTGGCTTTTGAAAATTACACCGTCTACATCAAATATTATTAACTTCTTGTTGTTAGCATACATAACGAGGTTTTGGACAAAAAAACAAGATAATAATTCTGGTAATTTTATTACATTTTAATATGGCCTGACAATACCTAAACGTTGATATAAACATTACTACCATCTAATAGTTAAAATGTTAAACAGGTGGAACACGGCAAAAAGCCAGTTTATATTTGACAAGAATTTTACTCTATTGTAAAATTATACGTTTTAGATATATATACACAACAATTAAAGAGAGTAGCATATAGATTGAAAATTGCGGTTTCAGGAAAAGGTGGTGTTGGGAAGACAACATTAACTGCGACCCTGGCAAAGCTTCTTGCGGATGTTGGCAGTAAGGTGATAGCAATTGATGCTGATCCTGACGCTAATTTGGCGGCAGCCTTGGGTATTAAAGACGCAGATAAAATAGTACCACTAGTTGAGTTAAAGGAACTTATAAAGGAGCGGACTGGTTCTACATCGGATGAGTTCGGTAAGTTCTTCAAGCTAAACCCGACTGTCAACGATCTTCCTGAAAAGCTCTCTATTTCACACGATGGTATGCGGTTGATGACCCTTGGCACAATAAAAAGGGGTGGAAGTGGATGTGCCTGTCCTGAAGGGGTGATGCTTAAGACGTTATTAAATCATCTGATACTGCAGAGAGATGAAGTAGTTATCATAGACATGGAAGCCGGCATAGAGCATTTAGGACGTGCATCTATAAAGGCTGTAACAGCACTGATTGTTGTTGTAGAGCCAGGCAAAAGGAGTATACAGACCGCATTTCAGGTGAAGAGGCTTGCTGCGGATCTTGGTATAAAAACGGTATATGCTGTGGGTAATAAAGTAATGAATGATGCTCACAGTGAATTTATGAAGAGAGAGCTTAAAGATATTCCCTTACTGGGAACGATTTCGTATAACAAGCAGTTAATAGACTCAGACTTACAAGGAAAAGCCGCATATAACGATAATGAACAGCTGTTGTCAGAAGTTGGTGTGATAATGGCTAAATTAAAGGAGTGCGTAAAATGACAGAAGAGAA
>CAYTLC010000238.1:0-2535 GCA_964438395.1 uncultured Candidatus Scalindua sp.
GAAATTACAGATATTATTCTTAAAAGCTTTTATGAAGTTTATAATGAGCTTGGTGCTGGCTTTCTAGAGTCAGTATATGAAACAGCACTAAATATTGTTTTAACTGGATATGGAATACGCGTAGAAAGGCAGAAAGATATTCCGGTGTCTTTTCGGGGTAATATTATTGGAAATTTTAATGCAGATTTGATTGTAAACGAAAGAGTAATAGTTGAAATAAAAGCAGTTCGTAGCCTTGACTCTGCGCATGAAGCACAATTAATCAATTACTTGAAGGCAACAGATGTTGAAGTGGGTTTGTTATTGAATTTCGGAGAAAAACCGAAATTTAAAAGATTTGCTTATGACAATAAGAGAAAAAGCATCAGTCGTGATCTGCGTTGATCTGCGGCAAATAAAATAAAAATGATAGTTAAAATTGAAAACGTCTATAAAGCATACAATAAGATCCCAGTTATCAGGGAGATGTCGCTCGGTATTGAGAAAGGGGAAAGGATCGTAATCCTTGGGCCGTCCGGGTGTGGAAAGACAACGCTCTTGAGGATGATAGCAGGATTTATACATCCTGATAAAGGCAAACTCATTATTGAGGGCAAAACGGTAGCAGCTAACGGGAAATGCATTATTGAACCTGAAGGCAGGCAGGTGGGGATGGTCTTTCAGGATCTTGCTCTCTGGCCGCATATGACCGGTTATAAAAATATTGAATTCGGTTTGAAAGCGAAGAAGGTTCCAAAGGTGGAAATTAGAGAACGAATTGATACAATTCTTGAAAAAGTACAAATGGTACAGTTCAGGAATACTTTTCCGGGTGACCTCTCCGGCGGCCAGCAACAGAGGATAGCACTTGCCCGTGCCCTTGTAACTCGTCCAAAGATACTCTTGATGGATGAGCCGCTGTCTAGTCTTGATACCGATCTAAGATGTGTGTTGATGAGAGAAATATTAAGGTTGCAGGAAGAACTTGCCATAACTATGATTTACGTAACACATGACAGAGAAGAAGCATTTTCTCTGGCAACGAGAATAGTGGTAATAAGAGAAGGGAAAATCCGGAAGACAGGGACTGTTGGTCAGATCAAAGAGTATCTATCGTGATTGAATATTGAGAATTAAAGAAAGGTGAATAGAAATGAATAAACGTTCCAGTACTTACGCAATATTGATAGCTGTTCTATTGTTAGTTCAGCAGTTCATTTCCGGCTGTGCGACGACAGTAACAAAGGATTTGCACAAAGAGGATTTATACAAGAAGGATGTGCAGAAGGAGGAGGGGGTCAGAGAGAGTTTACGCACAGAAGATCTGGTCAAAGAGGAGCTGCAGGAGGTGGAAACGGACCTGGTCAATCAGAAACTTTACAGTGTTAAATGTTCTCTCTGTCATGAACTGCCGGATCTTAATGCCTATACCTATACTCCGGAACAGTGGTCAAGTGTAATCGACAACATGCACGATACTAAAGAGTCCAGGAAATTTATAACAGTAGAAGAGGAAGATAAAATAAAGGATTATTTGGGAAGGTTGAGCCAGGCAAGGTAGGTTGCTATTGCGCACAACCATCCCTTCAAAGGGAAAGGATAAAGAGATGGAAGATAAAAAGATACAGAATGCAACTACACGATTAGAGAGTGAATTGAGCAGGAGAGATTTCGTGAAACGTGGCCTTGCAGTTGGACAGGCCGTTTTCATAGGTGGTGTATTGGTTGGAAATTTTGCAGGTTGTACAACTGCAACGAAGAAGGATGAAGGGGCAAAGGCCGGAAAGAAGAAGAACATCAAGTTTGCTCACATAACAGATACACATGTTACATTTAGCGGAAAGAATGGTACTGCACTGAAAGAGGAGAGCTTCAATATTTTCAGGGATGTAATAGATCAGGTCAACAATACGCCAGATATAGACTTTATCCTTTTCGGTGGTGACAATATAAACAATACGGATCCAGGCACAAAAGGATTTGATGAATTTATGAGCATTATGTCAAGTGTCAAGGTTCCCTATTTTGCACAATTCGGCAATCGTGAAGTATCTCCCATTCCCCCTGATATTGCACTGTCAAAGAGCCAGTATGCTGAGAAGATGAAGGGCCATGGAATTGAAACAGGTCGTTATTCATGGAGCGTGTCACCTGTGCCGGGCTTACGTATTTTGGGTCTGGACACCACCATAGAAGGTCACGATAACGGAGAAATTATTAAGAAAGAACTCAAATGGATAAAGAGAGAGATTTCGAAATATCCGGATGATATTGTTATTACACTCAGTCATCATCTCTTTTTGCCTACATGGGGAAACAGGGATATACCAAAATGGAAGAAGAAATACCTCTTGAAGAATTATCAGGAGGTTAATGCCGTTCTTGACAATGCACCACAGGTCAAGGCGTGCCTGATGGGACATCATCATGTCTCAAAGATCCAGACGATCAACGGTCTTCACTACATCGCCTCCCCGGCAACAGTTCAGTATCCGCATGCATTCAGGACAATAACCATTGTTGATAACGCAGCGAGGCTGGAGTTTCATCAGATTA
>CAYTLC010000239.1:0-2529 GCA_964438395.1 uncultured Candidatus Scalindua sp.
CAACTTAACCCTTACCTCTATATTTGTAAGCCAATTACGCCTATGCGCAAAGTGATCCATAACAACATGCTTTAATATTTCCATAGTTTTCTGTATTTAGACAGGATTAACAAGATAGGTTAAAATCCTATTTTTCATTTATTCTAAACTCTTTATTTTGCACTTTATTTCATCTTTGCCTTCACCACAGGCTGGTTCAGACTTGTAGTCTGAATCCAAACGTTTAGGTCCAATCAACATGATTAAACTACTCTGGTTTAATGGTACTCTTTTAATTAACTGTATTTTCTTCGAATCAAGTACATCCTGTTATCCTGTCAATTTTTTTCTTGTAAATTATTCTTATCTTCTCCCTCAACAAATAATTTTCTGAAGTTGTAACCGATGACAATACCTCCGACCAGACCAAAAAAGGTAAAAACAAATAGCAAGAGATCTCCCTGGTCTGTGTTGATATAAGGGTCCCTTGGTGGATGACCATATTTCTCGGCATATTTCCCTACAATGCTTACATCAATCCCCACCCAATTCCCCTCTTCTTCAGACATTACTGTTTCCTCAGCCTCAATACCTTCTATTGGGTCAGGCATGTCTGGCCCTGCCGCATACAAAATGTGCGATTGAGTGAAACATAATATGAATACGAAAATAACAAAATATTTTTTCACAATTCTTAAGCTCCTCTAACACATTCCCGGCCCTGTACGCCAACATGCTGTGTGTTGGAATGACACGGGATGTAATGTAATTTGTAAATTTCTTATGACTTTATGACCCTCAGGCTATGTAAAATACCCGGACGGACTTTATATACATAGGATATGGCAAAGCCAACCACAATACCTTCAGCAATACATAGTGGCCCCTGAGAAGTAACCATAAACACGACAAAGATCTCCAACATTGCTTTTGCACTATGCATCATGGCGACAGAGAACGACTCATCCCCTTCAAATACTAGAAGCCCTAATCCTATAGAGGTCCCCATATAAGTACAGATATCAGAAATTATTCCGGCTAAAAAACCACACCAGAACAGTTTAAGGCCCATCCTCTGCGCCAGCCTGAACGCGAAATACCCTGAAAAAGAACCGAGTACGCCCATAGAAAAGATATTAACACCCAGAGTCGTAAGTCCTCCATGCGCGAGGAAAAGAGCCTGTATGAAGAGCGCAATCCCCGCGATAACAACGCTAACAAAAGGCCCCAACAACATCGCACTCATTCCCGTCCCTGCCGGATGCGCAGTCGCCATTCCATTCAAACCTACCACAGGAATTGGAAAACATGAAAAAACAAATACGGCAGCCCCGACCAAACCTACTAATGGCAAGAAACCAGGTACTTCTCGTTTCTTTTTCTTCAGTCTAAACGTACCAATGACGACGAAAGGTATTATGAAAATATACCAGAATATAACCCATTTTGAGGGCAGTATTCCTTCAGTTATATGCATTGCATACGCGACATGTGGCAATAGTAAAAGTGCAAAAACAACAGATATACCTAATAATATTTTCTTCATTTTATACCAAATTTGTAGTTACAATAAATTAAATTAAAAAAGCCCGCATCTCTTCGTAGTAGAAAAGGTACGGGCTTTTAGTAAGTCTGCATACAAGTTAATTGGCTGCTTATTACCATATACACCTTCACCTTCTTTACCGTCGAAGTTTATGTGAAGCAGTTACAGGCAGGTCTTCTGACTATCGAATCGTTCTACTCATTGCGCCTTCCCATACGCCTGTGGCGAACAGTGGCCTGGCAATTTTCGTCATCGACTACAGCGGCGGGTCCGTTCCCTGTTCTACCAGGGATTCCCTTTTAAATCCAATCCATTACATTCAGGATAGAATTACCTGTAACCGTACTCTTTAATTGTTTAAGATCAAAATTAAGAATGGATAATTCTACTTATAATTCTCAATCCTGTCAACTTAATCATATTTGCCCCAACGACATTACCTTCGCAAGGAGGGAATCAAAACTCTCGATACCTTTTGTCTGGTAAGGGGAATATCTTACTAAGTTTTCTGAATTATTGTCTCCATTAGCAGACAACATCTTTTACTTAAGATACTTATCGTAACACCAACCGAAAATTTTTCTTTTCTCTTATTTATAATCTTCCAGTTTAAAATTAAATGCAAGTTTCTTTGTGGTAGTAAAGGAAACACCTAGACGTTTAGCAGGAATATATTTCGCTTTCTTTAACGCTTTAATAGCCGCTTTATCAAGTGATTCACAACCTGCAGATTTTATTATCTCTATGCTACCACACTTACCTTTACTGAGAATTGCCACTTTCAATACAGTTGTACCTTCATGGCCTTGTCGTTTACAACTGGAAGGATAAGATGGTTTATATACGTTTTTAACCATAGCACCCATGGTCACACCTTTAACTTTTACATCAGCTATTATCTCTTTGGAATTTTGAGTGGCCGTATTGTTTTTCTGTTTTTGTGGTTGTTTAGTATTGATTTCCTTTTGGGTTTTAAAGTATTCGGCACCGTAAGTTATTTCCTG
>CAYTLC010000240.1:0-2508 GCA_964438395.1 uncultured Candidatus Scalindua sp.
AGAATGGAATCCAAATAACAAAGGAGATATCTTTAAAAAGCGGAAATTATTATTTCGATGTTGCTGTTACTATACAGAACACTACTGATTCTGACATAAATGCATCATACACAATAACGGCTGCAAATGGTGTTTATCCTGAGATAAGCAAGACATCCAACCTTGCGTCAATAGTTGGAATAGACGTGGGCAAGGGGGGCAGGGCCAAGACGAAGATTGCGCATACAGAAGTAAAAAATATGCCTTATAAGAATGAATCGGTTGGTATCGAATTAGTCGGTACTACTAATAAATATTTTGCAGTTGCTTTAGAGCCTCTGGCAGGCTGCAGAGTAGTTGCGGCGACAGCTGAATCATTTGATAATCCTGATCTTGTTTATCAAGACCATCATGCAGTTGATTTTAACGTAGAACTTCATACTGCAAAAATAGCGATACCGCCGCAGGGTGAAAAACGGCATAATTATGTTTTCTATCTTGGGCCTAAAGAGAAAAATGCTCTAAATCAATGCGAAGGGCTTTTGTCGATTTTAGATTATGACTATGGGATGATGAGGTCTATATGTAAGGTACTTGTGAAGATACTAAATTCGGTGTATAGCGTTATTCCAAATTATGGAGTTGCCATACTGGTGCTTACCTTTTTAGTAAAGTTGGTACTCTTTCCTTTGACGAGAAAAAGCCAGATGTCGATGGTCAGGATGCAGCAGTTGCAGCCTCTTATCGCCAAGTTAAAAGAAAAACATAAAGGTGATAAGAAGAAGGTGGGACAGGAACAGATGAAGCTGTTTAAGGAACATGGGGCGAATCCCATGAGTGGTTGTCTTCCCATGATGCTTCAAATGCCGGTATTCTTTGCTTTATTCAGGACGCTTCAATCCTCCTTTGAGATGAGGCAGGCACCTTTCGTGGGTTGGATCGGTGACTTGTCTGCAGCTGATCAACTATTCGCATTGCCGTTTACCTTACCGATTATTGGAGGGTGGTTTAACCTCTTACCGATATTGATGGGTGTAGCGTCATTTATACAAATGAAACTAACACCAAAGAATACCTCAGGAGATGATCCTCAGGCAAAAATGCAACAGAGAATGATGCAGATGATGCCGCTCATGTTTCCTATCATGCTTTATAACTTTGCTTCAGGACTTGCCCTTTACTGGACGACGAGTACTATCATCAGCATAGGTGAACAGATACTAATCAGGAGAAGTGTTAAAAAGCTTGATGTCTACTATAAAGGGAAAAGAGTGATTGATGCTAAGGCAAAGGTTAAAAAGTAAGAGCTTACCTCAGCGGATAAACGAAACTCATGTCTTTTAGTCTCAACGACTGTATATTGGCTATATCCACGCCTTCCGGCCACTCTTTCAGGGCTATTGTCAGGCTTAGTGGCAAAGATGTATTTAGTTGTTTAAGGGGTCTCTTTGTGCCTGATGCTGTCAGAGAGATTGTACGTGAGAAAGGCTTTAACTCCTGTCATGGCAGCCTCTATCTTGAGAAGGAACAGGTTCGCATCCCAGCTTCTATCTATACTATGAAGTCTCCCAACTCATACACGAGGGAAGATGTTGTAGAAATTCACACCTTTGGTTCGCCTCCGCTGCTTGAGATGCTCATGGAAGCACTGCTTTCGTCAGGAGGAGAGAAAACTGACAAAGAAGACATTACAGAAGTAACGAGAGGTCTTCGGATTGCGGAGCCCGGTGAGTTTACCAAAAGGGCATTCCTGAATGGAAGAATAAGCCTTGCCGAGGCGGAATCGGTAATGCACGTAATACGTTCCCAGACAGATTCAGACCTGTTAATGTCAGTTGCTAACCTGAAGGGAAAGCTGACGGAGTTGATGCACGATATACAGGGAAAATTGGTGAATCTTTGTGCCAGGGCAGAAGCTGCTATTGACTTCTATGATCAGGATATTGAATTGATCGCCTCTGGTGAAATCGAGAAGGAACTTGATGCTGTAAAAGAGAGATTGTGCGTGATTAGCAGGGTTGGGCAGAAACCGGTAATTTCTCATTACGGTGTGAAAACTGTATTCATTGGTTTGCCCAACGCGGGTAAATCGAGCTTGTTTAATAAGTTATTAGATCGTTCAAAGGCGATAGTAACGCAGACCCGGGGTACAACCAGAGATACATTAGAAGCTGACATGGTTATAGAAGGGGTAAATCTCCGTATGAGAGATACTGCCGGGGTGACGCAGGGTGGTGGTGAATTGGAGTCGATGGCTGCGCAGAGAACATATGATTCCATGGATGACGCACAGATTGTGTTGTTTGTTGTTGACGGGTCTAAGCCGCTTTGTAGCCAGCAGATAGAGTTATTCGGTTCTATAACTACCAGGAACAAGATAATAGTAATTAATAAGACAGATCTTAAGCAAAATGTCTTTTACGAGAATCTTCCGTCACAGATGAAGGCATTCCCGGTTGTTAATACATCTGTGCTTACAGGTGAAGGATTGGACAGATTAAGGAAAACAGTAGTTTCTGAAATTCTTGA
>CAYTLC010000241.1:0-2506 GCA_964438395.1 uncultured Candidatus Scalindua sp.
TGGTTTCTACTTCTTCCTTGGATATTGCACCTTCTCAATTCTATCCATGCAGGTAGTTACAAGAAAGAATAATGCCTCTAATAGTTTGGAGTAATAAGGATTAATTATTGAATGTCGAACGGCCGTTGCCAGATAACGATTAACAGCTCGGTATCTGTCATTCTGCACCCGGAATCATCCCTGTGAAGCCGCATCTATTTTAGCACGTGCATCATTCAGGATTTCTGAATACGTTTCAAACTTTCTAGCAACTTCCTTGTCTGTCCCTCTTATATCGTCAGCCTTTAAACGACAGACAGCGCCCAGACTTGCAACTACTTCAGGTATATAATACTCATCTACAAGAAATTCAAGTTTTTCCATGTCTGTGTCGTTCATTTTTCTACTCCTCATAATAAGGTTAGAATTGTACTCTTGTCGAACTCTTCCTTAACAGCTGTATTATACCACTTCAAGATTCAAAAGGCCTTACTTATTAAATGATATGTTTATTCCTCTTCTTCAAATTGTTCTTTTATTGCGCCACATTCCGGACATACCCAATCATCAGGCAAATCCTCAAACTTTGTTCCAGGTTCAATTCCTGCATCCGGATCACCCACTTCGGGGTCATATACATAACTGCATATACTACAAACATATCTTGTCATCTTTCTCTCTCCTTATAAAAAGTCAGGAACTTTGGTTAGCCCTTAATTATAACAAATAACAATATTTGATGTACATCGCAACTTTTTTCATTAGGGAGATGTACAGCAATGGCAGTATCTTTGATTGTTAATTGTTTTGATTTTTCTTTGTGCTCTTAGCGGCTTCTTGTCCTCGGCGCCTTTTGCACGGGGAACGGTGAATTTTTTCTGTTACATCATTCATGATATCAGAAAGGCCAGGGAAAATATACTTGACATATATGCATAATTAATGCATATTAATGCATATAATAAAACATATTACAAGGTGGTAGATTATGAGGACAACGTTAAATATTGAGGATAAATTAATTAGTAAGGCATCGAAATTGACCGGTGTTAAGGAGAAGACCGCTCTTGTAAAATTGGGACTAGAAACCCTGATCGCAATGGAGAGTAGCAAGAGGCTTGCTAAATTGGGGGGTACTGAGAAGAAGTTGACGATGGTGCCCAGAAGAAAAGCAGGAAACGTATAAAATGCTTCTAGTTGACACATCAGTGTGGGTATCCCACCTCCGGGAAGGTAATGTCGGGCTTACAAACTCATTGAACGATGGTGATGTTGTCTGTCATCCATTCATTATTGGTGAGCTGGCTTGTGGGCATCTTCGGAACAGATCTGAGATTCTTTCACTCCTTCAAACCCTGCCAATGGTGACCCAGGCAGAACATGAAGAGGTATTGCCTTTTATTGAGAATAATAAATTGATGGGAAAAGGATTAGGATATATCGACATCCATCTGCTCGCTTCGGGCGTATTGGCACAAACTCCTATCTGGACGCTTGACAAAAAACTTAATGAAGTATCTATAAAACTTGGATTGGGTATTACTAAAACATAAAGAGTTATGAGAAAAAGAACAGATTGCTCAGTATTAAAAAGTGCATTGAAACATTTTTTGATGTTTTGTTTGCTGGTGACTCTATTGGGACAGGTTTCCTGTACCCCGAATCATCCATATCCGAAATCGGAAAGGGCCCAGCCGATATTTTATTCGGTTTATACGGAACCTCCCAAGCATCTGGATCCGGCGATCTCCTACTCTTCGGACGAGTATGCGTTTCTGGAGTTGGTTTATGAGCCTCCTTTTCAGTATCACTTCCTGAAACGGCCATATGAATTAGAACCGTTAACTGCGACAAATATCCCGGTGGCCGAGTATTATGACGATGAGGGAAGATTGTTACCTGCTGATGTTGACCTGGAGCAGGTTAAAAAAGTTGTCTATACAATAAAAATTAAAGAAGGAATTAAATATCAGAGCCATCCCTGTTTTGTGAAAACAGAATGGCCTGAAGAGATATTAAATGATGTTGATCACATTACAGATTTTCCTGAGGCTGCTACCCGGGAACTGAAAGCAGTTGATTACGTCAATCAGATTAAACGACTGGCAGATTCGAGATTGCCTTGCCCGATACTACCCATCATGGCTAAGTACATTGATGGTCTTGATGCGTTTGCCGCTGCATTAGTTAAAGATCTGGAATCGGAGAGGACACGAAGACATAAGGCACAGGGGGCCGCTTATAACCGGGAGCAGGATGAAAGGGTGAATCCGATTCATCTAGATTTGAATGCTCAGGCTTTTCCCGGAGTTAAATTGATAGATGATTATACTTATCAGATTGTTTTGAAGAGACCATACCCTCAGATCCTTTACTGGTTGGCGATGCCTTTCTTTGCACCTATGCCTCAGGAGGCTATAGATTTCTTTGAACAGGGAATTCTTCGTAACAAGGGGATAACAATCGATCGTTACCCCTTGGGGACAGGACCTTATCGGATTGAGAAATACGATCCTAACCTTGAATA
>CAYTLC010000242.1:0-2502 GCA_964438395.1 uncultured Candidatus Scalindua sp.
AGCAAGCCGAAAACCGAAGAAGCTGAGCCTGATGTCCGGATCACCCCAGCTCCGGGAAGCCGTACGACTGTCCACTGCTATACTGTCCCAGGAACCACCACGGAGAGCCCAATATTCTCCGTTTAACGGCCCTTTAGGGTTAACCTTGGGGCTCCTTTCGTAATACTCTTTGTCATACCTGTCCCATGTCCATTCCCATACATTTCCGGTCATATCATACAGACCAAGCCCGTTTGGCTCCTTCTCCCCGACCGGATGCGTTCTTTTTTCAGAATTAACTTTACACCACGCATACTCCTCCAGCTCAAACTCATCACTTGTCCCTGCCCACAGTTCATCCTTGCCTCCACTACGTGCCGCATATTCCCACTCGGCTTCTGATGGAAGACGGTACTTCTTACCACTCCTCTTTTTCAGCTTCTGTATAAACTTACGTATATCATCATAACTGACTTTTTCTACCGGGTGGTTTACATTACCCCTGAACTCAGACGGATTTTTCCCCATGATGGACTCCCATTCACTCTGCGTCACCTCATACTTACCTATATAAAAATCGTCAATACACACCTCGTGCACAGGTTTCTCGTCATCATGTCCTTCACCCAGGATATCGCCCATCTGAAAACAGCCTCCCTTAACCAGTACCATCTCAGGCTCAGCCATGACAGCTTGAGGTAATGCTAGTGCTATTAATGACACAATTAATCCAATGTGCATCTTCATAGAGAGCCCTCCGGTTCGTTTTTTAATCTTCAATATTAAATTCCTCAATCATAATTAGTCATTAGTATTTACAACCCGCAACTCGTAACCCTAAGCTTCTTCCGGTTCAATCTCCGGATTCCACCCACCACCCAGGGCCTTATAGAGCCGTATTAAATTCTGTATCATGATTCCTTCGCTCTCCACGTATTGATCCTGCTGCTCATACAGGGATCTCTGCATATCAAGTACATCTTGAAAATCGGCTAAGCCGCTTGTGTATCGGAATTTGACAAGCTCGACAGATTTTTCAGCTTCTATGACCGAAAGTGCCAGTTTTTCCATGCGCTCCCTCTCTCTTCTGAATGAAACCAGTGCATTTTCTACATCTTCAAGCGCATCCAGTACCTGTTGTTCATAACGGGCCAGTGCCTGTTCCGTACGGGCGTCTTCCACCTTTATCTGGTTCCTGATCCTTCCTCCAGAAAAGACATTCCATTGCATAGTTGGTCCTAATCCAAAAGCTGTAGCGTTCGACCCGAGATCTGTTGCCTTCAGTGAAAAGGAGCCACTTAAAGAGAAACGCGGATATAGGTCTGCAGTTGCTACACCTATTAAGGCCGTCTGGGCGGCAAGTTCCCTCTCTGCCTTGCGGATATCGGGCCGCTGTCGCAGCAGGTTTGCAGGAACGCCAATCGAAATTTTTTTTGTCGGGTTTGGAATAGGTACGGTCTGCTCCAGTTCCGATTGGAGTGTTCCGGGCGGTTTCCCCAGCAGCACACTGATCCGGTTAATCGCCTGTACAAGCAGCTTTTGCAGGGAAGGTAAATTAGATTCTGTTCTCGTAAGATTCAGCTCTGCCTGCATGACATCAAGCGCAGATGTAAGTCCTGCCTCAACGCGACTCTGTGTTATCTCAACTGTTTTACGCTGAGCATCGATGTTCATTTGAAGTGATTGGATTTGATTCTGAAGCTTTCGGACTTCTATGTAATTGGACGCTACCTCGGCGAAGAGCAGGACCAGTACGTCCCGGTAATCTTCAATTGAAGCTTCGAGGCCGGCGTCTGCAGATTCTACGGAACGACTGATCCTTCCCCAGAAATCTATTTCCCATGAAGCATCTCCTCCAAACTGGGCGGAATCTACTGTTGTTGAGTTGTGTTTAGTGTCGATGCTGCTTTTAGTGGCAGAACCTGAGACGTTTACATTTGGTGACCTTTCGCTCTCCTTAATTCCCCTTACAGCACGTGTTTCGGTAATCTTCGCGTAGGCTTCTCTCAATTTGAGGCTACCCTGGCCGGCCCTTTCGATTAAACTGTCAAGAATGGGATCGTTGAATACGGTCCACCAGGTCTGCAGGCTCGCCTCTCCATCAGAGAAGTCCTCTGTTATTGCCTGATTCCATTCATCCTGTATATTCAGTTTTGGGGTTGAATACTCCGGCCCTACGGTGACACAACCCTGAAGCAGGATCAGGGCCCATGCTGATAGAGGAATCCATTTCAGAACATAACACTTTTGAAGGTTTCTCATGGGCGATCCCATATTTAAGAGATATTCAGTTATGAAAAGGTTCTAGACTGTTTAGTCTACCAGAATCTATCTTCATGGGCAAGGGACGAGTTATAATAGAGTGTTACGGGTTGCAGGTTACGAGATGCGGGTTAAGAAGCGAGAGGCAGGAAAGGATTTATCAGGTGGTTGTGCTTGATTGTAAGGTGGGATCTAAATCATAGGCGATCTCAAAGGAGAGTTTGGATAATAGTTCCTGGTTCTGTTTTTTGAGAGCAACCC